>JAHDDV010000062.1 GCA_020629205.1 Chitinophagales bacterium | reverse complement strand
CCTCCTCGCGCCTTGTCTGACAAAAAGATAAGCTCCTCAAAGGTGTTACGAATTTCGTTTACGCAGCACTAGGCATTTTTCTTTAGCTGCCATTGCCAGGCAGTAGACATCATCTCTTCCAGAGAGTATTTAAGCTCCCAACCAAGAATTTCTCTGGCCTTTCTGTTGTCGGCATATACTGCCACAACATCGCCCGGACGACGCTCTCCAATTTCATAGTTTAGTTTGATTCCCGTTGCCTTTTCAAAAGCGGAAATCAGCTCTAGCACGGTGACACCCTGCCCAGATCCCAAATTGAAGGTTTGTACATTCTGATTCTGAAAGTGCAAACTAAGGGCTTTTGTATGTGCATGTGCAATGTCCATAACATGAATGTAATCGCGTACACAAGTTCCATCTCTGGTTGGGTAATCTCCACCAAACACGGTCAGTGATTTTCGAAGCCCCAGAGCAGTTTCTGTCAGAATTGGCATTAGATTCTCCGGTGGGAATTTTGATCCTTCCCCGATCATTGCAGAAGGATGTGCTCCGATAGGATTAAAGTACCGGAGCAAGCTAAACTTGCAAGAGCTGTTCTGTGCAAAGTCACGGATGATTTGCTCTGACATTTGCTTGGTGGCGCCATAGGGAGATTGTGAAGGCAGGATAGGGGATTGCTCATTTACAGGGAGTTGATCTGGGTTTCCATACACTGTGCAACTTGAAGAAAATACAAACTGCTGAATATTATACTTTTTGACACAGTCCAGCAGGTTGATGAGTCCATTTAGATTGTTGCGATAATACAAGAGGGGCTCTTTGACAGATTCACCTACAAACTTGAAGGCAGCAAAGTGGATGATACCTGTGATATCTCCTTCTAGTTCAAAGATTTTTCTTAATTCGTCAGCCTGACTGATGTCAATGTCATAATTGTTGATGGACTGCTTACAAATCTTTTGAATTCCTTCTAGAGTTTCTGAAGAAGAACGCGAAAAGTTATCGACAGAAACTGGCAAAATATTGTGATCGATTAGGTCGACGATTGTGTGACTTCCGATATAGCCGCTCCCACCTGTGACAAGTACTTTCATTGTAGTTTTTTGCAAGAAATTAATAAAAGGGCTCAATTGAGCATTGTAGCCACTAGCAATTTTTTCGCTAATTTGTAGCTTTTTCTGGTTGTATAACCTAAATGAATCGAAAATTCTAGCTCATCCATGCCAGGAGATATCGAAAAGAGGGGAGAAATAGATGAAATTAAGCAGCTAGAAGCTTCTCATGCTCCAAACATTGCTCAGTTATCAGGCAAATATGCAGGTTTCATGTTGTTTGGCCTCCTGGGTGTTATCATCGCACTTGTATTTTGGGATGTTCTGCTCGGCATAGACCTGTATCTTTTCAAAGATATAGGTAGTGATACCCTCAATCAGTTTTATCCCGCAATGCTGCATGAGCAACGCTATGCTGCCGCCGAAGGCTGCAAGCCGATATGGAGTTTTTTTCAGGGAATTGGCCAGAATCTTTTCAGTGGCTACTACTACCATCCTGTGGATTGGTTGACTGCTTGGATTCCAGTCTCAGATCTTGGCTATCGCATCATCTATCAGGAGTGTGTCAAAATTTTGCTTACAGGAATCTGTTTCTTTGCTTATCTAAGGACGATTGGTCTTAGTGGATTTGTCAGTTTGCTTTGTGCCCTTTGCGCTGGCCTGACTGGTTATATGATCGTCGGAACAAGTTGGTATGGCCATTCCTTGTTGATCCTTAATGCCGTTTTTCTATTGTTTGCTTTTGAGCAGTATCTCTTGAAAGGGCGCTGGTGGTTCTTTCCACTAGCGGTCTACTGGGTTGGTGTTGGCCCCAATCTCTTCTTCCATACAGTATTCTTTGTGCTCTACGGTCTGGTGCGTACTTTGGAACTTGAGCTTAATGGGCAAAAATTAGCCAGGAAGGTCTTAGTATTGCTTGGTCTCGGACTGCTTGGAGTTGCCTTGAATATGGCAGGTTGGTTTTCGGCAATTGATCGCATCTTGAATAGTCCTCGTCTAGGTACCGGGCTAACTGCGGATGGAAGTTTGGAAAATGCGACCTTGTTCGGCCTGGAAAGCCAATCACACTATCTTACTGCTATCGCCCGACTGTTTGGCAACGATCTGATGGGGAACGGTAGTTCTTTTGTAGGTTGGCGGAATTATCTGGAAGCCCCCTTGTTTTATTGCGGTATTCTGACACTTTTGCTTGTACCACAGGCCATTGCTTCTGCCAAACCAAAGGTGCGATTGGCGTACGTCTCGCTGCTCTCATTTTGGGTTCTTTTGATCATCTTCCCCTATTTTCGCTATAGTTTCTATTTGTTTTCAGGTGATTTGTACAAGAGTGGGGTCTCTCTTTTCTTCCCCTTGAGCTTGCTGTATGTCGCCGCACAGGGCTTGGAAGCAGTGCTTGATCCTGAGCGTCAGGGACCAAACAAGGCTGTGCTACTACTTAGCATGCTTTTCTTTGCAGTGTTGGCTATGCTTCCTTATCTGCTGGATCGTGATCTTTTGCAGGAAGGTCTATTATTTACCTCCATTGCAATTTTGCTAGTGGAGAGCCTGCTGTTGCTTGCTTTGACGAGGCAGTCGTTTAGATCCTGGGTTCCTGGAGTTTTACTGATTCTAGTTTGTGCAGAGTTGACCTTTGTTGCCTATTCGACTGTAAATGATCGTGTTTTTCTCAGTTCGAAGGAATTCGAAGCAAGGACGGGATACAATGACTACACGAAGGAGGCACTCGCCTTTATTGATCAGCAGGAAAACGGATTTTACAGAGTAGAAAAGGACTATACATCCTCTTTGGCGGCTCACTACGGTCTCAATGATACCAAGGCTCAAGGCTACTTTGGTACTACTTCTTACGCTTCTTTTAACAATCCTTACTACATCAAGTTTCTTGAGGCTGTAGGTGAGATGAAGGAGAAATCATTGAATCAACTCAAGTGGCTTTCAGGAGTAAGAAGCCGGCCAATCCTACAACCACTTTTAGCTGTTAAGTACAACTTGAGTAAGCAAGAGTCCTCATTCTATGAAGAGTATGGCTATGCACAGGAAGTAGCTCGCTTTGGAGATGTGAAAGTACTTAAGAACAAGCACGCTCTTCCCCTGGGTTTTGCCTATGACAAGTTTATGGTGCAATCTGATTTCGAAGGGCTGGAGAATAAACAGCGGGGAATTGCTTTGTTGAAGGCTTTTATTCCAGATGAGGCCACTCGGGGCTTGGGAGGATTAGACCGATTCAATCCTGCGCAAATTAGTGCTGAGTATGATTTCCAGGAATTCACTGCAGACACCGGACATGAACGCGGTGTATTCAATGTGGAAAAGTTTAGCCACAATCAAATCGAGGGCTCCATTGAAGTCTCAGGTAGACGCATGCTTTTTTTCTCCATTCCATTTGACAGAGGTTGGTCTGCTACTGTGAACGGGAAAGCCACGAAGCCAGCTTGCATAAATGTGGGGTTTCTGGGCCTGGACCTGAAGGATGCTGGAACACATAAGATCATATTGCGATATGCCCCTCCGAATCTCACATTGGGTTGGATAATATCTATCATTGCCTTGCTAATTTATCTATGTTTGTTAGCTTATCCGAAGTTAAAACGATCATAAAAGCATGTTAGGACACCATTGGCGATTAGGGCTCTTTGAAGGCATTTCAGCGGTTAGCTGCTGCGGCATTTTGTTTTTCTGCTTGTGCTTAGTGTGTGCTTGTGGAGCCTCCTCAGAAGAGAAGCAAGTAGAGCCGGTTAAAGTCGCAAGTCGGCAGAAACCTAATATCGTAATATTGCTTGCAGATGATATGGGCTGGAACGATGTAGGCTTTAACAATCCAGAGATCGTTTCTCCCAATATTGATCGTCTGGCGGCCGAAGGGGCAAGTATGAACAGGTTCTATGTATCCAATACCTGTACCCCTTCACGGGTAGCATTGATGACTGGGCGTTACCCCGGCCGACTTGGTCTGACTAATGGTGTGCTAACACCAGAGCGTCGAGATGGTCTACCTCGTGATGAATTCCTGTTGCCAGAGATGTTGGCCTCGGCTGGATATGAGGAACGGGCTTGTTTTGGGAAGTGGCATCTTGGACATGCGCATGTGAAGTTCCATCCACTCAATCAGGGTTTTACGCATTTCTACGGACATTATAGTGGTAATATTGATTACTTTGAACATACCAGACGAAGGCAGCGCGATTGGCATCGAAACTTCGAATCTGTTCGGGAAGAGGGCTACAGTACAGATTTGCTAGCAGCGGAGGCTGTGAAGTTTATCGAGAATGCCTCCGAAGATTCGCCCTTTTTCATTTATCTGCCTTTTAATGCTCCTCATGAGCCTCTGCAGGCAACAGATGAAGATTTGCTCTTAAACGGCTTTGACCCTGCTAAAGGGGTGTTTGCTGATGGTGGTGGGGTAAAGAAGAAAGCAACCAATACCATGGAACGTGGACGAGGCAATAGCAAACGCCAAACCTACAAGGCAATGGTAACCGGAATGGACAGAGCCATTGGCGCCGTAATGAAGGCTTTGAAGAAGAAGGGAGTAGCAGATAACACATTAGTTATTTTTTATAGTGATAATGGAGCTTCGATGATTCAGGGAGGAAGTAATTTGCCGCTAAAGGGTGCCAAGGGGAGCTTGTTTGAAGGCGGGGTAAGAGTGCCTGCCGTATTCTGGTGGCCCGCAAGAATCGCCGCAGGGTCTAAGTTTGACGAAGTCCATGGTCACGTTGATATCTGGAAGACCCTGGCAGAACTCACCGATGCATCACAAGGTCAGAAAAAACCAGATGGTGTGGATGTTCTGGCTACTATCATAGATGGTAGCAAGGATGATAAAAGATCGTTTTACCTGGGACGAAAGGCATTGGTGACGCCAAAATGGAAGTTGGTCAATAACCAACTTTTTGCGATTGATAAAGATCCATTGGAAACGAAAGACCTATCAGAAGAACAACCCGAGATAAAGAAAAAAATGCGAGGTAAGTTAAGGCGTCTTCGCGAGAAAATAGAAAAGGGAATTGAGCCGTCGATGGGTTTCCCCGTGCAAGACAATTGGGAAATGCCGGACCATATAGTGCCCGATTTGCCTGGTAAACAGGACGAAAACCAGTAGCCCTTTACGAACACTTTGATGCCTAAGCGATAGAAGTGGTATGAGCCGCCGGAGATAGCGTGTGAGGCGTGCTGCATGAGGGCTGTGAGGAACGAGCAGACCTCAGGCAGTGCTAGCCGAACCGCTAGCTACAAGGTGAATAATAACGGATAGCGCGACCCGCAGTGACTGGAGTGCGCAGCTTTAGCTGCAAACGCAAGGAACGGAGGGGTAGGCCCAAAAAAAACAAATCAATCCAAGGCTAATTCTGCTTGTTTAAAGGATTGTCGGGTTTCCCATATGTTCAACATTAGATATGGGAAATAGGATATACTGGTGGCGATTGCTGCACCTGTGGCACCATACTTTGGAATCAGTGCGTAGTTGAGGCCAATATTGACTAAAGTAGAAAAGAAGAGATTGTACATCCTACGTTTCGCCAGGCCACGGTAATCAAGGAAAGAGTTGAAGTAGGAGAGAAAGGTAGCGCAAAGTAAGTAGGCACAAAGGATGCGCAATGGCAATACCGCAGCAGCATAATCGGCACCGTAAATCAGGGGAATGAAGAAGGGTGATGTTAGTAGAATTGCCAGGATGATGAAGCCAAACAGTCCTGCATTGACCATTAGAAGTCTTCTGAAGTGTTGTCGCAGTTTCTTTACATTGTCTTTGTTCATTTTTGCGAAGATCGGCATGCTTCCCATAGCAATTGCCATACTAATATGCGGCAGTTTTGTGATGAGCTGCTTGGCAATGGAGTAAAGGCCGACCTCTTTGTCTGTGGTCAGCATGCCGAGCATTAGGGTGTCGATTTCTGTAGCGATCAAAAATCCGATCGAGATCATCATCAATGGAATGGAATACTTGATGATCCGAGTCATGATGGGCTCCTCTCCGAAGCTCTTTCCCTTAACGAAGAAATTGCTGTAAAGTAGGAATGTGCAAAAGACAGTGGCAATTGCTCCGGCAATTGCAATAGCCTGAATGATGCCGATAAAGCCAGCTCCGCAGTAGAGTGCAACAGCGACTAGTAGCAACTTTGTTCCATGTTCGAGGCAGTTTACCACAAAATTATAGCGGATGCGATGAAGGCCTTGAAAGGCTCC
This sequence comes from Chitinophagales bacterium, assembly GCA_020629205.1. Classification (GTDB taxonomy): domain Bacteria; phylum Bacteroidota; class Bacteroidia; order Chitinophagales; family UBA2359; genus JAHDDV01. The sequence continues at coordinate 13,203 of JAHDDV010000062.1, read as the reverse complement.
TTTTAGGAACTCAGTGAAAGATAGGAAGAAGATCATCAGGCTACTCCAGCGGAAGTATGGCGTAAACTCGGGACGTTTAATCAGTTCTGCTAGTGGCTCTGCGATCGCGAAAGCAAAGATGGCGAACAGGGTGCTAGCAAGGATTCTGAGTTGGACAACTTTATTGATGATTTCCCCCAGGTATTCGGTGCCATTGTACTCTGCCAAAAACTTTGTAGAAGCCCGTACACCGAAGTAGGAGAACAAAAGTAGGATGGAGAAATACGAATAGAAGTATGACCAGGTGCCAAAGAGATCTGGCCCCATCGTTCTTGCCAGAAGTATGTTGAGGGCAAAGAAGAGTGGGAATGTAATACCCTTAGTCGCAAAACTCCAGGCTGTTTCTTTCTTTAGCTTTTTATTGAATGTTTTTGATTCTGACAATGTTAGTGGCTTTTGGGTTTCCAGTGACTTAGATCTCTGTCAATTAACTTTTCCAAAGCCAGAATATCTTCGAGATAAAATGCGCGCATCTCTTGCTCCAGTACTGGATCAAGTTTTGGTTTGTCATCAATCTTCTTTACATTCCATTTGTCACGAATCAGCGTGCCTAATTGCACAACACCGATAGCGCGCAGAAAAGGGATGATAAACTCCAGGCCATTGCGAGTGATGAACTGTCTGGTGTTTTGTATGAGGTAAGTGAGCCCGCCAAGTTTGGCGGCCTTTGTCTCATTAGACTTTGCTTCAAGCCCTTCTGGATAGAATTCACTCAAACCTAGAAATTCCGTAACTTGATGGTAGTACTTTTTCTTGTTTTTAATCATGTCTTCAAACAAGATGACAAGAATATTTTCCTTGGGGAATAGCTGAAAATAGGGTAGGAGTTGTCGGTAGTAGTGGGTGCTGGCAAGAAGGTCGGGACGGTCTTCAATGGCCGATGCAAGCTGCTCTTGTTTTAACACTCCACGTTGTCGCAAGTATTGAAAGTGCGAGAATACCTGCTTTGGAGGATCGCGCAAAAGGGCGATGATTTTTGCTTTAGGATTGTATTGATATATGTGATTTTCAGTGCCTGCCACGGCCATGTATTGTACGGAAATCTCCCCCCACATTTGACCACTTGCGGCTGCTTTGAAGAAGGAATGGTACCAGTCAAGTCCATTTAATGCGCGAGGATTTTTGACACCCGGCATGCGCAACAAGGTCTGATTGAAATAGGTCAATTCCTTCTCTTCCGGGAAGAAAACCTCTGGATGTTTACGCAAGTTGTCAGCCAGCCAGGTGGTGCCAGCCTTGGCGGCACCGATTCCGATAAAATGCACTTTATTTTTCATCATGCAGTTTCCAGTGACTCAGGTCCCGATCAATTAGTACTTCTAGTTTGGCAATGTCTTCTTGGAAGAAGGTACTTAGTTCCTGTTTTTTTCTCTTTGATAATTGTGGATAGTCAACTTGCTTGCTATTGTTTTCGATGATCCATTTTTTGAGTCCTTTTCGCTTTAGCCAGGCGAGTAGACCAGACAATCCAAGGGCGACAAACAGCTTTGCTCCATAGCCCATCCACTCCGATATAAAACGGTATTTTGATGCTTTGGCTGCATTGGCTCTTGCGTGTAGGTTTGGAGGTTGGAAGTCTGCATCGACTTCTAGAAACGCGTACAATTCTCTAGCAACTTTTGCCGCGTCTTGTTTCAAGTCTTTTAGGAGCACCACGAATATCTGCTGCTTTGGAAAGGCCTCGAAATATGGCATGAGTTGCTGGTAGTATCGTCCCTTTTCAATGTACTCACTCTGATCAGCAATAGTCTCTTCAAAGCTTCTGTTTTCCTTCTGTAGGTAATAGCGATGCATTGTAAACTGTGAATAGGCTCTGGAGACAGGTTCACGAAGACAGGCGATGATTTTGACATCGGGAGCCAATTGCTTAATGCGCTGTGCCACATTGCGGTCATACATATATCCCGTAGAAAACTCGCCGATTTTTGCACCTGCTGAGCAGTGGGCAAAGTGCTTTTGGTACCAGTCTAGATCCTGGTCGAAATTAGGATTGTCCTTGCCGTGAATATAGGATTGAATCTTGTTGAAGTAATGCACCTCTTTGGGTTCGGATAGGCATAGTTCAGGATGGGCAGCGATCATCTCTGCCAACTGTGTAGTGCCTGCTTTGGGGGCACCGATACCTACGAAAGAGAGCTTCATGGACATGTGGTTTGCGCTAGCACTTCGGCTAGACTTCCTGATACAGTTTATTGAGTTTTTCGACATAACTGATTAGCCCATAGTCTTTGACTCTTTTGAGACTGTTTTGCACAAGATTTTCTGCTAGTTGGCTATCACCAGCTAAGGTACTTACTTTTTTTGCCATGTCCTCAGGCTTGTATAGTTGGCAGAACAAGGCATCAATTTGATCTCTTGGTACTTCATCCATTCCTGGGCCATTGGTGGTGATCAGTGGTACACCCAGGGCCATGACTTCTAGTTGAGACATCGGAAGACCTTCAAAATGGGAGGGCATGCAAAAGCAATCAAGGGCTGCGTAAAACTCAAGCATATTGTCCACGTAGCCCAGATAGCGAAGCTCCTCTTGCAATCCCAGCTCTTTGGAGAGTTGTAGCATGGGCTCTTTATCGCTGCCGTCGCCAGCTAGAAGGAAGCGCATTTTGGGATTTTGATCCTTTAGGATTTTTGCCATTTCCAGAAACTCCTTCCAGCCTTTTCGAGGGATCAGTCTCCCAGCAAAACCTACGATAAACTGATCATCGGAGAGCTGATATTTCTTCCGGAAGTTGCTTAGGTCAGAAGGTAAATTCTTTGGATTGAATTTCTGAAGATCAACAAAATTGAGCAAGGTTTTGATCTTGTGGTCCTTGATGTCGGCGTTTTTGCGCAAGAAGCTGCTCATGGCCTCAGAAACGGAGATGAACATATCGACCGATCGCTGGCTGTGCTTATTAAAGCGGTTGTACATCAAGTCTTCGGTTGCACGATTGGTATCGCTTTTTACGATCTGTCCATGCTCATGGTAGATAAGCTTGATGTTAGGGAAGTGTCTCTTCTTGAGCAAGTATCCAAAGACCTCAGAGCGAAAAAGGTGACAGTGCAGTACTTGGATATTTTGCTTTTCGATCAACTCCTTTAATGGCTTCAATGGTGCAAAGGAGTATTTGGCAGTAGAAGGGTTGACAATTACATTCGGATGATCCACTCCCATGGTGATGCCTTTCGTACGCAGCGCGTACAGGTGAAGATCGCTGTTTTCCTGTTGACATTCGAGTACGGACTTAAGGATAGTCTGGGCTCCACCAAGCCCCATTGAATCTATGATGTGAAGAACTTTCATTTATTGCAGGTCTAAGCGACAGTAGTTGCGGAGTTTTGGGATACTTTTGTCAGTACCGATTCATATTCTTTGATCAGTACATCCCAGTTATATGTTTCCAGGATTCGCTTTCTGGCCAGCTCTCCCAGGGTAGAAATCTTGCTTTCATCGGCCATCAAATCTTCAAGCACTTTTCGCAGTGCCATGGGGTCTTCAGGAGCTATAGTGATACCTGCATCACCCACAGATTCTGGGCATCCTGCCATGTTTGAGGTAATAGTGGCGCATCCTGCGCTCATTGCCTCCAACAATGACTTGCTTGCGTTTTCTTTGGCAGAGACCAGACTATAGATGGCTGCGCTCTCAAGTAGGTTTTTGTATTCTTTGGATTGATTATCTATCCAGCCATGAAAGACTACTTTGGTTTTGCTCTTTTCCGCCAAGGCCTTCAATTGCTCCATCATTGGACCGTCCCCACAGATATGCACCTCATATCCGGTGTCGCGATGACTAACAGCCTCAATCAGGTACTGAAATCCTTTTCGTTGCAGAAGTCGACCTGTAGATAGGATAATGTTTTTCTTTTCCTTAGGCTCGTACAAATCGCTATGAAAGCCTTCGCGAATAGTCTGATAGGGGATAGGCGGATTGAGATTGCTATTGGCCAGATTTGCCAAATAGTTGGAACCTGAAAAATTGCCACTGGATTGTTTTAGGATCGACCTTAAGATGGGTTTTGTGAAGAGGTGTAAAAACTTAAATCGATCATTATTGTATCCTGGAATATCACTTCCGTGGCTGGTGATGATGTACTTTAGGCCAAACTTCTTTTTGGCATGCAAGGCAAGGAGACCAGTGGGAATGACAAAGTGATTATGGCAGACATCGTAGTTTTCCGTGCTGAGATGCTGATTGAGAAATTTCTTGCCATTGGCAATGAAGGTCAACATCTCATGTGGATGACAGATTTCTTTTTTCGCCCTGATACAGTTGACGCGATGTACTGAAATTCCATTGACCATTTCGAAAGAAGGCAGTCCTTCAAAAGCCATGGTCACTACTGCAACTTCGTGCCCAAGCCCAACATAGCGTTCTGCTATTTCATAGCTAATAGGGCTAGCACCGCCACCAAGTGGAGGAAATTCATAATTAAGGAAGAGTATCTTCATGTTGCTTAAAATTCTTCGCCTTCCACAGTCCAGCGATTGATGGGTTCGAAATTCATACTGGGATCAGCATATGATTTCTCTGAAGTGAGGTCTTTCTTTTGGTAGACCGCATTTATTTGACGCTCAGAAAGTGCAAAGTCATAAATTCTCATGTCCTGAAGTCTTCCCGTAAAATTTGGCATTTTGAAGGCTACTGTACCATTCTTTTCCCTGGGAATTCTGCATTTTTCATAGGGCTTTCCATTGATGTAGATACCGTATTCATCTCCCACAGAACCACCTGTTTGGTACCAGGTGATATGGTGCCATTTTTCATTATTGATCCTAGGTGTCTTGACATAAGCACAGTTGCCACCATCCTCATATTGGAAGATCAAACTTCCTTTTGGTGATTGGCTATTGTCGATTGTGATACCGTCAAAGTAGTTTTCACCAAGGGTAAAGGGACTACCCGCTTGCGAATTGCTGTAGTTTAGCCAGAAGGAAATTGTCCAGGGCTTGGCCAAGTCAATGTCGACCTTGGGGTCAAATGCTGCCACGACAAAATCAGCCTCCTCATCCGTTTCCAGTCCAAACTTGTTCCAGCGGTAGATTTGACAAAGCTGGCTGTTTTTCATTACCCTTATGGGAATTCCTTTGCGTTCAAAAACACCCGACTTGGGGAAGCCCGGTTTCCAGGCCCCATTTCGATGGGAATCAAGAATCATCCATCCCGTGTTGTTTGCTGCCATTATCGAATCCACGAATTCAAAGCGATTAGGGTCTTTGTACTTATACTTATAAACCTCTTTTTCAAAACCGTATTCATGGGCGAGATAGTGTTCGTATATAGAAGTGATAATGGGCTCTTCTCTAAGGATATTTTCATTGTAACCGACCAGGAAATTTCGTAGCACATCTTTGTCGTTGTGATACTCCCCAGTTACAGCAAAGGCTCCAGATTCAAGAAACTTCTTTTTTGTGACTGCTTCAACACTGTTTTGTGGGTGGAAGGTCAAGAAAAGTAGTAATCCACAGGCTGCAGTACCACCGATTTGGATGATTCGATCCTTCCACAGAAAGAAGGATCGCAGACCAAAACTTATTATCGGTGCTAAGGTTAACACAAAGAAAGGCAAAACGTACACAATGTATCGTGGTGCATAATAGCGATTGAAGAAATACTGATAAGCGGCTATCAAGACAAAACAAGAAATGGCAAACACCAGGTGCTGCTTTCTTCGATAGAGGTTTGCAAACACCAATGCTGCAAGTACCAGAAAGAAGATTGCCAGGCTGTCGTGGGACTGTTCGTGCCACCAGTGGATTGGCGAGTCCAATCTCGGATTCATAAAAGTATCAGCCCATCTTACATCGGGAGTTGTATTCAGACTGGCAAACTTACTGCGACTAGCCATAAGCAAGAAGGCTCCAGCTGCAAGCACTGAAGGTATGAGGAATTTCACGTTTTGCTTGAGTCTTGGAAGCAAGGTTGACACATTGGACAACATATATGCCGCGGTTACAACGGCAATGATTATCCCGCTAATCTTCAAGGTACTCAACCAGTCGATAATAAAAGCGTATACAAAGAGCAGGGCCAACAGTATCACAGCAGCAAGTATTTTCTTACTGTTTTCCTTTGGTTTGCTGATCACCCATTCCAATACAGATACCAACAATACAATGTAGCTCATGGTAACAAACAAATAGTAGGGGTGCTCCCGAACAATCCGGCTAATTCCGATAGCCCAGGGGGACAGAATCCACAGTGCAGCGGCCACTAATCCAGTCCCATGCGAAATTTTTCTGCCAAGAACATACAAAGGTACAGCTACCAAAGTCCCGAAAATCGTCGCTGGTACGCGACACCAAAAAGCATACTCATGATAGGCCTCTGCTCCTGTAATCTGGACCACAAATGCAGATAAATAAGAAAGGAAAGCAGCTCGGGGATAATCGAAGCTTCCACTTTCCAGAAACAGGCGGGCACTGCTCAGGTGATGATCTTCATCCCGATAAGTATCTAGCAACATCAGGTCATACATCCTAAGTGCAATCCCGATGGCCACAAGAAGAAAAAGCAATATATTTTCAGTGCTGAGCACTTTGCTGAGCACTCCGCTCTTGGCAAACAATGAGCTGCTGAGCCTGGAGTTGTCTGTCAATTCTGATAGCTTCCTGTGGAAGCTCAGACGCACAAAAATAGCTGCAATGCCAAAAGCATACATTGGTATATACCTGAGACTGAGTGCCATTTCTTCTGGCCCAAACAAGACAAGTAGCAAGTTAAGTAAAAGCAGTACTTGCAGAGATGCAAGACTAATCCTCTGTGCCAATTCTCTTTGCTTGTTGATGATTCGCTGCCCAAAAAAAGCAGAACCAATGGCCAGCAATATTCCTAGGCCCAGCACCAAATAGTCTTGCCCGATCATATTGTGACCCATCACCAGAAGCAAGATGCTAAGTATTGAGACAGGGATGAGGCTTTGCAGCTTATCTGCAAGGCTTATTTCTACAATCTCCTCCGTTTCTTGTTTTGTTTGCCCCTTTTCCATAAGCAAATCGCTATCCTCAGCTGTTGTCGATGACTTCTTTGACGTCATAGGAAGAATCTCTCGTGGTTTCGAAATAGCTCTTTAGGATAATATCTGCCAACATTCCTGAGATAAACATCTGGATGCCTCCGAGAAAGAGAAACATGGTCAGTAAGGGCCAGGCCGATTCAGACATTCCCATACCTCTTAGGAAATTAAACACGGTAATGATAGCAGCCGGTATACTCAAAATAATGAGCAGTCCGCCCAAACCACCAAGCAGGTGTAAGGGGCGACTCGCAAATTTATTCCAAAACCAAACCGATATCATGTCTATAAATCCCTTCATAGTACGTCGCCAGTTATATTTGGTTACACCTGCGGTTCTAGGACGATGATTGACTGTCAGCTCACCAACACGATATCCTTTGATCTTTAGCAATGCCGGAATAAAGCGATGCATCTCTCCATAAAGTGTAATATGCTTGAAGCATTCCTTGCGATAGGCCTTCAATGAACAACCACTATCATGAATGCCATCATTGATCAATATCTTTCGAAGTAGATTCGCTCCTCTGGAAACAAACTTCTTCAAAAATGGGTCTTTGCGGTCTTTTCGCCAGCCAGAGACCACATCATAATCCTCCTTGATCAAATAGTTGATCAAGTTAGGGATGTCGTTCGGATCATTCTGCCGATCCCCATCCATTGTCACGATAACATCGTACTGAGCGGCTTTGATCCCAGCGTCCATAGCAGCCGTCTGTCCAAAGTTCTTTCGCAGCTTAATCAACTTGATTGGCTGCAACGTGGAAGCAATCTCTGCCGTGCGATCTGAAGACCCATCGTCGACAATGATGATCTCATAAGTATAACCCTGCGCGAGGCAAACGTCTTTGACTTCAGTATGTAATTCTCTAACATTACCTTCTTCATTAAAGGCAGGTATAACTATGCTGACTTCCATCTGGGTACCGAGGTGCGATTAGTGAGTGTAACAGTGTGTAATTGAGACTGCAACGTCAAAATTATAGTATCTTTGTGGCACAAACTTACGGCTTTTTGCTATGTTATTCCATTCACTGAGTTTTGCTGCTTTTTTTGTCGTCATAGTACTACTATATTACGTTTTGCCAGCAAAATTTCGATGGGTTTTGTTGCTTTTGGGCAGTTATTTTTTCTATATGTGCTGGCGTCCAGAATACGCCGTTCTTATCTTGCTCTCTACTGTCGTCGATTACCTTGCAGCGCTCCAAATGGAAAAGGAGCAACATAAAACAGGTAGAAAGAAATGGCTCTTTCTTAGTCTTTTTGTCAATCTTGGACTTCTCTTTACTTTCAAGTACTACAATTTCTTTTCAAGCTCCTTGACGGGATTCGGTCTGCAACTTCCCTTGATGGAATTTCTGCTGCCTGTAGGCATCTCCTTCTACACTTTTCAGACACTCAGTTATACGATTGAGGTTTATCAAGGCAACATAAAGGCCGAGAGGCATCTAGGTTATTTTGCGCTTTACGTCTCCTTTTTTCCACAGCTTGTTGCAGGGCCAATAGAGCGTCCACAAAGATTATTGCCGCAGCTCAAACAGACCTTTGCATTTGATTACGAAAGGGTGGTCAAGGGCCTCAAAATGATGGCATGGGGCTTCTTTCTCAAACTAGTGATAGCCGATCGTCTGGCCCCTGTGGTTGACGGTGTCTATAATAGTCCTACTGACTTTATCGGCCTTCAGGTAATTCTTGCCACCATCTTCTTTGCCTTCCAGATCTTTGGAGACTTCGCCGGCTATTCACTCATAGCAATTGGGACAGCAAAAGTGCTGGGATACGAGTTAATGGAAAATTTCAGAAGACCCTATCTTGCTACCTCCTTGCGAGACTTTTGGAACCGATGGCACATCAGCCTCTCCTCCTGGTTTCGAGACTACGTGTACATCCCACTTGGCGGAAATCGCACTGTGAAGTGGAAGTGGTCTTACAATATATTGCTTACCTTTCTACTTAGCGGACTATGGCATGGTGCCAACTGGACCTTTCTAATCTGGGGAGCATTGCACGGCATTTACTTACTGATTGAAAGAATGATATCCAAACCGGATCGAAGCAAGTCAAATCAGCCCACAAGCTTTTCACTTGTTAAATGTTTTCAAATTATACTCACTTTCTTTTTGGTCTGTGTAGCTTGGGTCTTCTTTCGCGCAAACACAGTGGCAGAAGCCTTTATGCTGCTAAAAGCATCGTTTCAAATCCGTCCCGAGCAATTCGATCTGACACTGTTTCGAAGTACCTCGGCCACCGAACTACTGCTCTGCCTCTTTCTCATTTGCTTCCTAATGATCAGCCAGCTACGACAGGAGTTTGAATGGGGAAGAAATTGGTTATTTGAAAGAGAATCGCCACTACGCTGGGTAGTCTACATCTTGCTCGTCGTCGCTATAATCGGCTTCGGTGTATATGGAAAAAGAGAATTTATTTACTTTCAATTTTAACTCGGCGATGAATAAGCTAATGATCAAACTTCTGATTCTCGCTGTGTCGGTCGCAGGTATGTTATCCTTGATAGGATTCCTGACCCCACGCTTTTCTGCAGGCATAGTCGTAGGCAATAAGCAGCAAAGTCTACTGGAAAACCTCGGCAACTACAACACGGTCTTTGTGGGAACAAGCAGGATAAATCATGGTCTAGACCCCATTGTTTTTGATGAAACAATCAGAAAGGAGTTTGATCAAGATATTCGATCATTCAATTTTGGCATCGCTGGAGCCTCTCTCGGCGAAGTCAGTTACATTGTCGATTACCTCCTGGAAAATGGCCCGGAAGAAATGCAGTACATCTTGGTGGAACTCTGCTCGGTCGAAGCCTCGCTTAGCGATAAATTCTGCGTAGAAAATCTAAAATCAAGTCGAAACAAATACTGGCTGGACCAAAAACGTCTGGAGCTTTCATTAGGGAATCTAAGCAGTCAACAAAGCGCCCAAAAGAGAAGGCTGGACAATCGTACGCTCAAAAAGAACTACTACACCAACTATTTGGAAAACATCTTTCAGGTTGGCATGCTGGAGGATTATTTGAGCTTTGCATTTCGAAACAAGAAGAGAGGGCTTGGGAGAAATCAAAATGGTTTCAACAGCCTCGACAACAACCAATTTGCCACTGCTCTTGACGGTCGCCGTGCCTTCCTCAACAATGGTCTGGAAATTGAAGTCAAAAAGGCCAGAGCCAGTAAGACGCACTTCGGTAAACCCAAAGATGGAATTGCATTCAATAAGCATTACCACAAACATCTCCAGTCTTTGGAAAAGCAGGCTGCAGCCAAAAACATCCGTCTGATTTACATTGTCCCGCCTCTTTTGCCAATTTCCTCCTATGAGGAATTGGCAGTCCTGCACTACAATCTACCGACCCGAATGAAAATAAATGTCGCCAATAGTCAAAAGTACCCCGAGTTCTATTCACGCGAATATGTCTGGGACGGAAATCACCTCAATGAAGAAGGTGCCACTTTGCTGTCCAAAGAAATTGCAAGAATTTTCGGTCAAAAAGTGTTTAAAGCAAAGTAGGATACATCCATAAGTTGATTTCCTTTTCAATTCGTAATTTTTTTGGAGCCGAGCAGCATCGTTCCGTGGCAACATGGTACCCGTGTTCCGCTAATACTCAGCACCTGTCTGGCTGCTACAGCTCAGCCACTAGCGTCTCCTCCTTCGTCGGAGCCACTATTGGCTGGCTTTCGCTGACGCCATACAGGCACTTCGTTCCGCTTCACCCGGGGCTATTTGGCACCCGCATTCGTTCGCGCTGGTTTTCTATTGTCCAAGGCAAGAACTTTGTACCTAGGGCACTAGCATTTTTTTCGGGATATTTCTCTTAAATTTGTGACGTTTTTCGACTGTCTGTCAAAAGGATGTAGCAAATTTCCAGGACACTTTCTGTCTCCACTTCAAGCAGCAAATGTCCTCAACCCAAAAGCTCAAAAAAAGCGAATGAATCAATCCCTTCAACAAGGTTTTTTGAGGTCTGCTCTAACCAAAGAGGGACACCTGATGACCAATGAGTCATTTTTTACCTGGATGAACAAGCGAAAGGCTAGCGTTACCGTAAATATTGACCGCGTAGCTTTTGATCAGCTAGGGCAATGGCATTTTGATGCAAAAACCAGCAATCTGGTACACGAAAGTGGAAAGTTCTTTGCCATTGAAGGGATTCGAGTTAGCACCAATTGGGGGCATGTCCCAAGTTGGAGTCAGCCAATCATCAATCAAAGTGAGATTGGCTTTCTCGGCATCATCGCTCGCAAATTTGATGGTGTGCTTCACTTTTTGATGCAAGCAAAGATAGAACCGGGTAACATCAATTTTGTCCAGCTTTCGCCTACATTACAGGCTACAAAGAGTAACTACACACGTGTACACAAAGGAAACCCACCCAATTATCTGGATTACTTTCTAAAAGAAAACCGGGCTAGGCATACGGTCTTACTTGATCAGTTGCAGTCGGAGCAAGGGGCTAGATTTCTTAGAAAGAGAAATCGAAACATTATTATTGAAGTCAATGAGGACGTGCCACTCTTAGAAGATTTCTGTTGGTTGACACTGGGTCAGATACATCACCTACTGGGTTTTGACAATGTGATCAACATGGATACGCGCACGGTTATTTCGGGAATACCCTTCGGTGACTTTTCACGTGATTTGATCGACTTTTACAATAGTATTCAACCTAGCCTGGCCCCCAATTTGGAATTTGAATCCGGTATGTTGATGTCGGCCATTGAGACGGAAAATCACTTACACAGCATTGAAACGATCATATCCTGGTTTACGGAGTTGAAGTCCATGTACGAACTGCAAGTGGAAAGCATTGGACTGTCTGAAGTTCAGGATTGGAATATCACCGATCGACATATCGAGCAAAAAGACGGAAAATATTTTCGGGTAATTGGCGTCAGAGCAGAAATAGCAAATCGAGAAGTTCGAGCTTGGACGCAACCCTTGGTAGAATCTGTGCAAGAAGGTATCATTGCCTTCATTGTAAAAAAGATCAACGGAGTATATCACTTTGTAGTGCAAGCAAAACTCGAAGCAGGAAACCTGGACATTCTGGAAATGGCTCCCACAGTGCAATGCCTTACTGGAAACTACAGGAAAGGATACAATGAATATGAACCGGCCTTTTTGGACTATGTTTTGGCTCGCCAAGAAGATCCAAAAGTTGTAAAGTACAGTACTTTCCAATCCGAAGAAGGTGGGAGGTTTTATCAGGAGCAAAATAGAAACATAATCATCGAAGCTGATGATAGTTTTGATGAAGACCTACCAGACAACTATATCTGGATGACGCTAAACCAGCTGAAGACATTCATCAAGTACAACAACTACCTTAATATTCAAGCCCGAAGCTTGATTTCAGCGATAAAGTTTATTTAGTCATGACTAAGATTAGAATTGGAGTGATGGGCTGTGCCAACATAGCAAAGCGGTCCGTGATTCCCGCCATTTTGGAGCTAGAGGATCTCGAGCTGATGGCGATTGCCAGTCGGACCCTTGAAAAGGCAGAAGACCTTGCCAGGCAATTTGCTTGTGATCCCGTTGAAGGCTACCAAGAGCTGATAGAACGTTCGGATATCGATGCTATCTACATGCCACTGCCTACCGGTCTACACGAAGAATGGGTGGATAAGACTCTTGAGCAGGGAAAACACATCCTGATTGAAAAGTCGCTTGCTATGGATCATGCTTCAGCTCAGAGAATGGTGGCTAAAGCAAAGTCCAAACAATTGCTGATAATGGAGAACTTCATGTTTCTCTACCATGGGCAGCACGCATTTGTCAAGAAATTAATTGCCGATGGAGAAATCGGAGAAATCAGATGCTTTAGAAGCTCTTTCGGATTTCCGCCTCTCGCTGCTGATAATTTCCGATATAGCAAGTCACTTGGAGGAGGTTCTTTGCTGGATGCAGCGGCCTATACGGTTCGTGCCAGTCAGCTATTTTTAGGGGAAGATTTGAAAGTGGCAGCCGCAAATCTGCAAAGTCCAGGAGATCATGAGGTGGATATTTTCGGAGGGGCATACCTTCAGGCTGCTGCAGGTACTTTTGCTGAAGTGGCCTTTGGATTTGATAACTTCTATCAGTGCAACTATGAAATCTGGGGTAGCAAAGGGAAAATCACTGCTTTGAAGGCTTTTACACCTAAGCCGGCAGAAGAGCCAATTAT
>JAHDDV010000497.1 GCA_020629205.1 Chitinophagales bacterium | reverse complement strand
GCTCCGACATTAGCTATGTTCAGACCCTTGAATATCTGGAGCCAAAATCCTATTTTAAGGCCCTCAATCAAGGCAAAAAGCTACCGTAAAATCGCACAAATGCTTAGATCTTTTTCTGATGTTTTCCCCAATGACTTCTCCGTCATTGGAATGATTCACTTGCTTCCCATGCCGGGCACACCATTCTTTCGTGGTAGTGTTCAAGAGATAATCGATAAGGCAATGCAAGAAGCCAGGGTCTATTCCAAGGCCGGTATCGATGCGCTCATGATTGAAAACATGCACGACGTTCCTTACCTGAAGAGGGAGGCAGTAGGAGACGAAGTTGTAACTACCATGAGCATTGTTGCCCACGAACTGCGAAAAGAATACAGCTTGCCAATCGGGGTACAAATCCTGGCAGGTGCAAATATAAAAGCGCTGTGTTGTGCGAAGTCCGGTTCCCTTGACTTTATTCGATGTGAGGGTTTTGTATTTGGTCATTTGGCAGACGAAGGCTATATAGACAGTGATGCAGGTCATTTGCTACGCTACCGAAAAAAGATAGAGGCTGAAAATATTCTAATTTTTACCGACATTAAGAAAAAACATAGTGCCCATGCCATTAGTAGCGATGTAGACATAGTAGAAACCGCCAAAGCCGCTGCCTTTTTCAGAAGCGATGGTTTGATCGTCACAGGCAATGCCACTGGTCAGGCCGCTGAGCTCGAAGAATTGCAAGCAATCCAAAACAATGTCGATTTGCCCATCTTAGTCGGGTCGGGAATCACCGCCGATAATGTTTTGCATTATCGCCCTCTCTGCAATGCGGTAATCGTGGGATCGTATTTCAAAAAGGACGCTTATTGGGCCAATGATTTAGAATCAAGCCAAATTGAGGCCCTGTTGGAAAAATTGTAAATTGATAGGTCCAAAAACCTGATCCCGGCCGATTAGGGCCTGGCAATGCGAGGCCCCTGCCGATTTCCTGGCAGGGCTTCTCATGAAATTTGCGTTTTTGAACACGACTCAAACTTGAAGAAAAAAAGCTGGAACTGAAAACTCACTCCGGATAATAATCTCCAGCGTATCTGTATTGATGGTAGCCCTGACCTAAATGATCGCCCACGATATTGAAAAAGCAATCTTCCTTTTCGCCGAAAGGTACAATAACCAGTGGCTCTTCCAATCGCACTTTCTTGATACTAAAACCCTTGGGCAATACCACATCCAAACTGGGAGTGCCCGTCTCGGTCGCATGCATGACATAGAGATTTCCTCGCTCATCCGAGAGTTGATAGATCTCTTCTTCAAAAACAACGATCTGACATTTCTTGATCACTTTCACCACCAAATGCCCTTCATCGGGTTTGAGCATATCCGTTTTGGATGGAATATAGTCGACCGCCATTGGATTGGCGAGTTTCAACCAGGAATAGCCTTTGTACTCCACTTCCGTTTTGCAAGCAGCTGCCTGACAAGAAGAAGGAGCGTCGGGCGATCTTAGGAAAACCGTTTTGTCGATCAATAGGTTACGTTCAATATTTTTCTGCCAGGGCAATCTGGGTTTGAAATCATCCCAATCACTTTTTGAAATGGGATTGTCACCACCGCTGAGGACCACCAAACTCTCCTTGACATTGATCAATTCCTTGGCCGTTCCAACCTTTTGCCATTGCAGATTGGTCGGCAAATCGAAGGCTGGAGTGGTGGGGTAACGAAGGCCAAGCTCTTGAGATGATTTGAATCCACAAGAGGTAAAGAGGGCTGCCAAAAGTAGCAGGGATATTGTTCTGTTTAGCATATCTTCATGTATTTAATCTTAAAAAAACGCTTGGACTCAAAGTCCATTGTACGGCTGATATTGTCTGGAGATCTGGCTATGGCCATAGGCATATCCATCACCTGAAAGCAAGGATTCAATCTTCATTAGTGTACTTTTCATCTTTAGCTAAATTGAAATAAACCAGGCTATTCCTCCGTCCAGGAGATGGTCTGAGACATCCATCCCACTTTGAACGTGATATCAAGCCTATCGCCATTCTTTTAGCACAGCATCATACTACTCCCCTTTCCTTGCGGCATACAATTGACTGTGCCATTCGCCATCGACAGATTTTATGTCTCTAAGAATTTGATTTCCTGGTACTGCCTTAGTATTAGAGAATCAATAAAATCTGTAGGCAAGTGATAAACCCAAATTGAAGGATTGAATTCGAGGCTCAAAATCATTGCTTACGGTGACATTATCCGTTGTAGTGATGACATCCGGAATCCTTATGACTCCTCCACTGAATGTAAATGTGGGCATTAGAGAAAAGTGTCTGCCGAGATCGCTGCGCAGACCGATCCCCAGTTCATAACCCAGACCTGCACCTGTTTCGGAACTTCTGATAAAGTTTTTGCTTACAGAACTGTTGGGCACAAAGACGGTCATACCTGGATTGCTGGCAATTAGGGGGCCCAGACCTACGCGCGGAAAGAAAGAAAATCTGGGACTGAGGTTCACTTTGTAAGCTACTCCAACCAAAAAGTAATAGGCCTTCCAGTCTTCCGTACTTCCGGAAAAGTTATCGCCCGGATTTTCCTCATTATAGGTTTCTATCAGATCTTCGACTTCGGTTTCATAGGTTTGATACCGGAGCGTACCTGTAAGCGTTACTCGATCATTGAGAAATCGCCCGCCATAAATGTCGAGCTTCTTTCCATTTTTAGCGAAGCCAGCATCCGGATTGTTGATATCTGTATCACTAAAGTTACCGATCGAATAGCTGGTCCCGTAAGAGAGGCCAAGATAAAACTTCCCGGTTTCGACTTCCTCCTGGGCGGAGAGTGATACTGGGCCAATTGTTGCCCAAAATAGCAAGAGAAGAATTTGCTTCATCATTGCGTGGTTTTCTGATTTTTCCATTTGTAGATAATTTGGTTCGCATTCTAGCAGCAGTACGACCCTTCATGGCCCATGCCTCAAAGAGTCAAGGCTTGAATGGCTGGCTAAACGCTTTGCAAATAAACACATAGAATATCATTGCGCCGGTTTCTTTCTGAACGAAACGGACAAAGACCAGGATGAAACGGACAAAAAGAAGGTGAGGGAAAAAGGAGACTGCTTCAGCAAGATCACATTTTAGATCATACCAGCCCCATTCTCTAGTTCCCATTTTCAT
>JAHDDV010000496.1 GCA_020629205.1 Chitinophagales bacterium | reverse complement strand
GGTCGGGCAGAATTGCTGGCTGTAAATGCTGCTCTCGATCTTATCCACTATGAACAAGCGGAGGCCAGTTTGATGTTGGAAAACAGGATTAAGGGAAGTCTTCTTCCATTGATCATCAGCCCTAATCCGGCTAAGCATTACATACGAATCGAGGGCATCGGTATAGATGAGAAACCGTCTGTTTCGATCTACAATGCACTAGGTCAGTTGCAGTATCAAGGTACAGATATGGAACTCAGCTTGCAGGATTGGCCAAGGGGGCTGTATCACTGCTTCGTAGCGACGGATGACAAGAAGTTTGCTGCGAGTTTTGTTTTGCAATAGAAGAAGAGCGGAAAATGATCAATGCAAGACCTCTCGAAGCTGGTCCCGCCAAAGCACAAAACCACTTCGCTCATCTTGGTAGTCATGTTTTACTCTGGCAAAATTCTTTGGGGCTGTTTTGAGGTATGCTTTTCGACCGGATCGATTTATCGAGTTGAGAGCTTCTTCAACGATTTGGTAGGCTTGGGTGAGATCTGTTTGTGGGGTGAAACTCCAAATATAGGTGGCTTCCTGGGTGTCTAATGTTTCCAGGACTATGTGCCTTTGCTTGCTGCCTTGTAAAACGAACAAAAAGGAGAAGGGGCTTAGGGAGAATTTGATTGAGGAGAGGCCACTGCAATGTTGGGAGCCGAGATATCTCAAGTTTCGATAGTGCTGAACTTGCTTTGTCATTAGTAATGCCTCTAGCAATTGCTCGGCTGTCGTTACCTTCAGATCTTCCGGTAATCTGCTTTGTACATCTTGTAAACCCAGAACTTCAGATCTATTGCTTTCCCTCAAATTAGACTCTTGACAAACTACTGACTCATACTGATAACTTTTTTTGCAGACTTCTATGAGGCCTTGATTGATTTCGGAAAGTGCATCACAGCTAGCCATCTGAGAAACAAGCTTGCCTCCAACGACTTCGATGTAAATCTCGATTTCAATGAATCGAAGACCTAGTGACTTGGATAGATATGGCTTCAACACATCTAGCTCTGGACGAATGTACTCGTGCTCAAAGCCCATTGTAATGTCTTCCTCCAATCGGCCGTCGGAAAAGCAGAACTCAATTCGTCCATAGCAAAACCTCAATTCATTAAATTTGACTTTCTCCACTTTGGAAATCACCATCACAGACACAGAATCGACCTGTTCGTGATCATCAAAAAGGCTCGCTTGTCTGGCAAAATGTCTATAGTATCGATTCCGTTTTAAGAACATGCGATGCAGATAGGGTATCTTGTGATCGTGGTAATCAAAGACCCGAACTGCCTGCTCGGATCGCTGGGCACGTCCGATGTATTGAATGAGCTTGCCCTTGAAGCTGAAAGGAAAGACCAGAAACAAACTGTCTAATGCTGAGATATCAGTGCCTTCGCCAAAAAGTTGTCCTGTGGTTAGTAGAACTTCAAAGCTACTTTCCCGCAAGCGTTTCATTTTGCTAGCTCTGTCATCTGTTTGATCAGCTCCACTCAAGGTAAGGCATTCACATCGACCTTTTAGAAACTGCCAAAGAACTGTCAGATGATCCTTCCGTTCCGTTATTACAACCACTCGGGACCTCTTATTCACCTCAGCCAAAATATCTTGGCATATCATCCTGTTTCGAGCGCTATCATGAATCAACATTTTTGAGAGTATGGAAAGAGGGTCCGATTTACTGTCAAAAGGAAACTCTAGATCCGTCTTTCGAAGGAACAAACGAGGAGGGGAGGAACTGTTCCCTGACCGAGTCCGAAGAGTAGAAATGACATTACCTAGGTAAAGGAAGATCAAGGCAGTATCACTTCCCTTTCGAAAAGGAGTCGCTGTCAGTCCATATTGATAGTATGGGCTCAGCTTCTCAACTACCGTTCGAAATGATTCGGCCGGAACGTGATGACATTCATCGACAATCAGTGTCCCAAACTGATCTTTGAGATCAGATTCAGGCTCCTTTTCCAGGTATTTACCAAGTGTTTGCACCATGGCAACGGTGATCTGCTCTCCGAGCTTTACCTTTCCTTTTGCGATGATGCCAATCTTCTTTTTCGGGATGGCAAAAAAGCTTTCAATTCGCTCCAGCCATTGATCTAGTAACAATTGTCGATGCACGAGAACAAGTGCCGGCTGACACTTCTTTCGAATGATCTCCAAAGCGATAATTGTTTTCCCGGTTCCGGGAGGGGCAACAATTATCCCAAAGTCTTTCCGCTCACTTGCTTCTACTGCTGGCTTCTGGTAAGTACGCAGTTTTACTGAAGACTGGAAGAGTTGTGTTGATCGCAATTCACGTTGGTCCTTTAGCTTGAAAGGAATACTCTGGCTATGACAGAAGGAAATCAAGTTGCGAATGAAACCTCTTGGCACAAGTAGGTAATCCCCATGTTCCTCAAAGCACTTAAGGTAGCGCTTTGTACCCCAGGTCTGTTTACCACTGTTTTTGCGAGAGTAGAATTTCGAATTCGATACATTCAACTTTTCTTGAAGGAAGTTCCGTAGCTTCAGGGTAACCTGTGACCGATGCAAACGTATGGATCGACCTAGGTCAATCTGAAACTCCAAAGGATAGGGAAGCACCATGTCTTGATGAGCAGTCACTTCAAAATGCACATCATATGCTTTGCCCAGACTAGTAGCCGATACCTGTGTAACGGCCTCGAGAAATGCCCATTGATCCTCTAAAAGCCGCTGATTTTGATCGAGAAAACAACTGTTGCCGTCGATCATTGCTTTTCCTTGCAGTGGCAACGCAATAAGATTTCCCAGTCCCATTCCAGAAAGATAATCCTGATTGGGAAATAGTCGATCGAAACTTGCTCCTTTGTCGTAACTTGATATCACACCACAATCAACCAAGAATCTATGTATGAGCTTTCTACTTCTTAGCGCAGAGTAGGGCTTTTCGAAGAAGATCCAGACATGTGCCCCATTTCCAGATCTAGATCGTTCCAAATAGGAGGGAATATCATAGTGGGCACAATGATTCTGAAACAGAACAGCCTCTTCTAGCCAGTTTCCTTTATCAAAATCTGCCGCGATGAACTTAGAAGTATTGTCAGTAAGCATTGGATACACACCGATCACCTGCTTTCCCGTCAAATGTCCCATTAGTTCATGATCACTCAGCGGTCGAAATGTCT
>JAHDDV010000495.1 GCA_020629205.1 Chitinophagales bacterium | reverse complement strand
GTCCGACAGAAGCCCAATAGCCCCGATGGCAGAGGAAATGCAGGTGCCCTGAAGCGGACTGACTGTGCCACTGGCGAGGGCTCGGAGCGCATGCGGAGAGACATCGGCAGTGGATACAGGAAGCCGCCTCAGGGTGCCTGCATTGGAACGTACAGCGGGACGGTCAGTGCCACGAGCTTTGCTGTTTTGCTCCAAAAAATCACGCTCTAAAACAAGCGAATAACTGTCCTATCTCCACTTCAATAAGGCTTCATAAGGATCGCCCTGCAAACCAAGCAGCTGGGCAAAAGCTGGTTCTGTCTTGACACCGGATTGCTTCAGCCTTATGATCTGATCCCGAAAAGCCGGGCCGCGTTCTTGAAGGATTCTATGCTCAATCAGCATATGCTGGAAGCCCCTCTGTTGATGTGTCGCTTCATCCTGGGCAAAGATTTCTATCTCGAAATTGGGCGCAAAGAAATTACACAAACTGGTCTCCACCCCCTCGCGATGGAAACGCTTCATGCGAAAAGATGGATATTGCTGAAAATGGAATTTCAGTAGCTGCGCAAAGTGTTCATGATCCAGGCAGCAACACAAAACATCCAAATCACTCCCGGGCAAATCTATGCCTATGGGAATGGTACCAGCAAGCAGGGGATCAAAATCTTTGAGCAAATCGAAGAGCCGCAAGTCTTGCAATTCCTTATAGGCCAGACGCTGTCGAGGATTGCCGCTGCTGAGATATTCCAAATTCAAAAAATCCATCTTTGGAAGGTATAGATATTTTTCCAGAGCGAGCTTAATTTGAGTATCTTTATATTCGTATCATACTGCCGAAAATTCGGTACCTTTAAGGTAGTATAACAAACCACTCAAGACATGCCTATGCGTTTTCTTCTGCATTGTACTATGCTCTTCATGCTTAGCAGCATTTTCTTAAAAGCTCAGGACCAGGTGAGGATCATTCCTGGCGATGCACTGCAAGAGCGAATCAATTACGCCGATCTATTTTGCGATAGAATTCACGTGGCCCAGGATGAGGGCAAGACCATGGACCGCTCCCTCTTAAACTCGAAGGAGAATTTTGTTTTGGCTAAGTGGATTGAGGGCGATGGATATAGTACAAAGGGACATTCGATCAGCTATCTTACTTTGAAGCTGCAATATGAAACCTTTAAATCCTGTGAAGCCTACAGAGCATTATCTCCGATGGTTTTTCTACGAGCCAAACATGATGATGTAGAGGAGATGAGCAAGCACAAAGATGCCTTTGAGTTTTTAGCTGCCTTCGAAAACGGCGAGGACATCATCGCCTATATGCCTGATGAAGAGACACATAAACAGACGTTTCAGTTTCAACAAAAGGTCAATGAGCTAACAGATCGATTGTACATTCAGATAGCTGAGGACCGACAATACTACCAAGTAAAATACTTCCCTTTTGATCCCATGAGTGAGACATTTCCTTTAGAGCATGGATTGATTGTAATGACCCTTGAGTTTAACATCGATGACAAGATGATAAGTAATATTGGCCTGATGGAGAATCAGGATGCTTATGAAACTTTGAAGGCAAAATCACTAACAGACAATGAGCGCCAGGCCCCGGAGGAAGAACCTATGCCTGCCCCTGCTTCAGGTGATGAATAGTCTGAATCTTTAAGATCATCCAGCAATGAAATGCGTCGTCAATTGTCTCTTGCTTCTGCTTGCTTATCTGGCTGTTTATAGTCAAAGCTACTTCCACAATACACAGCAATTTGGACTGCGCAGTACGCTGCTTGGCGGCTCGATCATAGCGGGCAATGAAGATCTGAGCATGGCCTACTATAATCCTGCCGCCCTACGCTATGCAGGAGATCGTGGCTTCAATGTGGCAGTGGTCATGCCCTCTTTTCATATCTACAGATTTGGCGACTATTTTCGCGATGGGGCCAGTACAAAACGACGCGGTGTATCGCTGAGTTCCAGCCTCATCACAATCAAACCGACCTTTGGGAAACGAATGAGTCTGGTCGTCGCTTTGGTACAAAAAGACGCCTGGAACAACAGCATCAGCTACAGTGAAGTCAATGACTTTGGCCCGATTCGCGATACCCGAAGTTTTCAATATTCGCATGGAGGCAAAGAGCGGCTCCTGGGTTTTGGAGGGCATCTCAACCTCAGCAAAGCACTCTCTATCGGCTTCTCCCAATTTCTATCTTTCGCCAAAACGGATTACGAATACACCATTTCACACGAGGAGTTTGACAAGAGCACTTTCCGGCAGAAATCCTACTTGATGGAAGAGCTTGATTTGCACTATTCCTCCACCATGGCACTGGTGACAAAGCTCGGTTTTTGTTTTGATCGAAAAGGACATCGCATTGGCTTGGTAGTGACTACTCCGACCTATGCGGAACTCAGAAACGGCGGTCGTTTCCTGAAGACCTTCATAAAGACTGATGAAGAAAGTTCCCAAATCGAATCAACACTTGACCTCAGCCTAAATTCAGAAGTCATCCAGCCCTGGCAGTTGCAAGCTGGCATCGCAACTACACTACGAGATAGTAGCGAAATCTGGCTCAGCATTTCCTATCACAATGCTATCGAGGATCACGATATCTTCAAGGTGCAAAAGAGCTCGGGAGATTCCATTGCCTTGCGGGGTGGCTATCTCAGTGTCACTAATGTCAGCATCGGTATGTCCAAACCGCTCAGCCCCAAATCCCAATTGCTCACTAGTTTCCGAACCAATTTTATGGCTTATGATAATGAAGGGCCAAAGGCTGATGAAGAGCGCATTCAGATTCTTGATGCCAACAAATTTCACTTCACGGCCGGCATCAAAACGACCGTTCAAAACTCCTCCTTTGTGATGGGTCTCGATTGGAGTATCGCTGCCGCCAGAAACCACAAAATCTTTCGTCATCTTCCCCACATGGATCTCTTTGCCCAGAATCGATCGGCCTTCCTGCACTCGGAATTGACCCTCTTTTTTACTTACAAGTTTTTACTCAAGTCAGTCTCCCGCAATTTTTCGAAAGTTTTGGATTCCTGATTTTTTTTGGCAGCGCAACCGATCGTAGCGCGGTGAGGACATTCCCGTCCTCCGCTAATACTCAGCACTCAGCTAGCTGCTTCAGCTCAGCCACTAGTGCTGCGTGAACAAAGTACGTGACACCTTTGAGGAGCTTATCTTTTTGTCAGCC
>JAHDDV010000494.1 GCA_020629205.1 Chitinophagales bacterium | reverse complement strand
ATGCACTAGTTATTGGCGAATCATTCACGGAAGGAAAACTAGTCATAGAATGGCAAGCCAACGCTTACATTAGGGTTATTGATCAGTAGGGAAAAATTTTGAATCAACTGATGTTTATTCCTTTACGAATTCTCTCGCCAGTTTAATTCCAAAACATTATTTATCTTTAAAGATTTTCACTTGACATTTTCTGAATAGATACGTCAGAGGAAGGATAAATAATTCGTAGCTCCAAAGCCCCAATCAACTGATTGGGGCTTTTTAAGTTTCGCAATTTTCTATTCTCAATCAGAGAAAAGATTCAGTCCTAACCAAATATTCGCTTACGGCGAACACATAGACTCCCGACAGCCCCAACCAATAGCCAAGCCATGAGCGGATCATTGCGACCACTGAGCCCGATGGAACAACCACTACCGCTGGATGAAAAACCTGGAGCGTCCGTAGATGATTGCGAATCATTATTCAAAACGTCTGCCGAAATATCTCGGTTTAGAGCAGCTCCAGAATCTGCTAGAGGCACCGGCGTAGCTGAAAATGCGAGATTGTCCGCATACGCTACAACTAAACTATCATCGGTTGGGCGGGCACGCACTCCATTGAACGGCTGACTAGTATCGAATACTTCAGTACCTATGTTGTAAACATATTCCTCGCCTGAAAAATGGTAAGTCAGTGTATTAGACTCTCGATTTAGTGAAATGAAAGCTGGATATTCTGTATCTAATTCGGGCACAGTTGAAAGTCTTTGACACGTAGCCGGATCGCCGCCAATCAACTCAATTGAATCGTTAAAATTGGAATCGGTTGATTGCCAGGCGCAAGTTTCGACGTACATTTCTCCCGAACCCTCTCTAGCAAGTCTCAAGGCTGCGAAAACATTGCCGATTTGATCTGGTGCATCAGCCATGACAGCGTTGTATAGACTGCCACTGACACCAATAAACACTTTGCCATCCGGTGCTACCACGGACTCACTTGAGAGTGTAATTGAGGCCCCAACGTAGTCAGATACTCCACGAACAACGAGTCTAGAATTCCGTTGACCCGCAATTCGACCATCAACAGAAAGTCTCAAACGACCGTCCTCTGTAGTCCCAATATCAACCCCTGCTCGTTCAGTATCGAAAGCAGGTCTATAAGGTGCGATCGCTGCCTCTGTGCTAGTAAAATCTTGCTGGTAGTTGTCCATGGTTACCGAGTAGACCTTTACGACAGCCCTTCCCGAATCTCCTTGATGATATGTTCGAACTTCAATTTTTCTTCGGGCCGGTTGAAAAGCAGCAGTGGGTAACGACACAGTCGTCGACATATCATCCACAGAAAACGTCATGGTTCCCTGCTCTCTATCAAGTGCGATCGTAAAATCATAAATAGCATCTAGCTGTGGCAGGAATTGAAACGTATCGACAAAATCAAATCTGTCATTACCATCAAATACATCAAGCCTCTCGTGGTTTCCATCTGCATTACGCCGTCGCAGTTCGGCTTGAACTCTCATAGTTCCATTACCTTGATGAATCCACCTAAGTTTGGTTTGAATATCACCCTCCCTATCATTGAAACCGCCATTTGCGGTGTCATTATAGAAAACGGTTTCCAAGTCAAAACTCGCTTCTGATCTGCCCACAGGGAGCGAAGACCTACTTGATAAACTAACCCTGGCGGACACTGAATCAGTATCGCGATTAAAATTCAGCGTCGTAGAACTGCCCTGATTTGGATCTTCAGATTGGGCACTAACCTGCAGCTCCAACGCACCATCGTAGTAACCAATGCTGGATTCTGTCGAGTCATCTGGCCATTGTGAGAAACCTATGCTTGCAGAAGCTCCACTGAAATCATCAACAAAATTGATCGGTGCTAAGAAATCTATAGGTGCGTCGGTCGTCGATATAATGGTGGTATCAGAATCGGTTGTGTCACTTGGAAATTCAACAGGGGTATTTAGACCTTCTGACTGCTCACCGGCAGTAAGTGTATTCATCGAAGATCGGATGTTGTCAATTGATCCTATAGCTGTTGCGCCTGAGCGAGCATAAATGGAAACACGGGACGCTGGATTCGATGGTTCAAAGAAATTAGGTCCAACCGGAAAGGACTGTGTCACACCATTAAGTCTGAATGTGTACATTGATGTTTCACGATCCAGAGCGATACTAGCGCGGTACGTCTGATCAAATTCAATTCGAACTGGCAACTCATCGCAACGATTACCCGGATCGTCTGGGCTTAGCAATCCTGTTCGAGAATTACCATCAGCATCGTCATATCTTAGAAGGCAAATTTCGGCACGGCGCATACCGTTACCGCTTGCGTCAATCGATAGGACAGCTTCAACATCCCCCAAACGACCATCAACACCACCATCCGCAGTGTCATTGTGAAAACGCCCTGTAAGCCTTGCACCGAGACGACCTGAAACAGAGTTGAGAGCAGATTCTGATGATAAGACTATCTCTCCCTCAAGATAATCCGTTGGTTGCAACAAATTAACATCTGCATCTTCACTATTATTGTCCCCGGCGTTAGAGGCGACATTTACTGCAAGCTTCCCATCTTCCAAAATGATACTGGCACCAGGATCAGTAAAAAGGCTATATCGCTGACTCAACAAGTCTTCCGAAAAATCATCAGCAAATGAATTGTCTTGCGCTTGCGCGAATGAACAATATAATGTTGGCGCAAGAATCAATAGCGCGCAATGTTTTCTAACGTGGTGAAATGTCATGCCCTCTACTCCGTTGTGTGGTCCGAAGCAGGCTAGCAGTACTACGTAGTCGCCTCATCACCTGTTTGGGGGATGAAACAGAATTCAGCGTTACTTATCAAAATACGGAAATCGTCAAATATTCCAATAAATCGTTCTACTGGAGCAGCGACTTTGCTGTACCCGTACAAATTGCTATCACTTCACTCAAAGAGTGACCCAATCCACGTTACGAAAATACTGGATGCGAGAATGAGGATTGGTTGAGCAATATTCCGTCTCGTAATTTTTTTCAGACGGATACACGCCGATGTCTATCTAGTATTCAAGAGCAACTATTGGTGACCGTGGAAAACTTACGAAAAAGACTATGCATTGCCAAGTTAGGCAAATGCCACCTCTCAACCTTATTGATTTCTACTCTGACACTGGCTTCCTGTGGAGCCGGTACGCCATTGGTGCC
>JAHDDV010000061.1 GCA_020629205.1 Chitinophagales bacterium | reverse complement strand
ATCAGTCATCAGTCATCAGTCATCAGTCATCAGTCATCAGTCATCAGTCATCAGTGTTCGTTGCGTTTTGCGTCTCGCGCGAGCATGGTGGGTGAAAAGGAGCCCCGGGCGTCGCGGAACGAGGTGCCTGTATAGCGTGGTGACTGCCGGAGCCGGGCTGGCTCGAAGCGTAGCGGAGAGACAGACTGGCCCGAGCAGGAACAGCTAGACAGGTGCCGAGTATTAGCAGAGCACGGGTAGATACTTGCAAGGGCCTCAAGTGCTGCGCTCCCCAAAAGAGAAAATTAGCAAGCGTCATGATCAGTCATTGCTATAAACAAAAACACCTCATGAATCTATGATCCATGAGGTGTTTTTCTATTGCTTTCCCTGTTCGACTATTCTTCCGGCTTTTCGGCAACAGGCTCTTTTGCCGCTGTTTTCTTTGCAGCAGGCTTCTTTGTTGCAGCTTTCTTTGTCGTCGTTTTCTTGGCCGCCGGCTTTTTCTTTGCCGTGGTTTTCTTCGTTGTTGCCTTTTTGGTGGCGGCTTTCTTCTTACCCTTTTCCGGAGCGTTCTTCACCATTTCATCTACCTGTTCCCAGGTAAGGTCTTTGGCTTCTACGTCTTTTGGAATGCGGACATTTTTCTTGCCGGCCTTGATGTACGGCCCCCAACGACCCATGAGAATCTGAACATTTTCATCTTCCTCAAATGTCTTGATAAGCTTCGCCGCATCCGCAGCGCGCTTGGCGATAATGAGTTGGATGGCCTCTTCCAGGGTCACCGTGTTTGGATTGCTGGCATTGGTCGGTTCTTCATCCTTTTTGACACGCGGGAGAGAAGTGAATTTGCCCATATGTCGCAGATAAGGACCGAAACGCCCTTCGGCAGCGATCACCTCTTCGCCCTCAAACTCTCCCACTACGCGAGGTAGTTTGAACAGTTCCATGGCTTGTTCCAGGTTGACCGTTTCGAGATTGTAGGGTCTGCGAATCTTGGCGTACTTTGGCTTTTCTTCGTCATCTTGATGGCCAATCTGCACCATGGGTCCGTATCGGCCAAGGCGAGCGATCACTGGTCTACCGGTTTTGGGATCGGTGCCTAGTGCTCTTTCTCCAGTCACTCTTTCCGCATTTTCCAGCGTATGTTCGACAGTCTTGTGGAAAGGTTTGTAAAACTCGTCGATCATTTCTGTCCACTCCAGGCTACCAGTGGCAACTTGATCAAATTCCTTTTCGATTTGCGCGGTGAAGCTGTATTGCATGATCGAGTCGAAATGCTTGATCAGGAAGTCATTCACCAGTTTTCCCATGTCTGTAGGGAAGAGTTTGTTTTTTGCTGCTCCGGTATTTTCCTTTTCAACACTACTGTTAATGCTGTTGGGACTTTCCCCTTTTGGGCCGTATAGTACATGCAGTTTGTATTGACGCACACGTCCGTCGCGACTCTCTTTTATTACGTAGTTTCGCTTTTGCACTGTACTGATCGTCGGTGCATAAGTAGAAGGTCGACCGATGCCAAGTTCTTCGAGTTTCTTTACCAGAGTCGCTTCCGAAAATCTTGCGGCAGGACGGGTAAATCGTTCCATTGCGCTCATCTGTTCCAGATCCAGCACCTGGCCGATGGACAAAGGGGGCAACATTTTGTCATCATCTTTTGCAAGGATTTCATCGTCCTCTTTTGCCTCGCGGTACACTTTCAAGAAGCCATCAAACTTCAAGACCTCTCCTTGAGCTGTTAGGACTTCTTCGGTGGAGGATATTCCAATCTTAGCGGTGGTGCGCTCTAGTTCTGCGTCGCGCATCTGGCAAGCCAGTGTTCGATTCAGGATTAGTTTGTACAGTCGTTTTTGACCATCATCCGCTCCGGCGGATGCTACATTCATATAGGTAGGTCGAATAGCCTCGTGTGCCTCTTGAGCGTTAGATGATTTGTTTTTGAAGGTTCTGTTTTGCACGTAGTCAGCTCCATACCGGTCTGTGATTTCCTGCGAGGCGGCTGCGACTGCAGTTTCAGACAAGGTAACGGAGTCCGTTCTCATATAGGAAATATGACCGGCCTCGTAGAGACGTTGTGCTATGGTCATTGTTCTGGCCACTGAATAGCCCAGTT
This sequence comes from Chitinophagales bacterium, assembly GCA_020629205.1. Taxonomy (GTDB): domain Bacteria; phylum Bacteroidota; class Bacteroidia; order Chitinophagales; family UBA2359; genus JAHDDV01. The sequence goes on along the minus strand of JAHDDV010000061.1, from coordinate 17,599 downwards.
TTCTACTGGCTTCCTGCTGAAGAGTAGAGGTTGTAAAAGGAGCAGGTGGTTTTTTCTTGCCAGGGCGCACAGCGATGTCATTGATCTTGAATGTAGCACCATTGCATCTTTTCAGGAAAGCTTCTGCATCTCCTTCCACCTCATAGCGTTCTGCGAGTTCAGCTTTTAGCGGAACGGCTCTTCCGGTTTCATCTGTCACTATGAAATTGGCCGAAACCTTGAAAAAGGAGCTTTCCTCGAAGCCTTCGATTTCGCGTTCTCTTTCCACCACCAATCGCACCGCTACAGATTGCACACGTCCTGCGGACAGAGCGGCGCTTCTAGTGATTTTCTTCCAGAGTATAGGAGACAGTTCGAAACCAACCAGACGATCGAGGATTCTTCTGGCTTGCTGGGCGTTTACTAAATCCAGGTTGAGTAGCCTTGGGCTTTGAACTGCCTTTTGAATGGCAGACTTTGTGATTTCGTGGAATACGATTCTCTTGGTTACCGCTGGATCAAGACCCAGTACCTCGCATATGTGCCAGGAAATGGCTTCTCCTTCGCGGTCCTCATCCGTCGCTAGCCATACTTGCTCTGCTTTCTTGGCTAGCTTCTTAAGTTCATTTACCGTTTTTTTCTTTTCTTCCGGAACATCGTATTTGGGATTGTAATTATTCTCAATCTCTACGGCTCCATTGCCTCTGGCGAGGTCGCGTATATGTCCAAAACTGGAAGTGACCGTAAAATCCGGTCCTAGAAATTTCTCGATTGTTTTGGCCTTTGCAGGCGACTCCACTATCAACAGATTCTTGATCTCACCCATAAAATTGCGTTGCTGTTTGCGCGTTTTTCCCGGTTTACAGTGCTAATATTTCCTTGAAAATTGCTGCAATGATACAAAGGCCCTGCAAATAAAATCGACTAAACAGGTAGAAATTTCGAAGCCAAGGCATATAATGAACGCAATTGTCTTTCACCTGCATTCACGAATGGCTGTAGCATAGAACTAAAGTTTAAGCTCCGAAGTAACATTGCTGCAAGGACTCCCTGATGCAACAGTCAGGCCAATTTTTTGTTATTGAGGAATACGTGCCTTTTGCTAGCTTGGTTGGGGGTATTTAATTTATTTGCATGAGTATGTTGCAGGAAGGGTTGGATTACTACCTTAACGAGGAGGGCCTGTTTGTGCTTACAGAGCGCTATCTTTTGAATCGAGGCTATTGTTGTGGCAATGGCTGCCTTCATTGTCCTTACGATGACATAGAGGAAAGTGAAGAAGCTTCAGATGATGAAAATACTTCAGAGGATTGATAGGAAAAGGAATACATAAGTTTGTGCTATTTTGTTTCTTGATAGACACTTATTTCGCCATTATCTTCATTTTCATCGATCAGCTGCATGATGGTCTTATTGTATGCGGGATGGACAAAGCCCGGAGCAATATCGGCCAGTGGCCAAAGTACAAAGGCTCTCCTGTGTAGATATAGATGAGGTATTTGTAGTTCTGGAGATAGCAGACGTATATGATTGTAGAATAGAATGTCGATGTCAATCAACCTGGGCCCCCACTTGCTGGTTTCCAGTCTTCCCATCTTTTTTTCGATGTATTTGACTCCTTCCAGCACTGCCCATGGGTCCATGGGGCTAATGATCCTGATTACTTGATTCAGGAACCAGGGCTGCTCGATCATGCCCCAGGGTGCCGACTCGTAAATCCTGGATATTCTGTCAATCACTCCTATTTGCTTCTCAATTTCGGAAACGGCAAGTCCCAAATGTGCGAGCCTGTCGCCTTGGTTGCTTCCTAATCCCAAATAAACCTTTGCCATTGTGTAATTGAGTCCGTTTTTGAGTGGCTAAAAAGTATTACTTTTATTTCGCAAAAAATAGTAAGCAAAGCAATTATGAAACAATTCTTGAAATTCCTGCTAGCTAGCGTGATGGGATTCTTTGTTGCCCTCTTCCTTCTATCGATGGTAGGTGTAGGTTGGATAGCGGCGATGGGTAATTCTCAGGAGGTAGTTGTAGAGTCCAATAGTATCCTTAAGGCTCGGCTATCGGCTGAAATATTGGAAATGGCTCCTTCCTCTCCTTTGGCGAATTTCGATATGCAGACACTGAAACCCAAAAAGGCATTAGGTCTGCATGATATATTGGCAGCGATCAAGAATGCCAAGATAGATGATCGAATCAAGGGGGTGTATTTGGAGTTAAGCTCGGTTCCAGCTGGCTTTGCGACCATCGAGGAAATCAGAAATGCGCTGCTTGATTTCAAAGAGTCAGGGAAGTTTCTTGTGGTCTATTCAGAGATGATGACGCAGAAGACTTATTATCTGGCATCTGTTGCTGACAAGATTTTCTTGAACCCGGTCGGCATGTTGGAACTTAAGGGATTTAGCTCTCAAGTAACTTTTTTTAAGAAAGGAATGGATCAACTTGGGATTGAGCCTCAGATTACATGGGCCGGAAATTTCAAGAGTGCTACGGAGCCATTCAGGCTGACAGAAATGAGCGAAGATAATCGCTACCAGGTACGAACCTTACTGAATGATTTTTATGGGATTTTTCTGGATAGGATTTCTACTGCAAGAGATATTCCGCGAAGTGAGCTCGATCGGATTATCGATAATCTGGCAGTGCGAGAGGCAGAGGATGCTAGACGGCTTGGCTTAGTAGATGATTTGCTGTACATCGATCAAGTGGAGGAAATTTTGCGGAAAAATGTGGATTTGGAGGAAGAAGAAGACCTGAACTTCATCAAGCTTCCGCAATATGCTCTTGTAGAACCTTTAGAAGAATTGGATTACAAAGCCCAAAAAATTGCTGTAGTTGTAGCTCAAGGGAATATCGCGAGCGGTAAGGGAAAGGACAATAAAATAGGTTCTGATGATTACGTAAAGATCTTGCAGGCGGTGCGCAAGGATGAAAAGATTGAGGCTGTTGTATTACGGGTGAATTCCCCTGGCGGATCAGCACTTGCCTCTGACATAATGCTGAGGGAAGTGCAGCTGCTGCGCAAGGCAGGCAAGCCGGTTGTTGTCTCTATGGGAGATGTTGCTGCTTCGGGGGGATATTATATCGCTTGTGATTCCGACAAGATCTTTGCTGAAGAAAATACTGTGACTGGTTCTATCGGTGTATTTGCAGTATTAGCCAATGCAGGACCATTTTTCGAAGACCGGCTAGGTATAACCACGGATACTGTAAAGACCAATCGGTTCTCAGATTTTCCAACGACTCCATTAATGCGAAATGCGCTTACTGAAGAGGAGCAGGTTATTATGCAGGAAGGAGTAGACAAAATATATGAAGACTTCCTCAGTAGGGTCGCAACTGGACGAGGATTGCCAAAAGATTCAGTACGTAGTCTTGCTGCCGGTAGAGTCTGGAGCGGTAGACAGGCGCTCGAAGTTGGACTCGTGGATCAGATTGGTGGGGTAGAAGATGCAGTGAATGAAGCTGCAGCCCTGGCCAAGATGGATAGCTACCGAGTGGAAATATATCCCACCAAGAACGATCCGCTTCAGCAATTGTTTGCTCAGTTGACTGGCAAGGATGTTGCAGACGCAATGGTGGAATCCAGGTTTTCAGAATTAGTTGAGGTCTTCGATGATCTGTCAGATCTGGCTAAAATGCGTGGCCCTCAGATGCGAATTCCCTTTGACCTTGATATACAATAAAATTTTCTGCGCTGGCTAAACGTTAGTGCAGGGTATCAATCCTAAGGGATAGTGAATTAATAGAGTCCATTGTGGCTTGCTGGAAATGATTTATCCTTCGTTATTTTTCTCCACAGCCAACAAGGATGCTGCAAAGAAATGCCTCGTCTAAATCAGTTCTTGCGGCGTCAAAATCAGACAGTTATTGATTCTCAATCCCTAAGCACAAAGTTTATCTATGCTTCGAACTGTCTTTTCTCCCTTATTTTTGCTATTTCTGGTGTTTTCCACAGCAAGTATCTCCACTCAGGGTCAGACCAGAGCCTCAGATGTAATCAACTGGCAGGAGATCGACTATGATTTTGCAGAAGAATTGTTGATTGCCAAAGTCAATGAATTGCGCAATCGCAAGAGAAGGCAAGCACTTGAAGAGCATGATCAATTGAAGCAAGCAGCTGATAAGCACAATCGGTGGCAATCAAAAGCAGGTAAGATCTCTCATAGGCAACCAAAGTCAAAGACTTCAACGCCATTCAAGCGTGTGCGACTCATTTCAGAGGATTGGATTCAGGTAGGCGAAAACCTTTTGAGATTGGATTATGTGTTCTCCGAGGCAGAGAATGGGGATCTCTATCGCGAACTGACCTACGATGAGATGACAGATAAGATGCTTTCTCTTTGGAGGAAATCCAAAGGGCATTACAAGAATCTCATTCGCAAGGAATATGAGAATTGCGGAACCGCGATATATTTTGATGCGCGCCGCAGGACCGTCTATGTGACACAAGTGTATGGTCGCCGATAGCAACTTCGAAATGGCAAGCAACCTGTCCATCTACTGTAGTGCGAGTCAAGCAAAGCGCGTGACGCCTTGGGTTCTGTAATCCTTCCTTGCTCGTCTGTCAGCTTGCTAAGGCATTGCTCCATCCGTCCCTCGGCTGAGCAGAGGAAAATCGTCTAAAAGTTGGTTTACGCTAGATTTCGAAAGGAAGAATAGCTTCTTCGATATGTTCTAGCTCAAAGCCCCCTTTGTTAAAAACAATGGAAACTATATCAAACTGAACATCGAGATCCAGTTTTCTGGCTCTTTGATAGGCCGTAGCTAGCATGCGCAAAGTTCCTTGCTTCTTTCGATTTACTGCCTGAGCAGGTGAGCCTAGGCTTGCATAACTTCTACTTTTCACTTCGACAATGTAAAGCACATCCTGCTTGAGGGCAACGATATCGATTTCCTTCTTGCCAAAGTACCAGTTGCGATCCAGTATTAGATAGCCTTTCTCCTCAAGATATGCGGCGGCATGCTCTTCGGCGATTTGCCCGAGTTTTATATGTGATGACATGTTTAGTGCTTTTGACGGGAGAGACCCACTCAAGGACAGTTTTGTCCACTTTTTGATTGATCCTTTGCCCCGTTAACATTTCTTCTTTGCTGTACTAGAGTCGTGGCAAGACGGAATTCCATGTCGTTTTAAAGACAAATTTAGGCTTTGCTGGCGCATACGTTGAGGCAATTGATGTTCGTGCAGGGCTGCACAACAGTGTATTTCCTTGACTATTTTGCTGTTTTAGCGGCGCAAATTGTGAGCTTGCGTCTTTTGATGTCTTTGTTATGTATCGATTCAGCTGCTGAGCGTATTAATTTTGTCAACTCACCTACTTTCAGTGGTGCAGAATTTCCTTTTTTATGGCAATCCTGTATAAAAGTATATCTTTGAGAGTCAGAAAAGTAGGTATTAGATGGTGGCCTTTGCTGCAACTGTTTTGATACAAACATATAGGTAGTGCTTACATATCGAAAATTGGTTCATTTGGCTCTCAGAATGATGAGAGACTAATGGGCTATTTTCTGTGCAGGACACTTAGAGAATGGAACCAAAATTAATACCTTTGGTCCTGTGTAGCTATGCCTATGGCTTAGTTGCACTATAGAAGTTGAAAATTTATTGATAACACCATTCTATAAAAATCGATTTTATGAAAAAACATTTAACAACTTTAGTTGCAATTGCGCTCTTATGTTGTTTCAACTTTGGTTGGGTAGCAGCACAAAGTGTTTGCGGTTTCGACGGAGGGCAGGTTGATGCCCCTGGTCCGGTAGGTGCCGGAACCGTTGTTATCCCTGCTGGTGCGCCGACAGATGGGACTATCCTGGTGGATGGCTCAGATGCAGCTACCTTCGAGCAGGTTCCGGGACAGACGGCAGATAACGGAGGTATTGCTCCGGATGATGCTTTGCTTCCAGCACCGCAGCCAGATCCAGGCGGAGGAGCTGATGACCTCAGCTCTGATTATGAATATATTGCCCAGATCTGCCCTGCTGGCGTTGATACTTGTTTTCTGCTTTCCAGCCTAAATGGCGTTTTTAATCCTGCTGATTTAGCAGGTGATGGAAGTATTCCTGCAATGCCAGTTGGATCTACGATCAGTGTTTCAGGTTTTGCCTATAGTTTGGGTCAAGTGAACGCTATCCTTCAGTTTGTTGCCAATCCATTTGTTTGTGGACTTATTGAAGACACATTGCCAGAAGGAGTAACTTGTGCTGACGTTGCAGCTCTGGCTGAGCAAGGCATTGAAAGTGTAAATGATCTATTGATTTTGACAGGTTTCTTTGGCTTCGTTGCTGAGAGTGTACCTGACGCATTGGTGGCTTTGGGTACCATTGAAAACCTATTGATAGACAACAACTTCGTGAATCTTACTCCTTGTTACGCAGTGACAGGCTGGTCAGATGCCTCCGTTACTTCCGCTTCTATTATAGCTGCTCTGCCAGCTGAGACAAGTGCTGAAGATCAGGCAGCGGCAATCGCTGCAGCTTGGAACGGTTACGATTATGTACTTACAGTTTCTGAGCCAGCTCCAGCATGTGATGGAGGAACAGTAGCCTTGGATTCAGGTGAGACAGCAGTTTCTCTTTGTACATCTGATGCAGATGGAAACTTGCTAAACTTCACTTCTACTAATGAAGCCGGTGAGGATCTTTCTTATACTTATGTAATCACTGATGCTGACGGAGCTACTATCCTTGGAAACCCTGGAGCTAGCAATGACTTCTCAGGTGTTCCTGCTGGGGTTTGCCGAGTTTACGGTGTTTCATATGAAGGTGACTTGACACTAGGTGAAGCAGGAATCGATGGTGTTACGGCTTCTGGCTGTATCTCGATTTCCTCAAACTGGATAGAAGTAACACGTACACAAGTAACCGCAGCTACAATTTCTACTACCGACAACACTACAATTTGTCTTGGTCAAGGCCAAACAGTGACAGTGTCTGCTGAAGGTAGTGTAGGCTCAAACATGGCTTATGTGGTAACTACTGGTGATGGTGTTACCATCCTTGGAGGTCCTACAGACAACCCAACATTCGGCTTCGATGAAGCTCCGGTTGGACAGTGCGCTATCTGGGCAGTTACTTACGAAGACATTGACATTCCGACTGATCAAGTAGCTGACATCACTGGATGTTTTGCTCTGTCAAACGCTATTATAGTTGATAGACTTGCAGATGACAATCCTGACTGTGTTACAGTTTTAGGATGTATGAATGCAGATGCTTGTAACTTCGATCCAGCAGCAGAAGAAGATGATGGTTCATGTTTCTTCGTAGCAGATGCATGTGACGACAATAATGCAGAAACAGAAAATGATACTGTCCAGGCTGATTGTAGCTGTGCCGGTACACCAATCGTAGTAGTTGTACCAGGTTGTATTAATGCAGATGCATGTAACTTCGATCCAACGGCTAATGAAGACGATGGCTCATGCTACTTCGCAGGCGATGCTTGTGATGATGGCAATGCTGCAACAGACAATGATGTCTGGGGAGCGGACTGTGTATGTGCCGGCGAGGCAACTCTTGACTGTGCTAGTATCATTCTGGTTTCAGAAGACTGTAATGATGAAACTGGTGAGCAGACAAATGTTTACTCTATCTCCGGAACAACAGGTAACTACACTGTCTCTGGCGATTTCAACGACAGCGGCTTGACAGGCGGTGATACTTTCACTGTAGTTTACGCTGATGGCGATGCGATCTCTGTTACAATTACTGATGGCGATTGTTCAGATACTTTCACTGGAGATGTTACTTGTACTAAAATAGACGAATGCCCAGCGATCGAATTGCTAAGCGAAGATTGTAACGATCAGACTGGTGAACAAACAAACACTTACACTATCAGCGGTACTGCTGGCCCTTACACAGTAAGTGGTGACTACAATGATACTGACGTATTTGGTGGTGACCAATTCACAGTATTATACTCAGATGGTGCAACTATCTCAATCACCGTAACTGATGGTGCAGAGTGTACTGATACCTATGAAGGTACTGTTACTTGTACTAAAGTCGACGGTTGTCCTGCAGTTGAGCTTGTAAGCGAAGATTGTAACGACGAAACTGGAGAGCAAACTAATACCTACTCTATCTCAGGTGAAGGTGGCCCTTACACAGTAAGTGGTGACTACAATGAAAGCGGTGTTATGGGTGGAGACCAATTCACGGTATTATACTCAGATGGTGCAACTATCTCAATCACCGTCTCTGATGGAGCTGAATGTACAGATACTTACGAAGGTACTGTTACCTGTACCAAAGTAGATGGTTGTCCAACAATCGAACTAGTTAGTGAAGATTGTAATGATCAAACTGGAGAGCAAACTAATACTTACGCTATCACTGGTGAAGGTGGTCCTTACACAGTAAGTGGTGACTACAATGACTCTGGAGTAAATGGTGGCGATCAATTCACTGTCCTATACTCTGACGGTGCTTCAATATCAGTAACCGTTTCTGATGGAGCTGATTGTACCGATACCTATACTGGCGAAGTTACCTGTACTAAGGTTGACGGCTGTCCTGGTATCGAGCTAACTAGTGCTGACTGTAACGATGAAACTGGAGAGCAGACAAACACTTATACAATTACAGGCGCGGGTGGACCATATACAGTTAGTGGTGATTACAATGACAGTGGGGTTAGCGCCGGTGATACTTTCACAATCGTATACGTTGACGGTGATGTGCCATCATTGAATATTTCTGACGGAGCTGATTGCTCAATTGACTTTGTTGGTGACCAGGTCACTTGTACTAAAGTTGAAGGTTGCCCGCCAATCACTGTTGATGAAGACAGAGATTGTGATGAAGAAACTGGTGTAGAAACAATAACCTTCCAAATCAATGGAGGTAATGCTGCCGAATCAGGTGGTAACTACTTCGTGACTGGTGTGTACAACGGTGACGTTGCTCCTGGTGAAATCTTCTCAGTTCAATTGGAAGAGGGCTCTCAAGTAGGTCTATTCATTACTGACTCTGATGGAGCTTGTACTTTTGACTTCAACTCAGACCCTGTTACTTGTACGAAAGCAGAATGCGATGATATCGCAGTAAGTGCTTCTTACGACTGTAATGGCGGTGGCTTGACAGTTTCTGCTTCCGGTGGAGCTGGAACATATACATTCAACTACCAAAATGGTGAGCAGCTTGCAGATGGTACTTATGACATTGTTGCTTTTGATCAAGAAGGTTGTACCGGATCTGTAATGGGCTTCACTGTTAATTGCGGTGGCGATGATCTTGGTTCAATAGGTGACACAGTTTGGTTCGATACAGACGGTGATGGTGTTCAGGATCCTGGTGAAGAAGGAATTGCAAATGTTGCAGTTACTTTGACTTACCCTGACGGCACGACCGTTACTGTACTAACTGATGAGAACGGTAACTACCTGTTTGATGATCTACCGGCTGGAAGCTATACTGTAACAGTAGGAACTGGTCCTGATGGCACTGTTCTTACCACTTCTGGTAGCGTTTCTGTTACACTTGGTGCTGGCGAAGATTATGTAGATGCTGACTTTGGATTTACTGCAACTACAGTTTGTGATCTTTCTGCTACTGCCTCATACGCCTGTAGCCCAGTTGAAGGTCTGATCGTTACTCCAGTTGGAGGTTCAGGCGACTACAGCTACTCTATTGCTCCAGGTACTGTTCTAACTCCTGGCGTGTATACAGTGACTGTTACAGATAATGCTGATGGATGTGCTGTAAATGTCAGTGTTGAAGCAACTGATTGCGTTGTTGATTGTGATCCAATCACAGTAACTGCTGCTTACGATTGTAACGGTGGTGGATTCAGCGTAAGCGCTTCTGGCGGTACTGGATCATACACTTATAACTATACTGCCGGCTCAACGCTGGTAAATGGAACATATGTAGTAGTAGCTACGGATTCTGATGGTTGTACAGGAAGTACACAATTGGTTGTTGATTGTGACACACCAGTTTGTGATCCAATCACAGTTACAGCTTCTTACGACTGTAATGGTGGTGGCCTGATCATCAGCGCTGCTGGTGGTACTGGCTCTTACACTTTCTCTTCTGCTCCGGGTACACAGTTGGCTAACGGTACTTACGTGATGGTAGCTACTGATGGTGACGGTTGTACAGGTTCTACACAGCTGCTTGTTAACTGCGCAAGCGGTTGCGGAACAGCAATCACGGTTGTTGAATCAATCGATTGTGATGATGAAGAAGGTGTAGCTACAGGAACATTCTACATTCTTGGTGGTGGTGCTACTGCTCAAGGTGGTACATTCCAGGTTTCTGGCGACTACAATGGTACAGTTAGTCCAGGTGAAACATTCACGATCGGCGGTTTGGTTGATCAGGATGTTGTAAACCTGGTAATCACTGACGTTCCAGGTTGTCCTGGTCTTACCTGGAACAGCTCACAAGTATCATGCGTTAAGGACTGTTCTGTTGATGGAACTTACAGCGCTGGTACTATGTCTGACTTCACTTTGCTTGATTGTGCTACAAACACGGTTGTAGGTACATTCAACAATGATGCGATCTTCCCAGCCAACTCAGGTGACTTCACATTTGATCTTATCTATGTGCTTCACACTGGTTCATCTACTCCGAATACATTAGGAACTATTGTGGCTATAAATGCTTCATCTCCTACATTCACATTCGCACAGGGAATGCAGTACAATACAACATACTACATCTCTCCTGTAATGACTCCATTGAACATCAACGGTGATCCTGACTTGAACAGTCAGTGTACGGTTGTAGGTGGATCAATCAGCGGCGGTTCTGGACAGCCAGTATCATGGTTGGCACCAATCACTGTAACCATTGATCAGGATTGTGATGAGACTACTGGTGAGATTACAGTTACTGTAGCTGTATTTGGTGGTTTGGCAGAAGCTGAAGGCGGTACCTATCAGGTGACTGGTGATGCCAGCTTCACTGCTATCCCTGAAAATGGATTCACTTACGGTGTTTATCAGGAAGGCGATATCATCAACATCCTTGTTACCGATGATGGTGGCTTCTGTGCAGTTAACCAGGAGTTCAGTCAAGAAGCAGTTGCTTGTATCAAGCCAAATGCTGTTGAAATGTTGACCTTCATGGGATCTGTAGAAGACGAAGGAAACCTAATCAACTGGGTGACTGGTTCTGAAACTAATAGCAACCTATTCTTGCTTGAGCGTTCTACTGATGCCGTGAACTTCGAGCAAATCGCTACTATCGAAGCGCAAGGATTCTCTACAGGTGCAACTGCTTACGACTTCATGGACAAAGATGCAGCTGCTGGTCTTAGCTACTACAGACTGGTAGAAGTTGATGCTGATGGTGTTGAAGAAATTGCTACTCAAGTTATCAGCCTTGAAAGAGGAGAAGTTACATTCGGTATTACTTCTGTATCACCAATGCCAATTGTTGACCTGGTCAACATTGCATTCAATAGCGTTAGCAATAGCGAAGTTACCGTTGAATTGTTCAACGTGACTGGTCAGCTACTACAGTCTAACACAATGGAAGCTAACATCGGTGAAAACGTGATGGAATTGAATCTTGATGCTTACTCAACTGGAATCTACTTCATCAGTCTATCTGATGGTGTGGATGTGATGACTTCGAAAGTTATCATCGAGTAATATTCTCGGTTCTCTTAATAAAAGAGAAGCCCCGGAATCGAAAGGTTCCGGGGCTTCTTGCATTTATACCATTTGCTTCCTTCATTGCTTGTTTGTAGCTTGTAGAGCACGATTTATACATGCAATACCCAATAAATGGCCCTTTCGATTTATCGCTCCTCCGCTGGCTCTGGTAAGACCTTTACGCTGGTCAAAGAGTACCTAAAGCTCGTTTTTCGATCTCCAGCAAACTACAAGCGTATCCTTGCGATTACCTTTACCAACAAGGCCAGCAAGGAAATGAAAGAACGTATACTAAGAGATTTACACCTGCTGTCTCTCGGCCAAAACGAAGTGCTACAGCAGCAAATTCTGGAAGAGCTGGCCTCCGAAGACAAGGTCATACCTGATGCGGAGGTCCCCGGTCTAGCCAAAGATGCCTTACACAAGATATTGCACGATTACGGCTCCTTTTCTGTCAGTACTATCGATAGCTTCTTCCAACGGATTGTCCGGTCCTTTTCCAAAGAGTTGAGGCTGCCTATGCGCTACGAAGTTCAATTGGATTCTGGAGCCGCTCTGGATGAGGTGATCTCCCGTATAATGGAGAAAATCAACAAGGCCTCTGAAGAAGAACTATCCAAGTGGCTGGAAAATTTTGCCTTCGAATCAATCGATGACGACAAGGGCTGGAACATCGAAAGGGCCATGAGAAATTTGGGTGGCCAACTTTTCGAAGAGAACATCAACCAACTAATTGAACTGCAGAGAGCCAATGCCGATGCGCTCAGTTTTGAAAAGCTGGGCGAGTACATCCAAATCTTCAAAGCCCTTCGCAGAGACTTTGTCAAGACACTCGACAAAATGGGAGAAGATGCCACTAAAGTAGTCGAGTCAAATGGACTTAGCTGGAAAGACTTTACCCGCGGTGCGAATTCCTTTTTCCCAAAGCTGCAAAAGAAGGACTATGCATACGGAGCAACTGTACAAAAGTGTTACGAAGATGTCAATTCCTGGGTAACTAAGAAGAACCCGAGAAGAGATGAACTAATCAAATTCGCCGAACGGCATCTGCAAGATCGGCTCATCAAAGCTGTCGATTATATTGACGAATATCTTCCGACCTACAATACCTGCAGAGCAGTACTAAATCAGATCCACACCTACGGTCTGCTCATCAGAATGAAGCAGGAACTCTCAGTGATGCGCAAAGACAACAACAATCTGCTCATCTCCGATACGACGCCATTGCTCCGCGATTTAGTGCATGAACAAGACGCTCCATTTGTGTTGGAAAAAGTCGGAACTCAATTCAATCACATTATGATTGATGAGTTTCAAGACACCTCCTCCTACCAATGGGAAGCCATGCGCCCGCTAGTCTTGAACGTACTTGCCAATCCCTACCATCACGCATTATTTGTCGGTGATGTTAAACAGAGCATCTATCGATGGAGAGGCGGAGACATGCGATTGCTCCTGGAAAATCTAAACAAAGATCTGCTCCATCACAGTACCGAGGATAGCAACAAAGTACTGAACACCAATTATCGTTCAGACTACAACATTGTAGCTTTCAATAATGCCTTTTTCAAGCATGCTCCTGCTTATCTCGCAAGCCGAATTGAGCAGGTGGAAGACAATGAAAGGATTCACGATCTGGCCAAATGCTACGAGCAAGTCGAACAAGGAATTGTCAAGGACGCCGGCTATGTACAGGTTGATATTCTGGGCTCAGCGGATACCACAGATGCAGAGGAAGATAATCTCGATGACAATGACCACATCATCAAGATTATCAGAGAGGCGCAGATAGACGGCTACGCACTAAGTGATATTGCCATCATTATCCGAAAAAACAATTGGGGCATTCTGATTGCCGATTATCTCAAAAAACATGGCATTCCAGTCATCTCTTCCCAGTCTCTCATGCTTCAACATTCGGTTGAAGTGCGTATGCTCATCAATATCTTCCGATTCCTGCAAGACGGTAGCAACAAGATCGCACAAGGAGCAATTTTGCATTACGCTCGACTGATCGAAAACCCGACAGATGGTGGTGCTGATGATCAAGATTTTAATAGCCTAAACAAGAAGGAAAAGCAAAGCCTCTTTGAAGATAAGTTCCCGTTTTTATACGATGAAGAGCGAAATCAAATCCTTCGAAAGCCGCTGTATGAGATGACAGAAACACTGATCCGTAAGACTGGTCTTAAGGAGAAACTGGACGTTTATCTACAGAGCTTCCTGGACATACTGCATCAACGTGGCAGCGAACAAGCAATGGACCTGCATGATTTTCTTGATTGGTGGGATGAGCAAGGAAACAAGGACAAGCAATACATCAAAAGCCCCGACTCTTCAAATGCAGTTCGCGTAACAACAATACACAAGTCCAAAGGACTGGAGTATCCGATTGTCATCCTACCTTACACAGAATGGAAGATCTACCCAGGCGGCTTCAAGCAAACCATCATCTGGGCCAAAACGACCTATCAATACTTCCACGAACTCAATCCCTTTCCGGTCAAGTATGTGAAGGACTTGCATCAATCAGGCTACAAGGAAGACTATCAAAATGAGAAGCTCGCCTTCAATCTCGATATGCTCAACGAGCTCTACGTGGCCTTTACAAGAGCAAAAAATCGGCTCTACATTCTGGCATCCGCTGTCAAGCCGGCCAAGACAGAGATCACAAATGCTGCCCAACTGTTGGTCGATGTGCTGTCTGATTTCGAACACAAGCATCTCTTTGATGCCAATGCGGGTAGATTCGCCATGGGGGAAAAGATCAAAAAGCCTGGTGATGCTCCAAAGCCTTCAAGTGCCGAATTAGGATTTACACAAGCTAGCAACTACGAACAGAAATTGCAGGTCAAGCAGCAGTCCGACGACTTCTTCCTGTTGACCGATGACCCTGGCTCAACGGCGATTCGCCGGGGCACTAAAATTCACCGCATTTTCGAGTTGCTGGAAGCGCCCGGCTATCTCAAAGCTGCGATCAATCGAGTGCACAGCGAAGGATTGTTGCTCGATTCTGAGGTCCAGTCCCTACACGATGAGATAGAGACCATTTTGCAAATTCCGCAGATAAAAGATTGGTTTGAAGGCGATTGGGAGGTCCTTAATGAGCGAGAAATGTACAAGGACAATCAGCTGCTCCGCCCTGATCGCGTGATGATCAAGAAGCAATTGGCCGCCGTCGTGGACTACAAAACTGGTCAGCGCAACGACAATAAGTACAAGAAACAGCTAGACAAATATGGGGATCTTCTGCTAGAGATGGGCTACCAAGTGGAGAAGTACGTATTCTATATTGATCAGAAGGAAGTAGTGCAGATTTAGCTTTGTTTTCTTTTGGAGCAGAGCAGATCGGGCCGTTGCGGCGATCGTCCCGTGTTCCGCTAATACTCAGCACCTGGCTGGCTGCTACAGCACAGCTACTAGCGTCTCCTCCTGCGTCGGAGCCGCTATTAGCTGGCTTTCGCGACGCCATCCAGGCACTTCGTTCCGCTTCACCCGGGGCTAATTTTCTCCGTCCATCGATCGCGTGGAGGACTCTTTTGCCTCGCTTGATGGCGAACTACTTCGCAAATTATCCGCCCGCTTTGCCTTTGTGTGACTCTGCTGTCGCTGCTCAGACATTCCACGAATTGCAGCCTAAGCACTCACAATAGCAAAAATCCCATGAAAACGCCGCTCATATTTCGCAAAAATGCCGATTAACAATGTACGCACAGAAATCTGGGGCATATAGATTTCAGGTAATTTTTTAACTTTGTTGGTCTATGTGTCAGCCTGTTAGCTAAACATATGATCAAAGTTGAAATATTTTGCAAAATACGATACAATAAAATCCGAATTATGAGAAATTGCTTAACCATTTTAGCATCCTTTGTGCTGCTTTGCTGCCTTTTCAGCAGCCCTGCTACTGGACAAAGTGTTTGCGGTTTTGATGGAGGTACAATCGATGAACCCGGCCCGGTTGGCGCGGGGACGATTGTGATTCCAGAGGCAGCTCCCCAGGATGGGGCGCTCCAGCTAGATGGCTCCAATGTTGGCTTATTCGAGCAACAGCCAGGCATTGTTGCCGACAATGGAGGAATTGCACCAGATGATGCACTACTTCCAACACCTCAGGACGATCCTGCTGGTGGACCAGACCAAACCAGCTCTGACTATGAATACATCGGTCAGGTTTGTTCTCTATCTGGAGACTCATGCTATTTGGTTTCCAGCCCCAATGGTGCTTTTGATCCAGTAGAACTGGGCCTTGACTGTGGGGACCAAATCAATGTTGCTGGTTTTGCCTACAGTATTGGTCAGGTAAATGCAATTCTCAGCTTTATCTCGAACCCATTCGTTTGTGGTCTGATCGCTGACATCCTTCCAGAAGGAATCACTTGTGATGATATCGCCGCTCTTGCTGAGCAGGGCGTTGGCAGTGTAGATGACCTCTTGCAGTTGACAGGGTTCTTTGGCTTGAACGCCACTAGCGTACCGGAAGCCCTTGTAGCATTGGCTACGATCGAGGCCCTATTGTCCGATAATGGTTTCCCACAGCTAGCTCCTTGCTACGCCATCACTGGCTGGGAAGATGCCAGTATCTCTGGTGCCGCCTTGTTGGCCCCGCTACCGGAAGAAGCCACCCTTGAGGAACAATCCGCAGCTATCTCTGAAAACTGGGCTGGCTATGCATACACATTGACCGTTACTTGCGAAGCCGGATGTGATGCAGAAGCGGCTGTTATCTCTACAGAAGATGGAACAGACATCTGCGCTGGTGGTGATGTAATCATTAACCTTGTCGTAGAAGGTGGTGTTGGAGAAAATCAAGCATTCGTAATCACAGATGCTGATGGAATCACATTGTTGTCTGAGCCTTTGGCTGATACAGCTATTGACCTTTCAGCCTATGAAGCCGGAAGCTATGCCATTTGGGCAGTCAACTTTAACGACATTGATATCCCGAGTGATCAAGTGGCTGATATCACAGGTTGCTTTGCGCTTTCAAATGCGATTCCAGTGTCGCTTGTCACCGTAGATCCAGCAGTGATCTCAACAGAAGACAATACAGATATTTGCCTGGGAGCTGGCCAAACGGTGACAGTAAGTGCAGAAGGTGGTACAGGAACGAACATGTCTTACCTTGTTACAGACGCGGATGGAATCACTATCCTTGGCGGTCCTACAGAAGATCCTACCTTTAGCTTTGATGAGGCCCCTGTTGGAACTTGCCTTATCTGGGCGGTAAACTATACTGATATAGATGTACCTAGTGATCAGGTAGCTGATATCACAGGTTGTTTTGCACTCTCAAATGCCATTGCAGTAAACAGAACTGAATTGGAAGCACCAGTGATCTCCACCGAAGACAATACAACAATCTGTCTAGGCGCTGGTCAGGAAGTAAATGTAAGCGTCGAAGGCGGATCAGGTGAAAACCTTGCTTATGTAGTAACTACAGGCGATGGAGTAACTATTCTTGGTGGGCCTACAGAAGATACCGTATTCACTTTTGATGAAGCCCCTGTAGGCCAATGCGCGATCTGGGCAGTATCCTATGATTCTATCGATATTCCTTCAGACCAAGTAGCAGATATCACGGGCTGCTTCGTACTTTCTAACCCGATCTTTATTGATCGATTGGATGCAGAAGATCCGGCTTGTGCTCCTGATTGTGAAGTGGAAGCTTCTGTAATCAGTACGGAAGATTCAACTACCATTTGTTTGGGAGAAGGTCAGACGGTAACCGTAACGGCAGAAGGCGGATCAAGCGAAAACTTTGCTTACGTAGTAACAGATGAAGCAGGTGAAGTAATCCTTGGAGGTCCAACTGATGATCCAATGTTTAGCTTTGATGAAGCACCAGTAGGAACTTGCGCTATCTGGGCAGTGAACTTTGATGATGAACTCGATATTCCTAGCGATCAGGTAGCAGACATCACTGGATGTTTCGTGCTATCAAATCCAATCTACGTAGATCGATTGGACGCAGAAGATCCAGCTTGTGCTCCTGATTGTGAAGTAGA
>JAHDDV010000493.1 GCA_020629205.1 Chitinophagales bacterium | reverse complement strand
TCTGTCAGATGACAAACCTTTTTGCATAGCTCACTCGTTTAATATTGTAGCAGTCGATATTGGAATGTGAATTGAGAAGAGGAATGTTATGAATAAGCTCATTAGGGTGCTCTGCCTGTTGTTTTTATGGATCTTTTTGGCAGCAAGTTGCAAAAACAAGAACAAGGTGGATTTCTTTCAGTTGGATCTGGAAAATCTGCAAGGAGCTGCCGTAAGTCAGGATTCCTTCAAGGGCAAACCCATGTTTGTCACTTTTTTTGCTACCTGGTGCGGCCCCTGCATGCAGGAGATTCCGTCCATTCGCAAGGCCAGTGAAGCACTCGGCAGCCACAATATGGAGTTTGTGCTGATTTCGGAAGAGAAGCTGGAAAAACTTCAGCGCTTCGAGTCCCGTACACCTATGGACGTAACGATCCTGCATAGCGCCAGAAATATAAAGATGCTAGGCGTATTCACGATTCCGCAAACCTATCTGGTAAGTGCAGATGGGGAAGTGGTCTACAGCCACACTGGCTTTAAGGATTGGAGCTCTCCGGAGTCCATTGCACTGCTAAAGAGTATAGCGGGTAATCCTGTTGGTAGTATTGAATGAGCGTGCCAAGCAACTGTTGCCACGGGCCACGAACCTCCCCTAAATAGCCTCGATAGAAGCGGAAATGCGGGTGCACAGAGCGCCCTGACTGCGCCGCTGGCGATGGCTCGACGATAGGAGAGACAACGGCAGCGGATGCAGGAAGCAGCGATGGGTGCCCGCATTGCAGCGGATAGCGAGCAGGTCCTTGCCACGACCGAAATCTGCTGTGCTCCAAAAAGAAAATCTTCTAATCAATTGTATCCGCTAACTTGCCCTGTTGTCGCAAATCCATGATGATCAAGAGGGAGATATTCATGAAGAAGAGGGTGCCGATGACGTCGGTTTCGATTAGGTCGGCCATCATGATGTTGAAGAGGATGATGAGTTGGGATACGAGCAGGGCCAGTACAAAATTTCGATCCCTTTCGTTGCGCATGGCGAAGTAGATGCGCTCCCCTTCGATGAAGATGAGTACCACAAGAATCCCAAATAGTATCATGCCGATAATGCCTTGCTCTGTCAGTAAAAGCAAGAAGTAATTGTGTGTGGTAGATCGCTCTGGGTTGTCGCTTACATAGGTCTCGAAATCCAGTACGGTATAGGCTTGATAGTTTTCATAAAAATTAGAGGGACCGAAGCCGGTGAGCGGATGCTCTGTAGACATGCGCACTGCTGCCACCCAACGGTGGATGCGCTCCATGAAGGAGACATCTTCGCCTTTGAGTGTGGCGGAGAGATGATCGTCGAAATCTTTGTGATAGATGGTGCTCTCGAAGTCCGGGGAGTACTTCAGGTAGTTGTTGTTCATGATCAGATAGCCACTGAACATCAATATCGCGAGTATGGAACCTGCTACCGAAATCCTGGTGAGCCGGAGCTTGAAGACGAGTTGGAAAATGGGTATTAGGAGCAGTGTCCCCATGGCCGATCTCGTGAAGCTAAAGAAGATGCCCACAAACATGATCAGGAGGCTGATGTCTATTAGCGTCTTTTCGATACTGCCTCTATGGTACCAAGCTCTTGCTGCCAAAACCAGTGGGAAGAATACCACCAGCATGGCCGCATAATCTACGTGATTGGGGAAGAATGGCGTCATGGTTTTGTTGGCCATCTCGAAGGAGAAGCCATGGCTCGCATGGCGGACGAGGGTCTGTATCGTCACCAGTATGAGTGGTACAAGGATACACCAAACAGCCCTTCGGATATGCTTCCAGTCTTTGAAGACGATGCCGGCCAGAAAGACAAAGGGAATGATGAACCATAGCTTTGCCAGAAAGAACTTGAAGGCAATGACTTTGTTTTGGGCGAAGATGACAGTGACGGCAATCCATAGTACATGCGCCAGCAGCCAAATGGAAAAGCTGTGGTTGAGGAAGCCCCTGGGCATGGCATTGCGCTTAACCAGTACGTAGAGCCCCCAGACCAGCATGAGTCCGAACATCAGTAGCTCGGACGGAGCGGTGATGGCCAGACTGGGCGAAAACTCGATGTGGAGAGAGATGGGTAGGGACATCAAAAGCAGAAAGAAGATGGGTCGAAAATCCGTGATGGCCACTACAGCTAGTAGCAGCACTGCTGGTGCTCCAAAGAGGGCGATCTGACCTGTGTACCAGCCGAGCGCTACGCAAAGCAAGGAGAGTAGGCAGAGTACTCCAGTGAGCAGTGCTTTATGGGCATTGCTTAGTGGATTTTCTATGGCTCGCGGATCTGCCATCTGGCTATCGCTGCTCAGGATATTGTTTCACCCTCTCGAAAATCAATAGACCCAGGATACCCATGATCATGGTCGTGATCAGAAAGGAGGCCACGACCAGCCAGCGCACTGGTTTGGCTTTCTTGACAGCGGGAGTTGCCGGATTGAGTACATAGAGCAGTGAGTGCTTTTGACCCAAAAGGGAGGCAAACTGATTCTCGATAGACTTCACAGCATTGAGATTATCGACGGCACTTTCTGCTACATTTTGTAGCAGCGCAGAACTCACTGTATCCTTGGGATTACGCTGTACTAGTGTACGTAGACTATCGACGAGGTGATTGACTTCCTTTTGCTTATTGCTGGATTCCTGCCGTACGATATTGTAGAAATCTCTTTGCTTGGAAAAGATCATTTTGCTGTAGACCTCATCGACCTTTCCCATGATGTCATTGGCAATATTGGCGGCTCTTTCCCGATCCTTATCCAGGATGCTGAGCTCTACCGTTCCCAATTCATTTTTTTGAGCATCGAAGTTTCCTTCAAATTCCAATCGCACATCATGACGTGCAGTCGGATCGCTCTGATCGATCTCGTAGACCTCGTAAAGATTGTATTTATTGATTACGTAATCGGCCAGTTCCTCAGATTCGGCGATAGATAGGATTCTGTTGACATCTTCCTTTCCGCCGAAGGGATAGATGGGTTTTTCCGGCTTTTCAAGGAAGAGCGAAGAGCGTTCAAACAAAGCGGGATTTGCGACTACAAAGCGAGCTGTAGACTGGTAGTATACGGGCAGGATTAGCGCGACCGCCACGCCAGCGATCACCGATGCCAGAGCAAGGGCAAATAGCAGCTTTTTCCACCGCCACAGAATCGTAATCAGTTCAATCATTCGCTTGCGTTTTAGGTCTTTTTATA
>JAHDDV010000492.1 GCA_020629205.1 Chitinophagales bacterium | reverse complement strand
GACGGCCGCTGCCACGAGCGATTCTGATGGGCTCCAAATATTAATCTAAAATAGGTTACTTTTGTTTTAGAGTCGCGTATAAATGACTCGTAACGTAACAATCAAGGGCTTTCATAATTCTGGATTCGGGCATTTTGCCAAACCGTATTACGGTATTTGATTTTAGATTCATCATCTATGGAATGGTGATCGTGTAAGTAGAGGATTATGATGAAATACGTATATCTGCTATTGCTGGCAGTTTTATTCCAGAGTTGCGTGCCTTCTCAATTGCTATTCAAGAATATTCCGGGACTAGGAGATTTTAAGAACTTTCCTTTGGAGACTTTGCCCAAAGCGGAAAAGCCTTTTCAATTTGAATCTTTAGGCTATAATCATCTACCGCATGTAGATGAGTGGGTGCTGGAGACGGAGATGGGGCATTTTGATTCTGTGGAGGAGTTTCTTCGTAAGACAGGTACGACTTCTTTTATGGTCGTGCGCAATGATACCATCTTGTATGAAAACTATTTCAATGGTTATCTAATGGATAAGCCGGCGATTGTGTTTTCTGTGACGAAGTCTATAGTAACTTCATTGTTGGCTCAAGCGATTGCTGATGGTCATATTGAGGATTTGAGTGTACCTGCTTATGAGTACATTCCTGAGCTGAAGGTTGAAGGGAAACAGGATATTACGCTGGAGCATCTCGTGCATATGACTTCGGGTCTTGACTTTGAGGATGAAGAGGATCTGGTTCGATTGACGCAGGCATATTGGTCGAAGGATGTGAATGGCTTTGCAAAAAAGGTGAAGCTGGAGCATGAGCCAGGGACTCATTTTGCATACAAGTCGGTGGATACCCAGCTCTTGAGTATTTGTATTGCTGAGGCAACAGGGGTGAAGTTGAGCGATTATTTGCAGGAGAAAATTTGGTCGCCACTCGGCATGGAATATGATGCCTATTTTACCTTGGATCGTCCGGATGGAGCAGAGCGAGCTTTCGGAGGATTGGCTATGTGTACACGAGATCTTGCCAAAGTAGCCCGACTATTTTTGAATGAAGGATATTGGGGAAAGGAGCAACTGATACCTCAGTCTTATGTGCAAGAATTGGGCAAGCGTGAAGTGGCCAGAGAAGGCTGGTGGGGTTATAAGTTTGGATGGTGGATGGATAGCTACATTGATCGCAATTTGAATGAGATACGCGATTATTATGCCGCCGGATACCGTGGACAATACATTCATGTAAACCCGGATAACAACTTGATAATCATTCGTCAAGGCAAAAAGAGAGATGGAGTGAAGTGGGCGGCTGTGATGTCTAAGCTGGGCCGAGTATTGGATGAAGCTAGTGATAAGGGACACAGTTTTACGGTGGATGAAATGAATGGAAAGTATGAAGCGGCAGATGGCAGCATTCTAAAACTGAAGCACAATCCGGATACCGGCAACTGGGTAGTGAATGATGCGAAACACGGACTGTATTGGGCTCCCTTTTATCAGGAATGTCCGATGAGTCTGACACATCGTAAGCACGACTATATGATCATGTTTAGTCAAACGGGCAATGAAATTGAGGGGCTGCATCTGGACATGTTTGAGGACCGACCGACCTACTATCGTAAGATATCAGACGATTCGCCGAGCAATGAGCACCAATAAGGTCAGTGTCAAATATGGCACTATTTTGGGATAGAAGCAGCCCGAAGAAGGAATAAGCAAATTCCTTGCTATTCGCGACAATTCTACTAAACCATTCGGGCATCTGTACTGTATTATGTCTGGATTGTTTACTTTAATGCAGGCGGCATTTCATGGTTCTAAGAAGTGAATTGCCATTCGACCGTCGAAGCAGAGAAGATTATCAAAATAATAAAACAAGACACCTTGAAAAATCGATTAGACAAAACGCTTGAAAAGATGCTTCATACTGGGGTAGGGCTAGCCCTGTTTGCTGCAGATAAGATGCAGGAAAGCCTTGAAGATATCTTGAGTGTGCAGGGCAAGGACCTGTCAAAGAAAGAGACCGCTAAGCTAAAAAAGAAGTTGGAAAAGAAAGTGAAGAAGGGCAAGAAGCTTAGAGATTACATTTCAGAGTTTGAAGGCAAGCTATCTGATTTTGGAGATGATATTCGAGAGATGTTCAACTTTGAAAAATTCGAGTTTGACACGCAGTCTATCAAATCAATGTTGACTGCAGACACAAAGAAGGTCAAATCTAAGAAGGACAAGAAAAAGAAGAAGAAAAAGAAGAAGTCTTCAAAGAAGGCAAAATCTTCGAAGTCTTCAAATTCAGGAATATCAAAGGCAGTATCTTCTGTGAAGAAATCTGCTGAAAAGATCAAGAAGGCTGCGGAGAAGAAAGTAGCTGAGAAAGCTGCTCAGGCAAAAAAGGTTGCTAAAGCTGTGAAGCCGGCCAAGGCCAAGAAGGCAAAGCCAGCTACAAAGAAAGTGACCAAAGCAGCTCCAAAGGCAGCCTCAAAGGTCAAGAAGGCTAAGCCAGCAAGCAAAAAGGCTGCGCCTAAAAGAGCGACAGCAAAGAAGCCGGCTGCAAAAAAGGTGGTTCGGAAAGTGGCGGCTAAGAAAACTCCAGCTACTAAGAAGAGCGGTTCTGGTGCTATTCGAATTGAAGGGGCACCAACGGTAAAGATGGTCACTAAGAAGCGTACCGCGCCAGCTGCTGCTAAGAAGACTGTGGCTAAAAAGGCTGCACCAAAAAAGGCTGCTCCTAAGAAGTCTGCTCCGAAAAAAGTGGCACCAAAGAAAGCTGCTCCAAAAAAGAGTGTAGGAGGTGGTGATGATTTGAAGCTCATTACGGGAATTGGACCCAAGTTAGAGCAGAAGCTCAAATCGATGGGCATCAAAACCTATGGTGATGTTGCTAACATCAGCAAAACCAAGCTTGATGAAGTACGAAAGATACGTTTTGTAAATGATCGTCCGGAGACACAAGACTGGAAAGGTCAGGCAAAGAAACTAATGAAAAAGAAATAGTGCTACGCAAACCAAGTTCGCAACACCTTTAAGGGCTTCTATTTCTGTCATCCTTCGTTGCTCGTCGGTCGCGTAGCTATGGCTATGCTTCCTCCTCGCGTCTCGGCTGACAAAAAGATAAGCTCCTTAAAGGTGTCACGTACTTTGTTTGCGCAGCACTAGTGTTGTATTTGTACCACTATTCTGTATCATAATTCCACGAAAAAGGGTGC
>JAHDDV010000060.1 GCA_020629205.1 Chitinophagales bacterium | reverse complement strand
CAAGGTTCAATGAGCAAGGTTCAAGGATCAAAGTGTGGTATGCAATTATTTCAAGCGCGTGGATTTTTTGCTGATGGCTACAGCTTGAGCCGTTGCTTGCGACATTGATATGTCGCTGAACCTGATTCTTGAGCAAGGCTTCCGCATGAGGGATAGAAACGGTACGAGCCGCCGGCCACAGTGACTGAGGCATGCGCTATGGAGGCTCGTAGCTTTGCGGAGAGACTCCAGAGCGCATAAGCCGAAGCACTGTGGACAAGGGGAGTGAGAGTGGATAGCCCGACCCGGAGAGAACGAGGCTCACTGTATTGCTGCTACGATAGCGATTTGTTGCAGCCGAGAGATCGTAGGGGCATGCCCTAATCGATTACTGATGACTGATTACTGATGACTGATGACAGGTGAATGAGACAGATTACCGATAGATGATTTCCTATAAACAAGCCGCATCCGTAACCAGTAATCCGTAACCAGTAACCAGTAACGAGCAATAGATTTCCTCTATGACTGATATACACGGAACATATTAGGCATGTTTGTGGTTGTTGCATTATCTTGCTGATGCAAAGGAAAACTAAAACAAAGATCTACAACTATGTCAGAAGAATTTCAAGATTTTACAGAGCCCGGAGAGGGCGCATTTTTGGTGTCCCTCAAGCGAAACAATTCCAAGATTCGGGAAGATCGTGCCCGAGCGATTGTGGAGGATGCGCAGATCATGTACAAGCGTGAGGTGGAGGATTTGGCTATAGCCCTAAAGCGACTGAGGCGAGAGCAAGACAATATGCTGGATCTTAGTCCTACGGATGCGGACAGCCTGGTACTGGCGACAGATTTTGATGCAAGGGCTTATGTGAATAAAGATCTGGAACTGGGGATTCGCATTCGGAATTATACGATTCGATTGGAAATAGCCAAGAAGCGGTATGCTTATCTATTTGGTGAGGAATTGGATATTGCAAGCAAATAGTAAAGGCTCAACCTGGCCATGATAGTTTGACCAGGATTATTGATGATCGTATGAAGCAAGAATATTTATAACCTTAAAATTTAGAATATGGGACATGGACGATTTTCAAAAGAGGCTTATGAACGGCTAAAAGTTTCGAAGTCATATGCCAATAAAACACGGGAGCAAATTTTTCAATCTCGTCGTCTGGATCCGGAGATGGACCCTCGTTCCGTACATCTGCGGGAGTCCAGGGATTCGGAGGAGCATCCGGAATCGCTTTCTATCATTGTAGGCCTTGATGTGACAGGGAGTATGGGATTTGTACCTGTGGAATTGGTGAAGAATACATTTCCACACTTGATGGACAATGTCATGCAGGCGGGTATCGAACATCCTCAGGTATTGTTTCTGGGATTGGGTGATCATGAATGTGATCAAGCACCATTGCAGATTGGTCAGTTTGAGTCTTCAACAGAGCTGCTGGATAAATGGTTGACGAAAGTATATTTGGAAGGCGGCGGCGGTGGAAATGCCGGGGAATCTTATCATCTGGCTTACCTTGCAGCTGCTCGTCATACGGCTATTGATTGTTGGGACAAGCGGAAGCAGAAGGGCTTTCTTTTTACGATAGGGGATGAGCCTTGTTTGCGTATTTTGCCGGGTTACACCATCAATGCATTGACGCCTGATACACAGGGTCAGACCATAGGCATTGAGAAGCTTTTGCAAGAAGCTCAGGAGCGATACCATGTTTTTCATTTGCATGTAGCACACAATGCGATGGCAAAGATGAGCGGTCGTTATGCCGGTTGGAAAGAATTGCTTGGCGACAACTTTATCATGATCGAGGACTATACGCAAGTAGCCTCCAAGATTGCTTCTCTTGTTGTGAGTACACATACCAGACTAAATCCCAAATCTACCGGCTTAGCCTTTGATGGTTCCGCAGATACTAAGAGAGCAAGCGATCCTTCGGGTACCTCAGGAGAGCTCACCAACTTGGATGATATTGAGATACTATAAGTAGACCTTATTCAAAACGAATCATATGCTAACGTCCATTGTAATCGACTTAGGCTATGGTGATTCTGGTAAAGGGATCACGGTTGACTTCCTGGCGGCACAAGAGCCGGAAGGCAGCCTGGTGATCCGTTTTTCTGGCGGGCATCAAGTCGGTCATACCGTAGAGCATGATGGGCGTTTGCATACTTTTAGCAATTTTGGGGCAGGTACTTTTCGGGCTGTTCCAACTTACTACACGCAACACTGTGTGATTTTTCCTCCGGCTATTGAACGGGAATATGAATTGCTTTCTGATCTGAATCCTAAGCTGATTTTTCATCCACTGGTACAGATTTGTACGCCTTATGATATGGCTTTCAATCGGGCAATAGAGAAGTTCAATAAGCATGGTTCCTGTGGATTGGGATTTGGAGCAACAGTGGAGCGCAATGAAGGAGCGGTGAAGTTTTATGCGCTGCATGCACAGCAGGAATTTGTGATTCGTCAGAAGTTGGCTGCGGTGCAGAAGTATTATCTACGAAAGTTGAAAAACTATCAGTCTGAGCCTTTGATGCAGCTTTATATAGAGCAATTGGAAGGCTATCAGGAGGATGCTTTTGTGCAGGCTTGTCTAGCCAATGTGCAGCAAGTGGAGCAATATCCATTGGCTAATTCAGCTGATATCAAGCACTTGATTTTTGAGGGAAGTCAAGGCGTACTGCTCGATCAAGAACATGGTTTCTTTCCACATGTTACGCGCAGTCATACGACTTGTAAGAATGCTATTGAGACTTTGACAGAATGGGGGCTGGCAAGGAATGCCCTGGATCTCTATTACGTGTCCCGATGTTACCAGAATCGCCATGGCAATGGTCCGATGAGTTCGGAGTTAGCACTCGATCTGGTGAATAATGAAAAGGAAGCCAATCAGACTAATGAGTATCAAGGAGCCTTTCGTGTAGGAGAGATCGATGCAGACTTGCTGCGTTATGCATTGGAATGTGATGCTTTGTATCACGGACATGCTAAAGTGCATAAGCATTTAGTGCTGACCTGTCTGGATCAAAGACCGGATTTCCTTGTCGATGAGTTCGTGGCCCAAATGCCCAAATTTGAACAAGTACTAGGAAGTTATTCCGCCAATAGTCGGGATTTTCGTCCTTTGGAAACAGTACTGTAAAGTTGAGAGAGATCGGCTAATTGGCAATTAGAACCAGCCTCTTTGTCTGTTCCAAATTTTGCTTTCTATTCTCGATCTTGATGCGACAATAATAGATCCCCTTGGGAAGTTCGGCCGTGAGCTTGATTTCATTTTCCCCCGATTTGTACTTGTCTTTGCTTTGATACACCTGCTTGCCTTGACTATTGAATAGGGCCACTTGTACTTTTGATTTGCGCTCAAGATTCAGCTTGATGTTGATGAGGCCATTGCTCGGATTCGGGAATATGTCGAAGTCTAACAGCTCACGACTATGATTCTCAAGAGCCGTGTTCTCATCATCATAGCAACTGACAGACTCTTCGCAATAGAGTCGCTGTGCCAGACTACAGTCCAATACAAATGGATTGGCCTTTCCATCTTGATAATCTCCAATCACCGCTGAGCGATGCCACTCCAAAGAATCGACCGGATCTTGTAAATGCCATTGGCAGAGAATCTCTTGTTGCGAAGGGAAGTAGCCCGCATCGGCTGACAAGGCTTCCGATCGGTACATGGTATAGAAGTACATCATCGCTCGAGCCACATTGCCTTTGTGATCTTCGCGGGGCTCAAAAACCCCATTGGTGTCCTCACTATACTGATCGATCATTGTCTCTGGAATGCTGGTCTGATCATCCAGATTGGCAAACCAAACATCCGTCTCTTCATCGTCAATCTCTCCAAATACATCACTACCTCTGGCACTGTTGACGAGGGTTCGTGTGGGGAAGAGATGATGCATATCGCTCTTTGCATTGCCGGCTGAAGCACCCTTGCTCTGCGGGTAAGTATGTTCGGTATTGATCGAGAGCGCATTGCCATTTGAGTAGAGTTCCGTGCTAGGATCCTGACTAGGGTCAAGGTAGCGAGTAAAGCCGGAATATACAGCCCTAATGCTGTCCTGCTGATTGTAGATCAAGTGATACATGGTATCCCTACACTGAGAATAGTTGAGTACATCGGAAGGCTTAAAATCATCCACCAATGCCTGGTAAAGCTCTTGTCCCGAAAGCTCAGGCAATATCTCCTCTTGGTTGTATTGTGCCTGTAGACAAAGGGTAAGAAGGAATAGAAAAGTGCTTATCGTGAGTTTATTCAAATCAATGTGTTTAGTCGCATCCTGCTCTCAATCACTGAGTGCCTTCCGCATTTTGAGGATCCACTTGGATCGATCCAGAGGACTTACCCCCTTAAAAGCCCGGCTCTTTGCCAGCGCATCCGGACATTCCTGATAGGAATGAAAGCTGGTCATCATCTGCGCTTTGCCCCCGGACATCGAGCTAAGCTTGACCGGAAAATTCAAGGACGTTGCCACTGGCAAGGTGCCCAGCAAAGTCATTCGATTATCCACGATCACGGGACTCTCGAAAGTGCCACGCATCTGTATGATCTCACTTGTGATCTTGCCCAACAAATCGTCACTGGCTCGGATCTTAAAAGAGATGAAGGGCTCTAGAAACCTTGTCCCAGTCGCTTGCAATGCAAGCATAATGCCCATAGGCGTTGCTAGAACGAAATTACCGGGCCGCGAGTGCATTTGATGGTCTTCGCCTTCCACCAAAGTGATCTTTATGTCCGTCACCTCCCATCCCTTGATGCCCTGCTTCAATGCACTGCTGATGGTTCGTTCCACTTCATTCTGATACTTCTGGTGCACATCACTGGTTCTTACCAGACTCTTATACGTCACTCCCGAACCTCTCGGCCCCGGCTCGATCAGGAATTTCACAATTGCCCAACAAGGTTTAGGCATCGTATAATGACCGATTCCGTAGCCACTTGTCACTGGCGTCTCCTTGTAAACAACTGTCGGGTCCTGGAAGGTCGCAGCGATGTCAAATCTTTGCAGCAGAATTTGCTCCAGCACTTCAATTTGTATCCAGCCCATGACTTTTACATGCATTTCCTTTTCTTCCCGATACCATTCAAACTCAAGGGCCGGATCTTCCACGGCAAGCAATTGAAGCGCCTCGGCTAGTTGTGCATACTGTTTTTCCTCATTGGCTTTCACCTGCACAGTCAGCAGGGAAGCATTCAGATTTACGGACTCAGGAATAAGTGCTCCTGGTCTTCCGAGGATATCACCCGTTTTAGCAGAACTAAGCCCGCAGAGTCCTATGATATCTCCCGCTGAAGCCATCTCCACCGTCTGATAATCGTTGGCCTGACTACTGCGCAACAGGTTAACTTTTTCTTCAATTTCCTGACTGTGATTTCTCACCACATTCTTTACCGCTACTGTGCCCTCAAATATCCTTGCATAAGCGATCTTGCCGATTTTTTTGTCATGATACACACTATATACAAGCGCAGAAAAATCATCATCCGCTGTTTGAGCAGGGCCAGGCAGTAAAGCAACAATTGCATCCATCAATGCCTCAATGCCCATTTGCAATTTTGCAGAACCAAAATAAAGCGGAAACAGCTTCGCCTCTTTGACGGCCTTCTCAAATGCGATTTGCAATGCTTGCGCTGCAATTTTCTTCCCTTCCAGATACTGCTCCAAAAGCGCATCATCTAAGCCGGCGAGTTTTTCAATATTAGACTCTAGCTGACCAAGTTCCCCTTGCTCGACTTTTACGCCAGCAAGCCCTTCCTCTTCTACCTGTTGCAACACAATAAACTGATCACTCAACTGTTTTTCCAGATGCTCAAGCAATGCTGCAAGATGCACTCCTGCTCTGTCAATTTTATTGACAAAAAGCAATACAGGAATTCCTCGATTTTGCAGTGCATTCCAAATCCGCTCCGTATGTGATTGCACACCATCCACTGCAGAAATCACAAGCACAGCACTATCAATCACTTGCAGCACACGCTCTACATCTGCCGAAAAATCCACGTGCCCAGGTGTATCAACAAGATTGATCTTGGTATCTTTCCAGGTCAATGAAGTCAAACAAGATCGAACAGAAATCCCCCTTTTCTTTTCCACTTCCAGGAAGTCTGTCCGAGTAGTACCATCATCGACAGAGCCTATAGATTTAGTAACCCCACTCAGAAAAAGCATGTTTTCTGTAATAGAAGTTTTACCCGCATCCACGTGCGCAAAAATCCCGATATTTCGAATCTTCTGATTAGCCATGTGCATTTCCAGCTAGCATTGAGGCCCCAAAGTTAAGAGAGCCGCACACAATCTTTAGCAAAATCTATGCGAATAGGGTTTGTAATTGATACACAACTCCCATATCTTGGCAAAACCAAGGAAACGTCATAGAACAGGCTCTATTCGAAAGTCTGTTTTATTGGGCAAATATTTTTTTTAGGAGCCGGACAGTATCGCTCGCTCGACTGATCGTCCGGCTATCCATTCCAATGCAAGCACCATCCAGCGGCTTCGCTGCTGCACTATCACTGTCTCTTTTTGGAGCCAGCGATAGCACAGCGACTCAGACCACTGTCTGGCGCTTGCATTTCCATTTCTATCCGGGCTATTTTGCACCGACCAAACACGTGGCAGGTTTTCATTTTGGGTGCATCCATTGATCTCGCTTATCAGCGCTGAGTGCGAGGTCTCTACGCAGGTGTTCCCATGCTGGTACCTGTATCGGTTTATCCCAAACAGCCCACAATAGGAAGCAATCCTGGTAATCGTGTAGCACCTAATAAACCACTGTAACATTCCCAGTCTCAGAAAGAAGTTCCCCATCCACAAAAACCACCTCCAGCACATAAACAAAAACCTCGATCCCTACCTGCTCCTCCTGATGAGTTCCATCCCAGTTTATACTTGGATCCTGCGTCTTAAACACTTCTTCACCCCAGCGGTTGAAGATGACTAACTGATATTCTGTGATTCCATTGTAGCGAAGTACAAATACATCGTTGACACCATCTTCATTAGGGGAGAAGGCAGAAGGGAGGGCGGCAAAGTACTCCTCACAGCCATCCACGAAGGTATGGACACAGGAGCAGCTGGCGAAATCAAATTCATCCAGTGTGGCACAATCATCATCATTGCAGTCCTGTTCCACACAGATGCCAATACAATCGCAGTTCTCATCTATTTGGTCATTTTCTGTGGCTTCATTCCCATCATCACAGGCACTGCCAATGTTGAGTCCCAAACTTGGACAATCTACAAGGCCTGCACAAGTACAATCGGGCTGGACCTCATCATTGCTGGTTTCCGGATTTCCATCATCGCAGGCCATCCCAACATTTAGACCCAATTCGGGACAGTCGTATTGCCCCTGGCAAGTGCAATCATCCTGCACGGTATCTCCACTAGTGTCGGGATTTCCATCATCGCAAGCATCTCCAATGTTCAAGAGCAAATCCGGACAATCCAGAGGAACTTCACCGCTACATTCACAATTCTCATCCAACACGTCATTGACTGTCATTGGGTCCTCATCATCACATGGATCGCCGGTAAAGGATAGGTATAGATAGCTGTTCGCTGTGACTGTATTCCCAGCCAGATCTGTGACGACTATTTCAAAAACCCGCAATCCGCCGCTTGGGTCTATAGCGATGTTATTGTACTGAAGATCCTGCAGCGTCTGCCAAAAATCTTCGACACTGTTTGCACCTCCATTATACAGCAAGTATTCTGTATTGCTTAGTACATCAATGGTGACAAGTCCTGCAGTGACAAGATTCAAGGATTCTTCAAAACCATCAAGCTCTCCTTGCACCAGTGTCACCGTAATCGAATCGATACCCACCGTAGACTGCAGTATCAAATCTGAATCAACAATGGGTACATTCTCTGGATTGCAATACTCTTCTTGAAAGTCGACACCCTCAAGACCCGAGCTATCGTCTTCATCAAGGTCAAGATCTAGAGCACAATCAGAGGCATTGAACTCTGAATCGCTGGCAGCACCAAAAACCTGAAACCCAGGGGGACTATCAATTGAACAACTTTCCGTGGCAGCCCCGGTTTCAATATCTATGGCATACAATGTGTTTCCTGCGGAGGCATAAGTAATCGTTTCAGTGCAGGTACTTGAAGTAGTGACAATGCCAAAGATGTCTTGCAGATTTAGATTCTCACCTATGGCTGTCACAAGCTCACTTTCTGCTGGGTTCTCCAGATCTACAGCTATGAGATCGCCTTGCAAACTTGCCAGATACAGATCGCCCCCGTTGTAGGCAAGATCACCAGCACTAGCAAAATTCATAGTACCTAGGTTGCTAAGACTTCCATCGTTCAAATCATAGGCAAGCAGAGTGCCGTTGCTCGGATGTGAATCGGCCAAATAAAGGATATTATCTGCACTGCAAATCATGGCATTGAAGGAAAAAAATGTGGAAGAAAGAATATCTACCCCAAGATTCACCACATTGGGCGGGTTTGTTAGTTGGATTTCTACCAAATTTACTCCTTCTAGTAAGCCGTACAGTGTGCCATCAGGAGAATAGGCCAAATCAAACATTAGCCCTGTTTCTCCAAGATTCTCACTACTGCAATCACTCATGTCCAAAGCATACAGGTATCCGTCGCTTCCGGAGCAATAGATGATCTGTCCAAAGGTGCTAAGGGGCAGAAAAGAAAAGAGAAAGATCACGCAAGAGCACAATAGAGCTGTCCTGTGCTTTGCCATACATAGTGCAAAGTTTGTCAGAATCTTGAGCTGTGGGGATTCGAAGGGCGTTGCTTTAGGGATTGCCATTGGCGATAGTGCTTTTTGGAAAATGGGGGAAGATGCTGCAAAACAATCTAATTAAGTGAACACTGTCCACAAAAACTACTTATTTTGAAGAAAACAAAGTGCCTGTGCTAAAGAAAAGCGAATTCAGTCAAAATGCTGATAAAGTGAGTCAATGGCTTTCCCAGTTTTTCAGCGAACTGGAAAGGCTTCCAGTAAAATCCAAAGTCAAACCAAAGGAGGTCTATCGTCAATTGCCTGCGCAAGCTCCTGGCAGTAGCGAAGCTATTGAGGATATCCTAACAGACCTGCAGCAGATTATTTTGCCGGGTATGACCCACTGGCAGCACCCCAACTTTCACGCATACTTTCCAGCCAATAGCTCGCAAGAATCTGTGTTTGCAGAATACATTACCTCAGCCTTAGGTGCGCAGTGCATGATATGGGATACTTCTCCCTCAGCAGCAGAGCTGGAACAAAAGGTGCTGGAATGGCTTCAAGTGGAAATGGACATCCCTAAAAGCTGGGAAGGAGTGATACAAGACACGGCTTCCTCTGCAACACTGGTAGCCATTCTTTCAGCCAGAGAACGTCTGACAGGCTTTCGCTCCAATGTGGAGGGCGTGCCAAACAATCTTCGGGTCTATTGTTCCATTGATACACACTCATCCATTGATAAAGCAGTTGCCATCGCGGGTATAGGTACCAGGAATCTTATCAAGATTCCTGTTGACAAGCGCGGGCGCATGAGGACAGAAGCGCTGGAAGGGCAAATTGCCAGTGATCTGAAAACGGGTTACGTGCCCTGCTGTGTGATTGCTTCCATCGGCACCACCAGCCGGGTAGCTATTGACCCACTGGATGAGATTGCCAATGTCTGTTTACAACACCAATTGTGGCTCCATGTGGACGCTGCTTTTGCAGGCACGGCAATGCTGCTCCCCGAATGCAGATGGATTTGCAAGGGCCTGAGAAAGGCAGACAGCCTGGTATTCAATCCTCACAAATGGATGTTTACCAACTTTGACTGTTCCGCCTACTATGTGAAAAATGTGGAAACACTTCTAAGAACCTTTGAGGTGCTCCCGGAGTATCTCAAAACGAGTACACGTGGACAAGTAAATGATTATCGCGATTGGGGTGTGCCGCTCGGTCGGAGATTCAGAGCCTTGAAGCTTTGGTTTGTCATACGTAGCTTTGGTATGGACGGCATTCGAGCAAGACTGCGAAAGCACATTGAACTGACAAAGTACTTTTGCAATTGCCTATTAGAAGATTCCCGATTTACCCTGATGCAAGAGCCACTGCTAAGCTTTTCCTGTTTCAGACTGGCTCCCCAGGGTATGTCAAATCGGGAGCAGCTAAACCGATTGAATGAATCATTGCTGAAGGCCATCAACGAAAGTGGCGAGGCCTTTCTCTCACATACCAAAATTGAAGGGCAATATACCATTCGAATGCTCACTGCTCAGACCTATGTCGAGCAGAGGCATATTGACAAGGTACTCTCATTAATCAAGGAGAAAGCTGATATCCTATTGCAGTGATCTTAGACTCGCTTCTTTGTGCCTTTTAGGATTCGCTTCAATAGCTCATTCCAATCCACCTGATCACTTACACCAAGTCGAACAATGACTAGCTTTCGTGAAGGGATCACAAAGACACGCTGTCCATCGTGTCCGCCGGTAAAGTAAGTGTCTTCAGGAGCATCCGGGAATAGCTTCTTGTCCGTATTCAGCAGAAAATTAATCCCGTAACCAAAGAAGGACTCATGTTCCAATCCAAGCTCATTGGTACAATACTTTACATACTCAGGGCTGATGATTTGCTCCCCCTTCCATTCACCATTATGCAAATAGAGAGTGCCGTATCGAGCCCAATCTCTCGGGGTGGCATAGAGATAAGAGGAAAGTACAAAGTTGCCAGATTCGTCTGTCTCCAATTGAGCAGAATTCATCCCTATCTTGTAGAACAATTGTTCATAGGGAAAACGCCAGTACTCTTCCTGAGTCTTGAACTGACTGCGAATGATATTGGATACAATATTGGTGCTGCCTGAACTGTATTCCCGAATGGCGTTGGGAGCCGATTCTGCCCGCTTCGAAGCAGCAAAGTCTCCAGCATTTTCCTCCAGGAAGATACATCTGGTTACATCTGAATAAGTAGTGTAATCCTCTTCCCATTCCAAACCGCTGGACATGCTTAGTAGATGATTGGTTGTGATGCTTTTGCGTTGATCTGCTTTCCATTGCTCAACAGGCGCTGGACTGTTCCTGTCCAACTTTCCCTGTTTCTCCAATATCCCCACC
Organism: Chitinophagales bacterium; assembly: GCA_020629205.1. GTDB lineage: Bacteria > Bacteroidota > Bacteroidia > Chitinophagales > UBA2359 > JAHDDV01. The sequence goes on along the minus strand of JAHDDV010000060.1, from coordinate 8,763 downwards.
AAAGTGCCAGCAATGTTCTTGGTCATTGACCAACCCAATTGCGGAGTATCCTTACTAAATCCCACTGCATATTGCTCTTTTAGAATAGTGTCATTCTGGGCAACTAGCAAGGCCCTTGTATGATGCTTTTCCTCAAAAGCATAATCGAATGCCCTGAACAATGAGACGGCATGGATCGAATTAAGTTTTGCTCGCACACTTTTGCGACCATATGGCCAGGGTACCTCCGGATCCAAGCCCGGAGCAGCCGGTTTGGTTTTGAAAGAACAATTGTAATCATCCTCACCCACAAGTAAGGCACAGCCAAGCCCTTCTCGATAGCGAGCAGTTCGCTTCTTGAAACCAAATAGATCACAGCTGACCATCTTAGCTTCGCGATCAATCTCCGTACTGACATAGGAAGAGGGGAAAACATGCAGATTTTCATCTGTGATCTGTCTTACATCTCGATCGGCGATGAATACACAGGAACAAATGTTTTTTGCTGAATAGGCATTGAGTACCTCCAGACGGTGTGCTTGCGAATAATAGATTATGCCAAGCAATAAGAGTACGATTATGGGAACAGCAATCAGAATCTTCTTTAACATCTATACCTGTTTTCCAGTGATGGTCGATCATCTGAGACAAGTGATCGGGCCAATCAATTGAGAGCGCTTCACTCAAATATACCTAAACATTACCAGTCTCGGGAAGTCTGCCTCGGGTCAGTTTTGTGCCTTGCCTTTTCAACTGTATCTTGCGCGCTCATGTCAGAACTGAAAACGCAGAATCCTACTCATACCGATCAAGCCCTGGATAAGAACGTGAAACGCATGGCATGGTGGGTCTTCTTCATCAGTGTGGCCTACCATTACAAGCTCTTTGCCTGTGCTGGTCTTGGTCTGGGACTGGGTCTTACTTGCATCTGCTACGACCAAATTCACGGCATTACGCACAATCATTGGTTTGAGCATTTGGTCTATGTGCCTATGATGTGGGTGGCTCTAAATGCGGTCAACAATGTTGTTTTCAGCAGTCAAGATGGTGCGGAGCTTTCGGCAGATCGAAAAAAACTAAAGTGGGTCGGTCAATTTCTGGCTGTGCTCTATGTGTACGGTCATGGTATGCACATCATGAATACTGTGGAAATGCTGGCCAGAGATCTCAACGATGCTCAGGGGCCGCTGTACGATCAAATATGGTGGATCGATGAGCAATTGAGCCACTGGATGCAGTTTATACCCTTTTTCCTGCTGATGGGCTGGTACATCGCGCACGATAGACTAGACAGAACCGGGGCCAGAAATCTGGCGGTGATTACGGGCGTTCTCATTGGAATTGACCGTGGTATTGGAGTGATCGAAGGAGATAACCCGCTGCTGGGTGTCCTGCTCTCCTGCATCATACTGGTAGCCTGCCTCTATCGCTACAAACGCCATCACTACAATTTCTCCCGAGCCTGGCAGGATTTCTTCTTCAGACACAGTATGCTCTTCGTCATTACGATTGCCCTGCTTCTCGGGCTTTATAGTCTGATTTTTGGACTTCAGGCGCAGCCATCAAATATGGCCTATTCTGTTGTCGCCAAAGTCGTTGTGCTCGCCCTTGCCCTGATTGGAACGGAGTTGCTGATCGTAATTGGTTTAGATCGGAAATATCGCGGACAGTAGTGGTTTTTCTCAAATGAGCTACGGACCAAATTTGTTATATTGGTGGGCAAATTACCAACCCACATCTATATGAGACACCCAGTCATTCTGCTATTGCTTTGCATGTGTTTGTTTGATCTCTCCCTGCAGGCTCAAGACAATTACGTGCCCAACCAATTGATCCTGCGTTTGCAGGCAGGTGAAGACTTAACAACTACCGTCAAACAGATAGAGCTAGCATCTAACCAGCAAGTCGATCTGGAACCCATCAAGACCTTGGTGCCCTCTCTTGATATATACTTGATTTCATTCAACAGCACATGGCAAGACGCAGAGGTGATCGACATGGTAGCCGCTAATGCTCAGGTCGATGTGGTGCAAGTCAATCATACCGACGTCAGCCAACGCCTCGTTCCAAACGACACCAATTTCAGTAGCATGTGGGGACTCAACAACACTGGGCAAAGCGGCGGGTCAAATGATGCCGATATCGATGCTGTAGAAGCATGGGATATCACGACCGGTGGAACGACAGTAGATGGAGACGAAATCGTCGTCGCTGTAGTCGATGGTGGATTTGATCTCAATCATACTGATTTGGATTATTACAAAAATACAGCCGACACGCCGGGGAATGGTGTAGATGATGATGGCAATGGCTATGTCGACGACTATGATGGCTGGAATGCCTACAATAGCAACGGTAATATCGGAAGCGATCAGCATGGTACTCATGTCGCTGGTACCGTAGGCGCAAAAGGAAATAATAGCATCGGAGTCACTGGTGTAAACTGGGACGTAAAGATCATGCCATTACAGGGTTCCTCTGGGCAGGAGTCGGTGGTGATTGAAGCCTATGGATATGCCTATAAAGCCCGGCTCGATTATAACAACAGTGGAGGCTCGATTGGCGCATTTGTCGTTTCAACCAATGCTTCCTTCGGTGTGGATTATGGCAATCCCTCTAGCTACCCGATCTGGTGCGGATTCTACGATGATTTGGGTTCTGTAGGTATTCTCAGTGCAGGTGCAACAGCCAATATCAATCTTAACGTAGAAACCCAGGGGGATGTCCCTACCGGCTGTACAAGCCCTTGGTTGATCGGCGTAACCAATACAACGGATACAGATAACAAAGCCAATCAGGCAGGCTACGGGACAACTTCTATAGATCTAGGTGCTCCGGGTTCAGGCATCTTGTCTACAACACCTAACAATCAATATCAAAGCCTTAGTGGTACCTCCATGGCCACCCCGCATGTTGCTGGAGCTATCGCTCTCTTATACTCCGCCGGTTGCCAGGCCTTTATCAATGCCTACAAAGCCAATCCGGATCAAATTGCACTGGAAGTGAAAAACTACATCATTGATGGTACTGATAATATCGGAATTCAAACCGTCACTGGTGGTCGATTAAATGTAAACAATAGCATTAATCTCATGCTGGATGCTTATTGCTCCAATGTGCCTCCGACCCCAAACTTTGAAGCCAGCCAGACAAATTTCTGCCCCGGTGGAGTGGTCAATTTTGCGGATAATAGCACCCCAGCTGCTAGTTCATGGTCCTGGTCTTTTCCCGGTGGTACACCTTCCTCTTCCACAGCCCAAAATCCAACGGTCACCTATAGCACTGCCGGTGTTTATGATGTCAGCCTTACTGTGACCAACCAGTTTGGTTCCAATAGCATCACTATTCCAGGGATGATCAATGTTAGCAACAGTGCGAGTCAGGTCATTTACAATGAAGATTTCGAAGGAACAATTAATTGGACCACAGTAAATCCTGATGGCGGAATTACCTGGCAAGTAGGTACGGTCGCTGGCAATGCTCCCGGTTCCACGGCAATTTTCATGGAGCACTACGAATATCAGGACCAGGGACAAAGAGATCAGGTCTACAGCCCATTGATCGACCTGAGCAATTACAGTACGGCCCAATTGGATTTTGAATACGCACACCGTCGCTACAGTGCGGACTATAGCGACTCGCTCATTGTCTATGGATCGGGCGATGGTGGCTTGACCCTGACACGTCTCTACGGAAATGCCGAAGATGGTACAGGGACCTTCGCCACCGGTGTTTTCTCCAACAACAGCTTCGTGCCTGCCTCTGCCGATGACTGGTGTTTTGGTGCAGGCAATACTTGCATCTCCCTTGATCTTACCCAGTTTGTCGGTTCCTCCAATTTTCAAATTGTCTTTGAATCCTACAATGATTATGGCAATAATACCTGGATCGACAATGTGATGATCTCTGCCGATTGTGCCGCCACTCCTCCGCCAGCTGGTCCGCTGGTCATCCGACCCAAAGTCATGCTGGAAGGAGCAATGAATGGCAGTGGCATGACTGCTGCACTTGCATCCACCAATCTGATTCCCAATGCACAACCATTCGCCGCTGCCCCCTGGAATTACGGTGGCTCCGAAACACTAGCCGCGATTCCTCCCAATGCCATCGATTGGGTGCTTGTTGAGCTGCGTTCTTCGCCCTCTGATGCCAGCATCCTCGCTCAGCGTGCCGCCCTTCTTTTGGAGGATGGCAGCATTGTTGACATTAATGGATCTACCAATGGGGTACTCTTCAGTAGCCTATTGGAGACCGATCAGCCATATCTGGTGGTGCGTGCTCGAGGGCATATCGATGTGATGAGTAAAGCCACCGTTTCGCACAATAGCCTGTACGACTTTAGCAGCTCCTCTAGTCAGGCATACGGTGCTGGACAGCAAAAGCAAATCAATGGACTATTTACACTTGTAGCTGGTGACTTCAATCACGATGGAATCATTACCTTTGCAGACTATAATCTGTGGAGGAGCCTGCCTTCCGATATCTACAATTACGTGAGTCAGGACATCAATTTTGATGCCTTGGTCACCATTTTGGATTACAATTTGTACAAGTCAAACTACACGAAGCTGGGTGACCCAGAGATAAGGTACTAGTCGCTATGGCTTGAAATTTTTTATTTGGAGCACAGCAGATCGAGCCGTGGCAGCTGTCTACCCGTGCTACGTTAATATTCGGCACTCATGCAGCTGCTCATTGGTCTGGCACTGTGGTCTCTTCGCCTTCGCTACGAGCCCCCATTGCCAGCCATTCGCCACGCTGCCTGAGCACCTCATACCACTGCGCCCGGGGCTATTTGGCACCGCCATTCGGTCGCGCTAGAGTTCAAGGAGATACATGGAAAGTTCGCTGCTGATTGTCGCACTCAAAAGTCTAAGCACAAAGGAGATGAGCTCCTTCAAGCACTTTGTCGATAGCCCATATTTTTGCCGAAACAAAGATCAGAAAAATCTGGTGGCCTATCTGCAAAAGCTGCATCCACGCTTTACTGCCGAAAAGGTAGATCGAAAGATGATTGCTAAAAATGTGATGGCATCCGCCAGTATTCCTAGAAAACGTCTTGACCTACTCTTTTCGCGGACCTATGCCTTATTTAAGCAGTTTAGTGCTGTGGAAGCTTTTCAAGAAGATCCTCTGAGGGAGTCCATTTTCATGCTAAAGAGCCTGCATGATCGAGAGCTACGCAGCCTTTTTGATCGAGAACAAGTACGGGCGCTGAATGCCTATGAAAAATATGAAATAAAGGACGCGGCATACTACATGGCCGGATACGAGCTGGGACATGAGATTGAAAACTATCACATGCACTATTCGAGACTTCAGGAAAGCAAGAACTTTCTTAGTAAGATTGGTCACTTGGATCACTTTTACTTCGCTCAGAAGCTCAAAGATGCTTGCGAAATGTCCATTCGAAAAAGGGTACTGGATTTGGAGTATGAGAGTATCCTCATTGATGCGGTGATTGCGGAAATTGAGGCAAATCTCGAACGCTACAATACAATTTCACCGATCTTATTGTACTACTATGTCTACAAAATGCTAAGTACGGAAGATCCTTCCTTCTACTACCTACTAATTGAGAGCCTGGACAAGCACCAGTCCGAATTTCAAAAGGAGGAGCAGCTGCACCTTTACTCCTTCGCCAAAAACTTCTGTGTTCAGCAAGTGAATTTGGGACGAGAAGAGTTCTTGTCCAATCTCTTCGAAGTGTATAAGAGAGAGCTGAAAAACAACCTGCTTTTCGCCGACGGTCAATTGTCGGAGTGGCATTACAAAAACATCGTCACCGTTGGTATTCGCCTCGAAGAGTTTGATTGGACCTACCACTTTTTGGAAGAGCACAAGGATCGTCTACCTGCCGCCATTGCCGAAAATGCTTACCGCTTTAATCTGGCCAACTATCACCATGCAGTAGGGGAATATGACAAAACGCTTATGCTCTTGCAAGATGTAGAATTCACCGATGTACGCTACAGTTTGGGGGCAAAGGCATTGCTTCTCCGAAACTTCTACGAGTCCGGCGACTTCGAACCATTGCTCTCTTCCAGCGAGGCTTTTCGCAACTATCTGCGACGCAACAAACTTCTGTCGGGAGAGAGAAAGGAAGGCTACCTAAACCTGATTCGATTCACGGTAAAGGCAGCAAAAATAAACAACCAAATGGCGTTTTTGTCTGCCTCCGAGATACAGAAGCAGGCACAGAAACTACATGAGGAAATCCGCTCCGAAAAGGCTGTCTTCAACGCCAAGTGGATCTTGGCAAAAGTGAAAGAGATTATTGAATAATCAATTTGCTTTGCATCTTGCCCCGATCTGTGTCGAGTAACAATAGGTAGAAGCCACTATTAAGTTCGGCAGTGTCCAGGAATGGTTCTGCACCGAAACTCAAGACCAGACGACCCTGTAAATCCAGAATGCTTCCAGCAATCACCCCAGCATCTACTTCAATCGAGAGCCCCTGACCATTGTTGGGATTCGGTGAAATCTGCAGGGCACCTGCTCCCAAAGTTTCCAGACCCACACCACCACAATCTTGAACGACAACCTCGACATAGGTTTCGCTGAGTTCTGCACATTCACTCGCACTGATGCCTTCTAATCCAGCTCCACCCGACAGACTGAATTCGCCTGTGTAGGAGAAGCCGTACACCCTTAGTGTATCTTCCGGATAGCCAAAGAAGTTATAGGATTCGGAGAAGTTAGCATAGACTGTATTGCCATCGGCGCTGGCTACGATATAGGCATATTCCGAATCCGTTTCTCCCGAGTTTTCAAAGTCCACCAAGCTTGAAAGATCATTGCTGCATACCAAGACCGGTCCCTCTACATCTGTCGCCGAAGGCTCCCCGGCAGCTACCAGAAAAGGACACATGTCAACTTCAATGACGGTCATGCAAAAAGCATTGCCTGCCCATTCATCAGCAATCATTTGTAGAATCTCTGATTCCAGGGATCCAGCAGGGGCATTGTTGATGATGGCAGAAGTGCTCAGCGCGGAATCAGACCAACCAGCTACAGCATAACAGGGTGTTAATTCCGGGAATCCATTCTCGATCATCAGGTTCTCGATAGCGCCTAGTGCATACAAAGCCTCCGGGACACTATTGGCAGTATAACCAAAGTAGCTGGTGAGTACCAGCAAGTCATTCACTGACTTGATCCCGGACACTGCCAATTCAGCAATCTGATCGCAGGTGATGCCTTCTGGAAACTCAGGCTCTAGCAACCCACAAATAATCGGATTGGCAATTAGCTCGAGAATGTAATTGAACTGGCCCAAACTATATGTGAAACCGGTGACGCATATCGTACTCCCAACCGGCAATTCATCAATCGTACCGTCATCATCCAGATTGGCTGGATTGATGGCGCCAGATTCGGTGGATCTTAGAAAGCAGCTGTCCGCTCCGGCTGGACATATGGTGAAGACATACTCGTAATCCACGCTCGTGAACTGTCCTTCCAGTAGCTCTGCTGGCTCAGGCAAAATTGCATCCTCTGGGTAAGGACCATTGTTGTCTGCTTGTTCTCCCGGCTGTTCATACAATTGATAATCGGAGCCATCGACTACCACTGAATACCCGCCGTCCGGTCCATCTGTCGGAGCAGTCTCTGGTACAATTACGGTACCAGCCTGCACGATCCCGGGTTCTGCGGAGCTGCCATCCTGGATACCGCATACACTCTGCGCCTGTGTCCCTATAAGGTTGCAAAGGAGGAATATCGAGCCGATTAGTAGTGCCTTGGGAACTAATTGATGGATAGTTTGCATGAGCTTGTCATTTTGCATTAAGATAATAATATCTTCTCGCTTATTCAGTCTGTGTAGGATCCCAGCAAACAATGAAATCCTCATTCAATCCGGAAACTTCTGCTAATTCTTCAGGAGTAAACGCAAAATCGAATACTTCGGCGTTTTCATGAATGCGATGTTGTTTAGAGCTTTTGGGTATCACAGAAAATCCTTCTTCAAGTGCCCAGCGAATCAAAATTTGTGCAGTCGTCTTCCCGTACTTCTCTGCCAATTTTTGCAAGACCGGATCTTCTAAGCGTCGTGCTCGGACCAGTGGGCAATAGCATTGTACAACAATGTTCTTTTCCCGACAGAGATCAATGCTTTCTCGTCGCTTATTGCCAAAGCAGAAGGGATGCATTTCAATCTGGTTAAGTACAGGAGGAGTGTTGGCATTGGCCAGCAATTCTTCGAGATGCCAGGACATATAATTGCTGACACCGATAGATCGGCATCGGCCGGACTCCCGAATTTTTTCCATAGCACGCCAGGTATCCAGACGCTTTTCGGGTACGGGATAATGCACCAGGTACAGGTCCATATATTCTAGCCCCAGCTGCTCCATACTTTTGTCGAAGGCACGTAAAGTGCTGTCATAGCCATGATCGTCATTCCACAGCTTACTGGTGACAAAAAGCGCTTCTCGTGGTATTCCGGATTCGCGCATAACATTGCCTACTGTAGCCTCATTCCGATAATAGGCAGCCGTATCAATCAGGCGGTAGCCTTTGTCCAGCGCCCATTTGCAGGCATTGGCACATTCATCGCCTTCTTCGCTTAAGAATACGCCGAGCCCAAAAGCCGGCATTTCATGGCCATCGCTAAATCTTAGTTTGCTATCTATCTTCATAAGACGAATATAGCACATCAAATCCTAACAATACACCTTGCTCTGATCCTTGAACATCTTTGCTACGAGCCAAGGTCGGTGATGCCTAGCCCCGATCGCAGCGGCTATGGGCGCCGCTGCTGCCGTGGCGAAAGCTCAGCCA
>JAHDDV010000491.1 GCA_020629205.1 Chitinophagales bacterium | reverse complement strand
ATACACAATACACAATACACAATAGAAGCTATTCAACAGCAGAAACAACCAAAGTGTTATCCTCCTTCACCCGATCAATCAAAAGCCGCAAAGGATCGATGGCCGCCTTAGCAGGGATGGTGTCTAGGTGGAAAGATAGACTCGTTTCTTCCTGATTCAATAGTACTCGCTCCCGCATCAGCAGCTCCTCTTCATCTCGATCTTTGTAGAAGCCTATATCGATCCAGTCTGCGAGCCCAGCACTTTGTTCTTGACCGCTTGCGTCGGCTTTGTTCTTTCTGGCAAATACCTGCACCTCAACATCATAACCACCTGTGGGGTTTTCAGTGTATTGTGCTTCCTTCATGCGTAGATCGTAAAGGGTGATTTCTTCAAACCAATCTTTAATCAGGTACTGCAATGAATCTGGTACTTTCGGCTTTAGGTAGCGCATGAAATCGTTTGAAGTGGGGTAGGGTGGCTCCTTATACTTGTAAGCATCCAGGAATTCTCGCAAGGCAGCATTTACATTTTCTTCTCCTATGTACTCCTGTAGTGCATACAAGACTACCGAGCCCTTTCCATAGTGAATATGATTCTGGTTTTCAACTCTATTGAGTGGAAGCTCTTGTTCCGTTTCGCGGCCTCTTCCCCGTAAATAGCGCGAGTGATTGTACTTTACAAACTCTTTCATTTGCAGTAGGTCTGTTTCCTGTTTCATCACCATTAGGGAAGAGTATTCCGAGAAGCTCTCGCTTAGCATCGTAGAGCCTTGCATGGTTGCTCCAATCACCTGATGTGCCCACCATTGATGTGCCATTTCATGGGCTATTACAGCATCTATCACATTGTTCTTGTCCTCGCCTTCCAAGTCGATAATGAAGCCAAATGCTTCGGAATATGGCATGGTTCCTGGGAAGGCTTGTGCGAAGGTAGCGTATCGAGGGAACTCGATGATTCTCGCTTCCTTATGATAGTAAGGGCCGAAGTTTTCCGTGTAGTATTTCAAGGATTTCTCCACCGCATCCAGCATTCGAGGTACATTGACTGCATGGTCCTTGTGGTAATAGACTTCAATAGAAACGCCGTTCCAATCGCGTTGAGCAATCTCGAAATCTGCTGAAACAAAGGAGTAGAAGTTTTGAGATGGCTTTTCGACTTTGTAGTGATACTTTCTGCGGCCGTCTACTACCTCTTCGCTGATTTTTGTGCCGGGTGCAATACCGATTTGGTCTTCTGAAGTGCTGAGGAATGTCTCGACTGCAAGCCAATCAGAAACACCATCAGTTAGGTAATTTTTCATGCAAAGTTGAGAGCAGCTGCTCTGTAATTCAGGCATTCGCTCGCGTTCTGGAAGATCGTACTTCTTGCGCGTGTTTTTGTCGGTGAGCTCAAAGGCATCGCTGTAGCCAAAGCCGGGTAGCACATCGCGATTGTTGAAAAAGGTTCCGTTCTTTACGACAGACATGACCTGAACAGTGTTTTCAAATCCTTTAGGTTTGAATTCTGAATTGCAGACGATATCCAAGCTGGCTCCTGCTGCCAGAGGTTGGTTTAACTTGTAAATCTGATATTGAGTCTCTTCGTCAAACAGGACCAATTCTGCTCCCGGGATTTCAAGGGACTGTTTAAAATTGTCGATGAGGGTGAAGTGCAGGCTGTCAAGGGCAAAGTCATGCTTGTTTTTGATCTTGATCTTTGATACTACCTCGGCGCTTCTCTGCTCAGGATAGATATCGATATGGTAGACGACCGATTCAATGCTGGGCTTTGGTCGATCTTCGTATTGCTTGAACTTTTGTTCATAATGAAGAGACTGCTGTTCCAGATCGTAGCTGGTAGGGTTTTCATTGAGTATCTCGGTGTTGTAGAATACAAAGGAAGCCAATCCAAGCCAGCTGATGGCCGCAACCGCTAGTCCCGCAAAATATCGCTTGCCCAATGATTTGTTTCCTGCAGCAAATCGATCTCTAATCTTACGATTCATCCCCCTTGGCCAAAACAGGCCGGCGAGGATGAGAGCCAGTACTGCAAACAGTATCCAATAGAGGGTAAACCAAAGATGTCCCACGAAGCCGGGGCCATAGCCGTTCATGTCCGAATACATGGTGCTTGGTGTGGTGCCCAACATGATCATCTTTGTCTCTACTTTGAGAATGCCATAGATGAAATCCAAAGCAAACATGAAAAGCACCGAGGCGAAGTAGGCGATGTACTTTTGGTTGATCAGTACCTGAATGAAAATCAGAAAGGCTCCCCATATCAGATAACGCATAAATCCCCCAGTAAGAAAGTCAAAAAGATAGACATCCAATTCAAAATTGGTATAGCCTTTGGAAGCTTGCCACAGGACGCCAATCGCCATCAGCACGATATGGATGACAGAAGCAACCATGACCAGAGAAAGTGCTTTGGCAAACAGGGAGACGACCGATAGGTGAGGTGTACTGTCGATGACCTCGCCAATATGATTGTCCCGATCGCGCCAAACCAGCTCTCCACTGAAGAAGACCAGCAAAATCATCACAAACAAGGTCGATATGCCATTAATTTGATCGAGCATCTTATAGGTGACAGGGTAGGACTTGAGTCCAAAGTACTCAAAGCTGCCCATCAAATTGACGATCAAGAGGATGATGGCGAAGAGCAGCAAGATGATGAACAAAGTGCTCTTGGTCATCGACAGAAAGTTGATCTTGAAGAAGCTCCAGAAGCTGGCCCATTTGCTGTCTGAATGAAGTCCGACCTTTGGTCTTTTCGTAACAAGGGCTGAAGTACTGGCTGCTTGTTTTTTCTTCTTTACTTTTTTTGACTTGCTGGCAAAGGAGAATCGCCAAAACGAGAGGGCCAGCAATACAAGAGATACCAATACCCAAAGTATTCGATTTTTCAAAACGTGACCACTGAAGGATGGGTTGATGGTATTGCGTTCGAATGGAGTGAAGTACTGAGTGTCCAGCGCGTTGCTACTGATCGCAAAGATGTCGAGCAAGGAGGCCATGGCCTGATTGTCCAGATCGCTCATAAGATTCAGAGAGCCGACGTAGGTGACGATGATCACCATTGTTCCCACAAAGGAAACTATAGAGCTCTTGAATTTAGTAGCCAAGGCAAAGATGATGGTTCCTGCAAAAAGCAGATTGGGCATCAGGAAAATCAGGTGTGATTTTAGGAATGCCATCCAAGGGGTCGGGCCGAAGCGCTCCGGACCGATCCAATTTAGTGCTATGCCTATTGGTGG
>JAHDDV010000490.1 GCA_020629205.1 Chitinophagales bacterium | reverse complement strand
GGATGTTTTTTGCGTCTTTTTTAGGATTCCTCGTCTTATATTACAGTAAGACACTGCCTGGATCATTTCTTGAGAGAATTTCGGTAGTTGCTCACATCAATATATTGAATAAGCCAATTACCATTTCACTATGAATGATCTTAAGGTTTGGAACTCGATCAATGACCGGCTAACAAATTTTGTATTTGGCAAAACCAAAGACAGAGATTTGACCAAAGACATTGTACAGGACGTATTTGTAAAGGTATTCACCAAGTTTGACAGCTTGCGGGATGATAATAAACTGGTCTCCTGGACCTACCAGATCGCGAGAAATGAGATCGTCAACCACTTTCGAAAAGCCAGGGTGGATAGCTTAGAAAAGGATCCTGTTGTTGTCGAGCAGTCTGAAGAGACCTTGACAAGCGAGTTATCAACCTGCTTGCATCCTTTGATTGACGCGCTCCCGGAAAAGTATAGGGAAGCTCTAATCCTGGCGGATATAGAAAAAGTACCGCAAAAGGAAATCGCCAAAAGATTGGGCATATCCTACTCTGGAGCTAAATCACGGGTGCAGAGGGGACGTGAAATGCTGAAATCTACCCTGCAACAATGCTGCACGATTACCACGGATGTGTATGGTGATGTATTGGCTTACGAACAAAACAAGCGCAGCAAACTTGATTCAAAGGACTGCGGCGGGGAATGCTAGTGCCTTGGGACCTAATTTCTGAACAGTTTGAATGGCTTCTCTTTCCGCCATCTTGCGTTGCTCGTCGCTCATGTAGCTCTGCTATAATCCCTCCTCACGCCTTAGCTGGCTAAAAGATAAGCTCATGCAAACTATCCATCAATTAGGTCCCTAGGCACTAATGCCTTGGGCACTAGTGATTTTTTTTGCGTCTTTTTTTTGACTCCCCGTCTATAGGGCAAAATTGATCAAATAAAAGAAGAAATATCATGTCAAAAGAAATCAAAGAGACAGTAAAAAAGACCTATACTGAAGTGGCTAATTCTGCAACAGGCTGTGGCTGTAGTTGCTCCTGCGACTCCACTAAACCGAATTGGAGCATTAGCGAAAGCTACGAAGGCATTGAAGGTTATGCTGAAGAAGCTGATTATGCATTGGGTTGCGGAATCCCAACCAAAGATGCAAAAATCCAAGAGGGACATACCGTTCTCGACCTGGGCTCCGGGGCAGGCAATGATGCCTTTGTGGCACGGAGTCTGGTAGGTGAAAAGGGTTACGTCATTGGTGTAGATATAACCGAAGCGATGATCGAAAAAGCCAGAAAAAACAACGACAAGCTCGGTTACCAAAACGTAGAGTTTGTCCTGGGTGAAATTGAAGACCTACCTTTGGAAGAAAATTCTATCGATGTTGCTGTTAGCAACTGCGTGCTAAATCTGGTACCGGACAAATACAAAGCCTATTCAGAAGTACATCGGGTACTGAAACCTAGTGGCCATTTTAGCATGTCCGATGTGGTCTTGAGAGGAGAATTGCCCAAGGGAATTTTAGAGGCCTCAGAAATGTATGCCGGCTGTATATCCGGTGCCATGCAAAGGGATGAGTATCTCGAGACGATAGCGCAAGTGGGCTTCAAGAATCTTAGGGTTACAAAAGAGCGGGAAATCGAGCTTCCTGAAGAGATATTGCTTCAATATGCTACAAAGGAAGAAATCGAAGCCTATAAGAATGGAGACAATGCCGTGATCAGCATAGGCGTGTACGCTGAAAAATAGGCCATAGATCCCTTCCAACTAGCAGCATTCATCAGCAGCCGATTGAATACTAATAGCTCAATCATGAACACGCTCTGTCCAGGGGGCAATACTACCTCAGACTCCGCTAGTACAAACTCAAATCAAGGGTCCTTACCGGACTCAATGACAAAAAATCAACCGCAAATGGAAAATTCAAACTGTTGCTCACCAAACCAGGATAAAAGCACGAACTGTTGTTCTTCTACTAAGACTGCGAAAGAGCCAAAGGCCGATTTCAAAAAAGGCCTGGGACTTTTAATACTGGGACTGGCATTCGTCTTTGCGATATCCTCAGTCTTCAAAACGGCGACCAATGCCAATGAACTCGCCGTGACTGCCCCATCGATCGAGGATTTCCAGTGGATGGAAACAGATAAAGAAGCAGCTTATGTGCTCTTGAAAGGAAATGATGAAGCGCAAAACAAGCAAATGTCCACTCAGATCACGGAAGTCTTAGCCGAGCTAAACGAGTCCGATGGTTCTGCTCAGTATTATGAACTTGCTCCCTCCGACGAACAATATACTACCTTTTCTGAAGCCATTGGGATCGAAAATAGCCCCGCAGTTGTGGTAATTGGAAGGGCGGGTGCTCTTTCCCTCTTTGACAGTGAAACAATGAGTTCAATCAAACTCTACAAAGCTTATGTTGCAGCGACTACAGCAGCAGCCACATGCAATCCAGCAGCCTGTGCCACTTCTAAGTCCTGTAAGCCCTCAAAATCTTGTACACCTGCACAGAAAGCAAAATGCGCAGGTAAAAAATAGACCCAATGCTAGAAAGTATTCAACAGTGGTCTAGTGGTATTATCGAAAGCCAACTCAACTCGCCACTGTTCTTCATCGCTGTCTTTTTCCTGGGGCTTCTTGCCGCTGTAGGCTCCTGCTGTAACATTGGCGTCGTCGCCGCTGTGACTGGCTATGCGGGAGCAGACACAGGGAACAATAGCCAAAATTCTCATCTAAAGACCGGCTTCTCCTTCTTTATTGGCAATGTAATTTCTCTGTCTTTGCTTGGCGCCTTGACCGGCTTTGTCAGTCAATCCATCGGCTCCAGCGTCGGGCAGTACTGGACACTTGTTGCAGGGCTACTCGTAGTCTATCTGGGATTGAAGAGCCTTGACATGCTACCTTTTGATTTAAAGATAGGCGAAAGACTGAGCTCCAAACTTTCTGCATTGGCCAATAAGGGATTTATCTTCGGCTTGGCTTTGGGTGGTTTTGCCACTGCCTGTTCAGCCAGTTGTAACCCAATCTTTCCCATCATTTTAGGCACCTCTTTTTTGCAGAGTAGTGTCTTGCTAAGTTGGTTCACACTGTTTGTATTTGCCATTGGGTATAGTGTTCCTCTGGGCGGAATACTAGCTGGAACCGGCTTCGGACTGGACAAGATCTCAGGAAAACTGCTCAGCAACAAAAAGGTATTCCATCAATTTTTCGGAGCGCTATTGGTGGTCATTGGATTTGGCCTATTGTTAGGCTATGTCTGATGA
>JAHDDV010000489.1:2070-3245 GCA_020629205.1 Chitinophagales bacterium | reverse complement strand
TCCATGCAAAGATGCGCTGTCATGTATTTTGCGGCGATTGGAGATATTGAGCAGGTCGAAATTCGATATGGGATAATGGATGAAATCGCACCCGATTCTCCTGATACGGCCCAGGCTTTAAATCATCTGATGTTGTGCAGAATGCAGAGTTTGAAGTTGCGAATAGAAGAGGACGAAAAGAACAAAATATCAGTGACACAAAAGCAACAAGTACTGATGACAAAGAGCGAGGCGCCTTCGTTTCATCATCAGGAGATTGACTGGCTATACAACAATGGGCTTCGTATTGAGGAGGAAAAGCTCAATGCGATTCTTGCCCTTCCTATAGAAACTCTAATTCCGGATCTCGAGTTGGTATTGCAAGATAGCATCGACCGATTCGCTTATTTCGATGGAATATGTGAAAAAGGCGGATGGGATGAAGAGAAGATGAATTTTGTAATTCATGCCTTCTTTCTTTTAGGGGAGCTTGAGGCGACTAAAAGCCTGCAGGCTATCTTTAATGTTTTGAGTCAATCTGATGATTATTTGGAATTGTATTTTGGAGACTTTCTTCATGAGTCTTTGTGGGAAGTACTCTACAAAATAAGTGCAAATGATCTTGAGGCTTGCAAGCAATTTGTGTTTAGGCCAGGACTTGATACTTCTGCTCCTTGCATGGTGTTTATGATGATTGTGCAGCTTGTTTTACACAAACCCCAAAGACGGGATGAAGCTATCAATTGGTTTAGGGATGTGATGCAGTTTTTTCTGGATAGCAAGATTGAAGATAATGTAATTGATAGCGATGTAATTGGTTCTCTGATTTGCGATCTATTACATATTGAAGCCAAAGAATTGTTGCCGGAGGTGGAACAGTTGTTTGAGCGAAACTGGGTCTCATTGTTTTTCTGTGGTGATTGGGCCGAGGTGCAGGAGGCTTTTGCACGACCATCTCGGCACAATAGGAAGAGAGCGGTTCTTCCAATTGCAGAACGCTACAAAAAAGTAACTTCGACCTGGGCAGGATATCAGGAGAAGCAAAGTATGCACTCTTCTGAATCTGTTTCTCCGTTCAATGCCTATGATGATTACTTTCAGGATAGAACGCCTGCAAGTCGCGGTCTAGCTATAGGAAAGGGAGAAATCGTACAGGTGAGAACGGAACCCAAGATTGGGCGTAATGAGCCTTGTCC
>JAHDDV010000489.1:0-1970 GCA_020629205.1 Chitinophagales bacterium | reverse complement strand
GCAGGCAATATTTGGACAGTCAAGATTCCACACGATAGGGTATGGGAACTGACACAACTGGAAACAGGCATTGACTTCGTAGAGCTGGATTCACCCATCGGTACTAACCTATACGAAGCTCGCGCAATGACCAATGTCGATCTCGTGCACGAAGGAACGGATCTTCCGCAGGCGTACACAGGTAAAGATGTCGTGGTAGGCATTTTGGATGTGGGCTTCGATTATACCCATCCGACCTTCTATGATGCGGATGGAGTGAGCTCTAGAATCAAGCGCGTCTGGGAGCAAAAATCGCTGGGCTTGACTCCGGTAAACTATAGCTACGGCAAGGAGCTTAAGAACGAGGCAGCTATCTTGGCAGGGCAAACTGACAATGCCAATGAATCTCACGGCACTCATGTCGCAGGCATTGCAGCCGGTTCTGGCTTTGGTGGAGAAGACGATGATTACAGAGGAGTGGCCTATGAAAGCGACCTTGTATTTGTTGGTATTACGCCGCCACCAGAGCAATGGGAAAATACCGGAATGACTGACATCGTGGATGGCATCAGTTATGTATTTGACTACGCCGATGCTCAAGGCAAGCCAGCAGTGGCTAACCTGAGTTGGGGCTGCAGCATTGGTCCTCATGATGGTACTTCATTGTTTAGTCAAGCAGTAAATAACCTCACTGGCCCAGGTAAGATTTTCACCGTTTCGGCAGGAAACAATGGTGAACAAAATCTTCATCTAAGCAAAGAATTCTCGCCGACGGATAGTCTGCTGCAGAGTTTTGTCAGGTTCAACACCGGCTTAGGGGAAGACAAAACATGGATAGACATTTGGGGGGATACAGGAGAAACTTTCTGTGTGCAATTAGGCACCTACACAGGGCAAAACCTAAATGCCCTGACCGATTTCATCTGCATAGATGATAGCACTACTGACACCACAGTCATCGGTTCCGACAGCGATACGCTCTTTGTTCATATTAGCACGGCCGCTGCCGATGTCAATGGCAAACCACATGCTTTTCTCGATATCCACAGCAAGACGAATGACAATATTTCGATCACAGTAAAAGCAAGCAGTGGCGCAGTAAATGTATGGATGGGCTATGTTTCCGAATCCAGAGGCTACTACGGCGAATTCGTGACCAATGGTGTGCCGGGAGCCACGGCTGGAGACGATCTAATGACCATTGGGGAGATGGCCTGTACCGAGTCCGCCATTGCGGTAGGGGCTTATGCCTCCAGAGTAGATTTCACCAACCTATCCGGCGACAACCTGTCCTATAGCAATTATGTCAGTCCAAATGAGATCTGCCCATTCTCCAGCAAAGGTCCTACGACCGATGGAAGAAACAAACCGGATATCACGGCTCCGGGCATGACGATTGCTTCTGCCGTGAATTCATTTGAAGTCAATTATGCTCCAGGTGAAGTGGATCATGATCTGGCGGTGCATCAATATACCGATACCGCGACTGATCGCGATTATTACTTTGCCGAGAGCAGTGGCACCTCCATGTCCGCCCCGATGGCTGCGGGAATTGTTGCCCTTTGCCTGGAGGCCAATCCCTATGCGACACCTGCTGAACTGATTGCTCTCATGAGCGAGACAGCGATCAAAGATACTTATACCACAGATAATCCTGATCCTACAATTTGGGGTTTTGGAAAGATCGATGCCCATGCGATGTTGCAATCATTGCCGGTCTCTGTATTGGATTTCCATGGAATGGAGCGCAACTTGCTTTATCCAAATCCAACCCATGATCTATTGCATCTAGGTCTGCAAGGTCCAAAGATTATTGTAGTCAAGAATACACTGGGCCAGACCTGCGGCTTCATAGAGACAAGCGATGTTTCGTTCTCACTAAAGCATCTCGCTTCTGGGATGTATTATGTGTCCTTGTATTCTCCTGATGGAGCTTTGCTGAGGAATGAGAAGGTGGTGAAGCATTGATAACAGGCACAGCATATTGTAGA
>JAHDDV010000059.1:7599-20118 GCA_020629205.1 Chitinophagales bacterium | reverse complement strand
ACAAAAAGATAAGCTCCTCAAAGGTGTTACGAACTTTGTTTACGCAGCACTAGTTATCGAATCAAAGTAACAGAACCTTGTTTCTGCAAAGGGTATACTTGACCATCCAGAACATAAGTGCCTGACAATATCCACACATAGCTCCCGAAGCTGGCAGGATTGGCCCGAAAACTGCCATCCCAGCCCAAGGACCAGTCAGAGGTACTGTAGACCAAATTGCCCCAGCGATTGAAGATTTGCAATTCTGCCTGCAATTCCGTAGCGTCATTCGTCCGAAACCTAAATCGATCATTGCGACCATCCCCATTTGGACTAAAGGCATTCGGGCTCAATAGAGGACAGTCTGGATTTTTTTCAGCAGACTCGCTCACAGCCGATTCTGGATTGTCTTGGCTAGATAATTCGGGGTCCATTTCCCCGGGAGCTTGTGGCCCAGTCGGGCCGGGAGGACCTTGAGCCCCAGTGCTGCCGTAGTCTCCGCTTGGTCCCTGCGGCCCAGCATTTCCTTGAGGACCCGATGGACCTTGAGGACCCGCTGGCCCAGTAGTGCCGGTATTTCCTTCCGGTCCCTGCGGCCCTGTCGGACCTTGTGGTCCCGCTGGCCCTTGAGGTCCAACGTTGCTAGTATCGTCATGCAAAACAAATACTGCATTTAGCGACATGTCCGAATTAACTGCTAGACTTAGATCGCTTGTAGCCAAAGTTTGCTCTGTACCGTTACTGTCAAACGACCAATGAGAAAACTGATAGCTTGGATCAGGGTAGACAGCTAGTGAGACATTGATTTGATTACTGCAATCCACTATGTAGGGATATGTCTCTAACCACTGCTGATTGACTTGAATGGTGCCTGCGTTTGCCGGCGATATGGACAAGGTCAGTTCTTGTCCTTGTAAAGCTGCGCTAAAAAGCAGCAGTAGCAAGATCGGGTACAGTTGGGTCGACATTATTAAGCGATTTCATTGATTCGGAGGGTCAAATATACGTTTTTGTCACCTTAAAAATGGAACTTTCGTATCCCGCAAAAGTTAAATAGTACAAACAGTCTTGCCAGCATCTGCGTGAGCGACCGAAGCGGAACGAGCCGCGGGGCAGGACGACTGAGGCCTGGCTGATGGGGGCTCGGAACGCAGTGGAGAGACCACAGCAGCCAAGAGCCGAAGCGACCTGCACAAGGTGAGTATTAGCGGAGGCCGCGACCCGGACTGAGTGAAAGGAGCGCGATAGCGCGACTGAAATGAAGGGAGGGGCACGCCCAAATAAATAGCCTGTTCTTCTTTTCCCTTGTCGCAATTAGGGATTGCCGGTCAACCGATATGCTGTGGCAGAATCACAGGGTGGTTCCAACAGCATACTGATCAGGACCTTTGAGTCATCGCAAAGCCGTCGAGACGACTTGGAGGAGAGCGCATTGGTTAGAGCAACAGTTTACACATGATAAGCAAAATTTACAAAAACTATATAGCCAATATATGTTGCCACAGCGGAGCAATTCAGATATTTGATGTCTGGATGATTCTCTTTGTTATTCAATTGCATACTTGCAAGAGAGACGTTTGTTTGTATATCAAAAAGTCCTAACTTGCTGCATGAAAGAACTGCTTCTATGTCTTGCTTGTGCACTGTTTTTTGCAATTGCTCTGGATGGACAGCCAATTGAGTATCCTAATATTAAGCCGGGGAATCACCTGGATACCCTCTTTAATCAGATCATTACAGATAAGTTTAGATCACTGGAAGATCCCAACAGTAGCAGTACACAAACCTGGCTCGAAGCACAAGAGCAGCTTGCAAAGAAAGAGCTAAGAAAGGCAGATGCAGAGATCAATTCCTTTGGTAGGATGGATCACTTTGCCTACACCCGGTATACCAGCCTGACAAAGAAGAGAGCCTATTACTATGCATTATACTATACAGCTGGAGGGACGCCGGGAGTATACTACCAGAAATCGCCCAAGGGAGATCCTGAGCTGCTTGTCGATCCGCTGCAAATCTCTACGAAAGACCAAATTAGGATAGACAGCTACGAGCCTTCCAAAGATTCAAAGTACCTCGCAATTGAGTACTCTAGAAATGGTAGTGATTGGAAGGAGATCAAGGTAATGGACATTAAGTCAGGCAAGTTTCTAGATGATCGACTCAAGAATGTAAAATATTCTTCTATAGCCTGGAGAGGGCATGGCTTCTATTATACGAAGTATCCCGACCACGATCTTGGGCAAGCACTTGGTGCTGAAGTTTATTACCACAAGGTCGGAGAACCGCAATTGAAAGACGAGTTGATATTCAAAAGGAAGGATGCTCCTGAGAATAGTTTTTCAGTCTTAACAACCGATGATGAACAATTCATGATCCTCGTCGAGCATGATCGAAGGAATGGCCTAGGCAATATCTTCTGCCATGATTTTGAAGCAGAGATACCCGGCTTGCGCCCACTGCTGATGAAGCTGAGTGGTGAGGAACAGCTCAATATTCTAGGCAGTCACAAGGGGAAACTAATCGCCCTTTCCTACAAAGACGCAGATCAAGGTATGCTGATCAGTATAGATCCGGAGGAGCCCAGAAAATGGAAGACAGTCGTTCCCGAGATTCCCGATGCATCTGCTGAAGAGATCCTGCTGCTGGAAGAGAAAATTCTTGTAAAGTACCTGACAGAAGGTATAGAGAAAATTCTCTTTTTTGATTATTCGGGAAGCCCGCTCCAGAGTATTGATATCCCCTTTGGTTACTCTGCAGACAACTTCAGCGGAGAATACCTGGACAAGAAACTTATATTCGCCTATTCTGGTTATACACAGCCCAAACTGGTCTATCAGCTTGACCTGGAGAGCTACAAAATGAAACCCTTGGGGCAGACGCTCGTAAACTTTGATCCTTCTGATTTTGCTCGCAAACAGCTGGACTTGCCCTCTACTGATGGCACTATGATCCCGGTCCATATCTTTTACAAGAAGAACATGGATTTTAGCAAGCCGCATCCTACACTGTTGAGTGCCTATGGAGGTTTTGGTATTGTTGTTAAAGCGCATTTTCAGCCTGGCATTGTCCACTTTCTTGAGGAAGGAGGGATTTATGCAGTGGCTCGGATTCGAGGTGGAGGAGAGAAAGGACTGGAATGGGCCAGACAGGGACGGGGAAAAAACAAGCAACAATCTTTTGATGACTTTATAGCTGCCGCAGAGTATTTGATTGATCAGAACTACACCAGTCCTGATCAACTGGCCATCAAGGGTACATCGAATGGAGGTCTCGTAGTAGCTGTAGCAATGACGCAAAGACCGGAATTATTCAAAGTAGTGGTCCCCATTGTTTCCCCATTTGATATGCTGCGATTTCAAAAATTCACGGTGGGGCATTTTCACACTGGCGAGTACGGTGCTGTGGAGGATTCTCTAGGTTTTCAAAGCCTGCTGTCCTACAGCCCTCTTCACAATATCGAGGAGCAGATCAATTATCCAGCCACCCTAATCATGACCGGCGAAAATGACGATCGTGTTCCTCCGCTGCATTCCTACAAGTTTGCCGCGAAGCTCCAAAGCAGACCGGCTCAAAAGAACCCTGTTTTGCTTCGTGTGGCGAAGGATGCCGGGCATTATGGGACCTTTAGTAGCTTCCATGCAAGTCTGCAGGAACGTGCTCAGATCTATGATTTCATTTTGTATCATCTAAAGAATTAGGATTAATCCATTCAAGAAGATAATTTGGGCGTGCCCCTACGCTCTCAGCACAGTCCATCCCCCTGCAGTATTGACAACTCATAAGTTGACCCTACGGTGGGGGGATGGACTGTACTGCCAGCTACGGGTCAGGCTATCCGCTAATACTCACCTTGTGCAGGCCGCTTCGGCTCTTGGCTGCTGTGGTCTCTCCACTGCGTTACGAGCCCCCATCAGCCAGGCCTCAGACGTCCTGCCCCGCGGCTCGTTCCGCTTCTATCCTTCACGCATTCTACTTAAAACTCCTGGCAAGTCAAAATGGACTTTATTGATTCTCTATCCCTAAGCAAATAAAAAATCGAAAAAAGAATCACCAGAGTGGTAGGGTAAATTCTACCAAAGCTGTTTCAAGAGCGATAGTACTTGTTTAATAACAAAAAATATTAAAATGACAACTGTAAAGTTTTTGAAAGTTCTTTTGTTGAGTTTGTTTACGATTTGCATCTTAAACTCCTGTGAGAAGGAATTGATGGACGTAGCAAAGTCAGAGCGTGGTGAACAAACAGCCACCGAAGATGGCCTCAGCATCACAGCTGATGGTGATTTGGATGCCGAAATGGGTGATTCTGAAGACGAAGATGGTGATTCAGATGGACTGGAATTCGAAGCCGATTGCTTTGATTTTGTCTACCCGATTGAAGTTAGCTACCCGGATGGAACTACAGCCAGCTACGCCGATGCAAGTGAATTGGAAATGGGGCTTGAAGAGTGGGAGGATCTGACCGCGGACCCAACTGCACTGCCAGAGCCGATCTATCCAGTGAGCATTGTACTGGAAGATGGAACGAACTCAGAAATCAGAGACTCGGAAGAATTTCTTGCTCTGCTTGAAGCCTGCGAAGAGGAAGAAGGTGACAGCGAAGATGGTGAGAGCGAAGACGAAGATGGAGAGAGCGAAGATGAGGACGGGGAGAGTGAAGATGAGGACGGGGAGAGTGAAGATGAGGACGGGGAGAGTGAAGACGAAGATGGAGAGAGCGAAGATGAGGACGGCGACAGCGATGATGAAGACGACGAAGATGGCGACGGCGACTAAAAGCCGGGGAATTATACCAATAGAAGGGGAACCCGAGGGTTTTCCATATATTGCAAGCAGGGTGGGATGCAGGTATCTGCATCCCACTATTCCCACAACAAAACTGTGCTTGGAATATGGGCAATATTTGTAAGGAGGAAGTATACAAGCGTCTTTACTTTGAACATAGTACTTACTTGAGAAACTTTCTCTACTATAAATCTGGCGACATGAGTCTGGCGGAAGATCTTGCTCAAGATGCTTACATCAAACTTTGGGAGAATTGCAAGAAAGTGTCTTTGGAAAAGGCAAAGTCCTATCTGTTTACCGTGGCCAACAATCTGTTTCTTAACAAGGTCAGCCGCAACAAGGTGGCCCTCAAATTTGCCAATCAAGCAAAGCCGGAAAGCATCGACGTCTCGGATCCCCATTATATCCTTCAGGCTAGTGAATTTAAAAAGCGGCTTGAGGATGCTATTTCTGCCTTGCCGGAAAACCAGAGAGTCGTCTTTTTGATGAATCGCATTGACAAGAAGAAATACAGGGAAATTGCAGAGGAGCTGGACATTAGTGTCAAGGCGGTAGAAAAACGAATGCACAAGGCTTTGGCAAGCCTCAGACAAGTACACAAGAACGTGTAGATCAATTCTTGGAAATTTAAATTGAGACAATGGCTTATGATGAAAACATCTACGCAAGAATAGTAAGTGGAGAGATTTCCGAAAGCGAGATTGCCCAGCTTAAAGCCACCGGCGAATGGGAGGAGATACAAGCCATCTTGCTAGCCACTGAGCAGCTGCAGCTAGAAGCACATAACAAAGAAAGTGGCTACGAGGCATTGCTGAAAAAACGTGATGCGAACAAGCAAGGAACTAAGATCCGAAGACTGCTTTTACCGATCGCCAGCGTGGCAGCTGCATTACTTCTACTGTTTGCAGCCTACTTGCTCTTATCCGATAATCGGATCATGACCTCAGCTGCTAATGGGACACTAGCCGAACTAAGCCTCGACGGAGTGATTGATGTCACCCTAAATGACGGCTCAAGTCTAGGCTATGAGGAAGGAAGTAAACAGGGAAATCGACAGGTCAATCTCGAAGGCGAAGCATTCTTCAAAGTGGTGCCAGGAAACAAATTGGAGGTGCAAACAGGCACCGCTAGTGTTAAGGTGCTCGGGACAGAATTCAATGTACGTGCCTGGGGGGACAACTTGACAGTCGATTGTTACGAAGGCAAGGTCGCAGTTGATTATGAAGGGCAGCAGGCTGTCTTGATAGCTGGCCAGCGTCTCGAAATTCGAAATGCTGAGCAGGGCCCAGTGCTTCGCATCCAAGGGACCCGTCCCAGCTGGATGAAAGGCTCTACAAGAATAAAAGAGGAGCCACTGACACAAGTCTTTGAGGAGTTGGAACGTCAATTCGATATCCGAATCAAGCATGAGAATTGGAACAAGACCTTCTCAGGTGAGTTCAAGCACAATGATCTAGATAAGGCCTTGACCCAGGTTTGTAGCCCAATGGGATTAAAATTCAAAAGCGTCGCTGCTAAGCAGATTGAAGTATATGAGTAAGACCTCACAATTGCGATTGATTGCTGTGATCTTGATGCTATGTCTCTACTCGTGGAAGAGCTGGGCACAGACTCAAAGCCTCTCGCAATACATTGAGCAGATCGAAAGCAATAGTGATTTTGTTTTCAATTACGATGTGGAACAAACCGATGAACTGGAAGCGGAATTTTCCTTTTCCGGGGACTATTCTCTGGAAAAAATCAAAGCTTTTTTTGAGACCACAGCTCTGGAAATCGAAGTGAAGGATTCGACAGTGATTTTGCTTCCGATGGAAAAGAAGCGCTACAAGCTCTGTGGCAAAATCGAGTCTGCAGTCGATGCTATGCCACTCGCATTTGCCAATATCTACCTGGGCAATCAAGGCACGACCAGTGATGAAAATGGAGCGTTTTCATTGGAGCTCAGCGCCTATAAGAATGAGCGCTGCCAAATCAGCTACTTAGGATTTGAAAAGCAAAGCTTTGGACTATCAGAATTGGCCAATTGTCCTAAAATCCAACTCAGTACCAATGATTTTCTGCTGAACAATTCCATTGTGGTACTTTCCTACCTCAAGAGAGGAATAGAAGAAGGCAGATCTTACGGAGGACTCAATCTAGATCTATCCCTGAAGACCAAAGATCTGAATCTCTTTCGGCAAGATTTTTTTCGAACCATTCAGAACCTACCCGGTATCGATTCGCCTGATGACAGCGCAGTAAATCTCAATATACGGGGTGGAACTGCAGACCATAATCTGATTAGCTGGGAAGGGGTGACCTTGTACGATCGTGGCCATCTCTTTGGCATGATCTCCTCGATCAACCCTTTTAACATCGAGCGAGTGTCTGTTTACAAAAGCAATCACGCACCCCATCTCGACAATAAGATCGGTGGTGTTGTGCAAATGTTCTTAAGCGATAAAGTGCCGGAGCGACTACATGGTAGTGCTGGCTTCAATTTGACGGAAGGCTTTGCTCAGATTCACTTGCCAGTGATCAAGGATAAACTCAGCCTAATGGTCGCGGGCAGAAAATCCATCTTCGGAATTTGGCCTGATGCGCCAACCTACGAAAGCTACACCAAAAAGGTTTTTGGCTCAGAGACAGCTCTTGAAAACAGTCCCCATTCCGGTGCCAGTACTGCCGAGGATTTGGAAGTGGATTTTCAGGACTTCAATGCCAAGCTAATTGTACAAGCCAGAAGCAACCTTAAGTTTCAATCTTCCTGGTTCCTCTCTTCCGGGGAAAATAGAAATGTATCCTCCTACACTGCACTTGATCTGCTAAGCTCTGACAAGATTTCTTCCAGCAACACTGCCTACTCCAATCGGCTGAGCTGGGGACTGGCAAGCAGAGACAGCATCCAGTTGAGCCATAGTTTTTCCTCCTTCGAGGAAGAGTCTCTGATTAGCTTTGCAGCTGCCAATGTCAATAATGAGATTCTCCGCAGGGAAGAATCTCATGCCATCGAAGACCAACAGTGGAAAATCGCCTATGACTTTGGAAAGCAACAAACCAGGACTTCTATCGGCTATATTCTTGATCGTAAAAGTGTGGAGGTAGAAACTGAGGACTATTCTACGGCTCAAACCGAATCGGAGAACAAGATCAGTCGGTCGGGGCTCTTTCACCACTTTCACGCTCGACAGGTCCTGGCGAGACGCAAGCTACTGCTCGAATTGGGTGGCAGGGCAAGCTATTCCAAAAAGTTGAATAATGTGTACTTTTCTCCTTCGATATCGCTTCGCTACAGACTTTCAAATAGCATTAGATTTAAGGCCAGCTCGGGCATTTATCATCAGTTTATTCGACAAGTATACGAACCTGTAGATAACAATCTGAATCTGGAAAATGCTATCTGGCAGTTGGATACCGAGGAGGGTAGTACAGTGCTTAATGCGAGAAAGTCCGCTGCTGGTTTCATTTTTCGAAAGTCAGGCTGGCTGCTGGACATAGAAGGCTACTATCATCATACAAAAGGCCTGGCAGCACAGAATCCCAATGTGCGAAATGCCATCGTGTCCGACTCAAACAATCAAATGACATCGCTGGGAGTAGATTTTCTTGTCAACAAGAGAATCGGAAGCCTGAGCACTGCTCTCTGCTATTCCCTCGCCAACAATAGTGTGATTCTATTGGTGCCGGAGGAGGAAGAAGAGGAGGAAGAGGAAGACGAATTCGAAAGCCAAACTTTTCCGGCAAACAACCAGCAGCTCCATCAGCTAAAGCTGATGTCTTCTTACCAAATGCGCAAATGGGAAATCAGACTAGCCTATCAATACAAAACAGGCCTGCCCCTTTCGAAGGAGAATACCTTAGTTCCTGATGACGAGGACGATGATGAATACGAGTTGGAATATGCCGCCTTTAACAATAGTAGATTGGCCGATTACCATCGGCTTGATCTATCGATTCTGTATGTGGAGCCACTGGGATGGGGAAATCTGGAGCTTGGCCTCTCCATGATGAACTTACTTGGTCGACAGAATCAAGGGTCACGAAAGTACCTGGTCGCCGAAACCAATACCGCTGCTGCTACTCCAGAAGTTCTGGAAATCACCAAAACGCAACTTCCTTTCACATTCAATACCCACCTGCGACTACTCTGGTAGTTTAACTGTAGTTCGCATTTCCCGCAGCAATGCTATTGTTTCAAGAAAAGTAAAATTTTCGCTCTTTTGGGGTAGGGTAAATCCCAGTTTGCTGGTTTTATAATAAAGCAAAGCAAATGAAACAAGTCACAATATGGCTACTACTGCTGCTGTCCCTTAGTTCAGCACAGCTAACAGCCCAAAGCGAATTTCTCCCAATCGAACAGGTCTACGAACAGGCGGCTGAGGAGGACAAACTAATCATGATGGTTTTCTCAGGTTCCGATTGGTGCAAGCCCTGCATCGCCCTGAAAGAGCAGATTCTAAGTTCAAAGGCCTTCACGACGCAAGCCGAGCAGCTAATCATGCTCTATCTCGACTTCCCCTACAAAAAAGCCAATCAGTTGAGCAAGGAAGAAAGAACGCGCAATGAGCTGCTGGCCGAAGAATACAATGCGGACGGCCAATTTCCCAGGCTTGTGTTTGTAGATGCCAATGAAGCAGTCGTTTCTGAAATAAGCTACACCAAATCTATGACTGCAGAGTCCTTTGTCGAGGATGTGCAAAGAATAATCAATGCTTATGAGACAAATTAGCAGTGCCAGAGCACATCATCATCCCGTAAAGATCATGGGATGCGCATTTGTGATAGCGGCCATACACTGTGATCCACAGATAGCCTGGGATGCCATCAGGGCAGCGGAAGCAGAGATGAGAAGGGTAGAAGCCCTCATCTCTTCCTGGCAAGCCAGCAGCCAGACAAGTCAGATCAATCAGGCAGCCGGTCGTCATTCTGTTGCGGTAGACAAAGAGCTCTTTGATCTCATCCATCGAAGTACAAAGGTCTCTAAGCTAACAAATGGAGCCTTCGATATCAGCGGTACACTGGCGAGATTCTATTGGAAGTTTGACAAGACCGAAAACAAGATGCTGCCATCCGAAAAGATTCGCGAGTTGAAGTCTTTGGTTGATTACCGCAACATCCATCTTAACCAGCAAAAGCAGACCGTCTTTCTAGCGAGAGAAGGAATGAAGATCGGATTCGGAGGCATCGGAAAGGGCTATGCTGCGGTAAGGGCCAAACAAGTGATGCTCGATATGGGTATCAAGAATGGACTTGTAAATGCCTCCGGAGATCTTCAGAGCTGGGGGAGACCACCTGGAAAGCAACACTGGGATATTGCCATCCCAGATCCGCGAGATCGTCGATACGATCTACTTTCCATCAATATGGGGGAAGGATCAGTGGTCACTTCTGGCAGCTTTGAAAACTATACCATGATCGACGGTCGTCGCTATTCTCATATCATTGATCCAAGGACAGGAATGCCGGTTACCCACACACAAAATGTAACGGTCGTTTGTCCTGATGCAGAGTTTGCAGATGCTTATGCAACTGCTCTCTCGGTCCTGCCAATCGAAGAAGGTATCAATTTGAGCAATCAACTTAATGGTGTTGAATGCATCATCATCGATGAGCACAACAATACCCATTTTTCCAAGAATCTAAAAGCCAGAGCCTATGCGTAAATTACTGATCTGGACAGCATGTCTGTCCTTCCTGCTGACAGGATGCAGTTCTGTCAAGCCATACCAAAAAGTCTATTTGAATGATCCTTGCATGGATCTAGCCAATCAAAAACTAGACTACTTTGATGTCAATTTTCAAGTCTACCGGGAAGGTGCCTCTGGAGCTAATGGAGGTAAAGTTGGAGGAGGTTGCGGATGCAATTAGTATTGGTGGCTCTATTCATATTCTTGCTCATGAGTTTTCAGGAAGTGAAAGCACAAAGAGCAAAGTTTACCGAGAAGAAGAAATTCAATCCTTTCAAAAAGGATTACAAGATTGTCGGCGCAGCCTATCAGGCAAGAGCCGACTGGAATAAGATTGAACTGGATTTTCTTTCCAGCTACTACAGTCAGGATGGAAACAACTCAGCCGTTACAGGTGGTCTGGGCACGGAACAATTGACAGACTTCACACAGAAGATCAGTCTGGTGGTGCCTACTGGTCCAAAGATGCGAATCAGCCTTAACACTGGCTATGACTACTACTCCTCCGCTTCAACGGACAATATTGACAATGTCCGTTCTTCGGATAGCATTGCCGATGTTCGCACACATGCAGTAGTTGGGCTGGAGTACGATTACAATGAACAGGTAGCTACGGGGATGCAGTTTGGTACTAGTGTAGAATACGATTACACTTCGATCAATGGTGGTTTGAGCCTTGGCCTGCAAAGCAAAGATGCCAATCAAAAACTAGCCCTGTCCTGGCAGTCCTATTTTGATACATGGACGACCTATTTTCCCTCAGAGTTGAGAGGAGAAGCAAGTGTGCCTACCAAGAATCGGCAGTCGCACAGTTTTTCCCTTGCTTACCACCAAGTGCTCAATCGTCGCATGCAAGTCTCCTTGATGGGGGAGGTGAATTACATGAAAGGATTGCTTTCGACTCCCTTTCATCGCGTGTACTTTCAAGAAAGAGAGAAGGCTAGTATCGAACATTTACCCTCTGAACGCTTCAAGGTTCCTGTAGGGATTCGGCTAAATACCTACTTGTCTGAGCATCTGATTCTGCGCAGCTATTACCGTTACTATTGGGATAACTGGGGTATGCAAGCACACACGCTCAGCATCGAGTTGCCAGTGAAGTTGACGAGGTTCTTTGCCCTCTATCCGCACTACAGGTACCATACTCAGACTGCGGTTGACTACTTCGATACACACAAGTCTCACACAGAGGCTTCGACCTATTATACCTCTGATCATGATCTTTCTGACTTGAATTCACACTGTGCTGGCCTTGGGGTGCTATATAGTCCGGCTGGGGGAATATTCGGTACACGAGTACCCTTCACCAAGGGTCGGAAATTGAATCTCGAGTCCATCGATCTCAAGAGTAGTATATACGCTAGAAGCACGGGACTCGACGCATGGATTGTTAGTGTTGGGGCGAAATTTAGTTTTTAGTAAGAATAGCTTTTTCTTTTTTAGGAGCTCGACATTCTTGCACGCTCCAATGACCTACCTGCTGTCCGTTCCAATAGCGGTACTAGCCACAGCCTTCGCTGCACCACTATCGGCGTCTCTTTTTGGAGCCGCCGATAGTGGGCGCTCAGCGCTGTGTCTAGCACCGCTATTTCCCCTTCCATCAGGGCTATATTGCACCGTCTTTCACACGCTCCAGTGAAGAAAGATTTTGGTTTCTCGTCTTGCGTCTACCTATTTTGCGTGGTCCTGGCAAGGGCATTAGATAGAAAGTTCGTGAACTTTCTCTACAGGGTGTTTTACGTCTACCTATTTTGCGTGGTCGTGGCAAGGGCATTAGATAGAAAGTTCGTGAACTTTCTCTACAAGCTCTTTTTGCGTCTTGCCTCATGTTGTTAGTGGTGCGAACTTCGTTTGCGTAGCACTAGCTTCCGCGTAAGGGATCGACGCGGTATGAGCCGCCGGCCAGAGCGACTGAGGTATGGGCTATGGGGGCTCGACGATAGGAGAGACCACGTAGCCCATAAACCGAAGCGCTGTGGACAAGGTGAGTGAGAGCATAGAGCCCGACCTGCACAGCGCAGTGATTGCTATGTCTGTTTTAGTATCTGGTTTTGCGCTGTGTAGGATACGCCCAAATAAAAACCACTTTAAG
>JAHDDV010000059.1:0-7499 GCA_020629205.1 Chitinophagales bacterium | reverse complement strand
TTATTGATTTCCTATCCCTCAGTCCACCAAGCGATCCAATACAGTTACAATCAAATCTTTGACAATCAATTTGTAGTTATCAGCGTATTCTTTGATGCTTCGATTGGCAATGATCGCGCAGCAGGTGCAGCACTTGTGTCCCAGCATTTGACCCAGACCATAAAGCGCTGAAGTCTCCATCTCAAAGTTGGTAATCCGATGGCCTTCATAGCTAAAGGCTCGAAGTTTGTCTCCTAGATCCGTGATGCTGGGCTGAAGGTACAAGGCGCGCCCTTGTGGACCATAAAAGCCACTGGCCGTGGCCGTGATTCCTTTTACCATTCCCTCCTGCAGTCGGTCGACCAAGCTAGAAGACCCCGCAACGATGTAGGGAGCTGCAAGATTGGGATTCCACTGAAGATGTTCTTGTAGTTTGTCTGTGATTTTTTTGTCGAAAGGCCGTGGCTTGTAGTCGTAGAAATAGACCAGACCTTCAAAGCCCAAACCAAATTCCGAAATGACAAATGAGCCCACAGGAATGTCGGGATGAATGGCTCCAGAGGTTCCTATCCTTATCAAATTTAGCGACTTCCTTTCTGACTTGTGCTGCCGATTGGCCAGATCTATATTGACAGCTGCATCGAGCTCGCTGATAGCAATATCGATATTATCAGTACCAATTCCGGTGGACATGACAGTAAGTCGTTTGCCTTTGTAAGTGCCGGTATGTGTATTGAACTCTCGGTTGCTTATCTGATGCTCGACCTTATCAAAGTGATCGCTCACCATCTTAACCCTTCCCTGGTCGCCCACAAGAATCACGGTGTCTGCAACATGCTCTGGCTTTAAGTGAATATGATAGACACTACCGTCGTCATTTAGGATTAGTTCTGAATTTTCCATAATGTTATTTGGCTCAAGGGCCTCCAAGATAGAAAGAACTTATTGTTTTCTGCCTTTGAAAGGCCTAAAAGCTTGGATAATATGTCGACAAAGGCCGAGATGGAAAGTATGGATTTGTAAATTGTCAAGAATGCCTGTAATTTGCCCGTTCGTTCTTTATTGATCACTAAAATCATTTCACCATGAGTTTTCATATAGGTGCTAAGAAAGGAGATGTAGCAGAGACGGTATTGCTTCCGGGTGATCCATTACGCGCAAAGTATGTAGCGGAGAATATGCTCGAAGATATATCCTGCTACAATGAAGTAAGAGGGATGCTGGGCTATACAGGAAGCTACAAGGGAAAGAAAGTGTCGATTCAGGGATCAGGCATGGGCATGGCAAGCGTGGGAATATATGTCAACGAGTTGCTTTCGGAATACGGTGTGAAGAATCTCATGCGTGTAGGAACCTGTGGGGCTATTCAGGAAGATTTGAAGATCGGTCAGGTGATTCTCGCTACTGCAGCCTCGGGTGATTCTGGTATGAACCGACTGATGTTTGAAGGAATGGATTTTGCCCCGACTGCGGATTTTGATCTATTGCTAACCGCCTATCAGGCAGCTAAGAAGATGGACATTAATACGCTACAGGGCTGCATTTTCAGTACGGACAATTTCTACGATGCTACTGAAAATAGATGGGCAAAATGGATAGAACATGGCATCCTTGGTGTCGAGATGGAATCGCAAATCTTGTATACAATTGCCCGGAGAAATAAGGCACGAGCCTTGTCTGTGTTGACAGTAAGTGACAATATTATTACCGGTGTGGCATCAAGTGCCAAGGAGAGAGAGCAGTCCTTCACCGATATGATGAAGGTGGCTTTGGAGACTGCTTTGGTGATCTAGGCGTTCCGCATATTTCCACAAATGACTGCTTTAAATATTCACTGACAAGCACAAATTGTGCTTGTCAGGTTTGATGAATATTTACTTGTCTTATTCCCCGTAAGGAACCCAGATGTTTTTAATCTGGCTGGCCTTTCTCAAGAAGTCGCGGCCTTCTCCATGCTTGGGATTACTCCAATCTCTGTATTTGCCGTAGTTGACCCAGGTACGCTTCATGTTTTCGGCAGCTCTTAGCTCAACGTCCTTGCTGCCTTCCTTAGAGCCAAAGTACCAGATGCCATCTACATCATCATGGCTGCTAAGTACTTTACTCAAGGCATCTTTCTTACCCGTTACTATATTGATTGTGCCTCCGGGTACATCCGAAGTTTCGAGTATTTGATAGAAATCCGTAGCTGATAGCGGAGCAGTCTCTGATGGAATGGCGATTACACTATTGCCCATGGTAATGCATGGAATCACAGTAGAGATAAAACCGAGTAGTGGTGATTCATCCGGACACATAACACCTATCACACCTATTGCCTCAGGCATGGCCAAAGTGACATTGCGATGTGTGGTATGATGCACATTGCCATCGTACTTATCAGCCAGTGCGCCGTAAGTATAAAGTCGCTGTATCGAGAGCTCAACTTC
This sequence comes from Chitinophagales bacterium, assembly GCA_020629205.1. Taxonomy (GTDB): domain Bacteria; phylum Bacteroidota; class Bacteroidia; order Chitinophagales; family UBA2359; genus JAHDDV01. The sequence goes on along the minus strand of JAHDDV010000059.1, from coordinate 5,091 downwards.
CATTGCTGCGGCGGCATCCGTCACACCAATCATACTGGTCAATCTGGCAGCAAATTCTCTTTTTCTGGCTGAAAGATTCTCCGCCAAATAATACAGGACCTGCGCTTTTGAATGCCCGGTCATGCCACCCCACTTCTTATTGGCATGAGCAGCTTCCACAGCATTTCTGATGTCTTTACGATTGCCTTCCGAAACCTCACCGATGCTAATTCCTGAGGCACCAATCACTGCTCGACTATAACCGCCATCAGGACGACATTGCTTGCCGCCGATGTACATTTTAGCCGTGCGATCAATACCAATCTCAATCTGTCCATTGCTTTTTCCAGCTTTTGCCAGCTCTGGTTTAGGAGCACTGCTGCCGAATTCATCTTCAATTCTTGGCTTCAGGTATTCATACAATCCTTCCTTGCCGCCTTCACGGCCAAAACCTGATTCGCGATAGCCACCAAATCCTGCAGCTGCATCAAAAACATTGGTGGAATTGATCCATACCACTCCGGCCTTCACCTGTGGAGCAATATCGAGGGCCAGATTAATATTCTCTGTCCAGATACTTGCTGCCAATCCATAGCGCGTATTGTTGGCTAGTTTCACGGCCTCTTTGTGCGTCCGGAAAGTCATGGCGACCAATACAGGGCCAAAGATCTCATCCTGTGCAATGCTGGCCGAAGGCGAGACATCTGTAAACAAAGTCGGCTTATAGAAGTAGCCATCTTTAGGACAAACAATATCCGGCTGATACATGGTATTGCCTTCCTTCACGCCTTGATTGACCAAAGTGCTGATGGTATGCAACTGCTGCTGATCCACGATAGCACCAATGTCGATGCTCTTATCCAGTGAATCCCCAATGCGCAGCTTAGCCATACGCTTCTTGATCTTTTTGTATAGTTTTTCTGAGACGCTTTCCTGCACCAGCAATCTGGACCCTGCACAACAAACCTGCCCTTGATTAAACCAGATCGCATCTACGATACCTTCTACTACACTGTCGAGATCGGCATCCTCAAAGACAATGAAAGGAGATTTTCCTCCAAGCTCCAGCGAGAGTTTCTTACCCGTACCTGCTGTGGCTCGACGAATGATCTTACCCACTTCAGTCGACCCCGTAAAGGCTATCTTGTCAATCTTCGGATGATCTACAATGGCAGCTCCTGTTTCTCCTGCTCCCGTCACGATATTGACCACACCAGCAGGCAGTCCGACCTGCTCACAAATCTCTGCAAACAATAGTGCCGTCAGGGAAGTAGCTTCCGCAGGTTTCAACACAACGGTATTTCCCATTGATATAGCCGGCGCAATTTTCCAGGCCAGCATAAGTAGCGGGAAGTTCCAGGGTATGATCTGACCGACTACACCTATTTCCCGAAACTCCGGAAGCTCCGCATCACGCAATTGAGCCCAGCCAGCATGATGATAGAAATGACGCGCCACCAGTGGGATGTCAATGTCTCTGGTCTCCCTAATAGACTTACCATTGTCGATAGATTCCAGGACCGCAAACAATCGCGAGTGCTTTTGAATCTGTCTGGCCAAAGCATACAAGTACTTCGCTCGATTATGACAACCAATTTCTTTCCATTTCGGAAGTGCTTTCTTTGCAGCTGCAACAGCTTTGTCTACATCCTTTGCATTGGCTTCTGCCAACTTAGCGAGTGTGTTTTTACTCGACGGACTTATGCTTTCAAAGTACTTCTTTGACTGTGGTTTTACCCACTTGCCATCGATAAACAACTCAAATTTATTCTTGTGTTTAGCCAACCAGGACATGGCAGCATCAGCACTTTCCGGAGCTGGTCCATACTCCATAGTCTCGAATATTTCTTTAACCTTCATTTTTTGTTCTTTCTTCTTAAGACATTGGATGTCTGTAGGCAGCAGAGTATCTACCCGTTACAAAATGTTCCAGCTGCCGTTCGATATCGCCCAGCAAACTACTCGCCCCAAATCTAAAGAGATCATTTCTTAGCCAATCATCTCCCAGTTCTTCTTTCATCAAGATCAACCATTGCAGGGCTTGCTTGGCTTTTCTAATTCCACCGGCAGGTTTGAAACCCACTTTAAAGCCCGTCTGTTCTTCATACTCGCGTATCGCGCGAATCATCACCAGACTCACCGGCAAAGTTGCATTTACAGACTCTTTTCCTGTGCTCGTCTTAATGAAATCCGAGCCAGCCATCATGGCCACCACACTTGCTTTGGCAATATTGGTGAGCGTAGACAATTGTCCCGTTGCGAGTATGGTCTTCATATGAGCATCGCCACAAGCAGCACGCATCTGCGACACCTCCTTATAGAGCTTTTTCCATTCGCCATTCAGCACCTGCGCTCTTGAGATCACAATGTCAATCTCAGTCGCACCCGCTGCCACAGAAAGTTGGATTTGCTTTAGTTTTTCCTTTAAAGGAATCTGTCCGGCAGGAAATCCGGTCGACACAGCTGCTATAGGTAGTGGTCGATCACCTAGCGCCTTCTTAGCCTCCCCAATGAGATTGTGGTAGACACATACTGCCCCTACAGTCAATCCTTGATCTGCCATACCAAGCGCTTCCAGAATATCCTTTCGGATCGGATTTTTCGCCTTTGCACAAAGTCGCTGCACATTGCCGGCTGTGTCATCACCAGACAGAGTAGTGAGGTCAATACAAGTTACCGCCCGCAGCAGCCAGGCCGCCTGCCAGTCCTTCTTTACCGAGCGTCGCTTCCCCAAGGTGCCGGCACGCCTTTCTACCGCACTCTTGTTGATTTTCAACTCGTTTAGGAGATGGACATCAAATGGAATAGTCTCAATTCGCTTGTGCTGGTGTATCGGCTTTTCCGCCTTCACAACCCTCGATGATTCTTGTTTGCTTTTCGCCATGAAATACTATTGGAATAAAATCAATTCGCCAAATTACTGATCCTAAGGTTTGATTTCAAGAATGTTACAACTTAATTGACCTAAAGTATGGCAGATGCTTATAAGAGTGACTACATGCGGCTTTCAAGGATGGACCTTTTCTCTTTTTTGGAGCGCTACTGTATTCGTTCTGGCAGCGAATTACCCGCTATCCGTTCCAATGCAGTCACTATACAGGGGCTTCGCTGCTCCACTGAGCGGGTCTTGCTAATGCAGCCCCGCTCAGTGGGCGCTCAGTCCCCTGTATAGTGGCTGCATTTCCTCTTCTATCGGGGCTATCATTCACCAGTGTTGCTTATGGCATTCTTTTTTGACTCCAGCTAAGGATTTTGGTACCTTGTATCTGATTGCTCCAGCTATCCATAACTTCGTCTGCCTGGCATTGGTGGTAGCATAAACAAAAAAATGAAACACAGCACCAACTATCAAAACACCTTCATCGAAATTGCCGAAGACTCGAAGTACAAGCAAGCGCAGATCCCACCATTGAAAGGGGACAAAAAGACGGTCGCCTATTTGCAGTTTGAAATGCTGCATGAGCAGCCATACAAGTTTACATCAGATGAAGTACTTTTCGCAGTTTTTGCGCAACGCAAGGGTTTTACAGACGCAGAAATGGAAGAGCAAAGGCAAGCCTACTTTTCAAAGGGCCAGCCCTGCTTCCGAGCCTCCCCCTTGACCAAGTCTTACGGATGGGGAGTACATAGCAACGAAGAAGGAAAGGTTGCTCTGTACGCTGCGGAGTCTGAAGAGTACAAAAACTTCCTAAGCGACGAAAGCATCAAAAAAGTAAAGGCCATGAGAAGTAAAAGAAAATAGGCAAACCAGAGATCATGAAAAGAAGAGTTTTTCTACATAAGTCTTTGCAGTCAGTACCCTATTTGGCATTCATGCCAAGCTGGCTATCTTGTTCAAAATCCGACGATCCAGGGATCGAAACAGACAAGCAGGTAATTGTCATTGGAGGAGGCATCTCCGGTCTTGCTGCTGCACGATATCTCAAAGATCGCGGCGTTGATGTCAAAGTACTTGAAGCGCAGGACAGAGTAGGTGGACGGATAAAGACTGATCGAAGCCTCGGCATTCCTTTTGATATGGGAGCCAGCTGGATTCATGGCCAAAAAGGAAATCCCATTAGAGCCTTAGCCAATCAAGCCAATGCCAGCACCTACCTAACTGACGATGACAATGTAGTAGTCTATGATATCGATGGTTCCACCTATCCGGACAAGTTGCTTGATGCAGAGGAGGGTTTGTATGATGAGCTATTAGAAATGCTGGATGGGGATTTGAATGTCAGTTTTGAAGAGGCTTTCTATAGTCAGCATCCGCAATATCAGAATAACCGACTTTGGACCTATATGCTTTCTGCCTATCTGGAGTTTGATACTGGCAGTGATATTGGGAGTCTGTCCTCTCAGGATTTTTACGATGATGAAGCTTTTTCCGGCAAGGACCGAATCATCACTAACGGCTTTGATAGATTGACAGATTTCCTGGCCGAGGGACTGGAGGTGCTGCTAAATGCTAAAGTGACTTCAATAGATTCTTCCAAAGAGCTGGTTCAGCTTGAATCTAGTCTTGGCAACTTCGAAGCAGACCACGTTTTGATCACCGTACCGCTGGGTGTGTTACAACAAAACATCATTAGCTTTCAACCCCAATTGCCAGCCTCCCTGAGCCAATCCATCTCGAAGCTAAAAATGGGTTGCGTGAACAAGTTCTTATGCCTTTGGGATGCACCATTTTGGGATACGAACCTACAATATATTGGCTACACTGCCCAACAGAAAGGTAAATTCAATCACTTCATGAATGTAGGCAAGTTTTCAAAAGCAAATGGCTTGATGGCCTTTTGTTTTGGAGATTATGCGACCGCCACCGAAAGCATGACGGATTCAGATGTGATAGAAGAAATGATGGTTCATCTTAGGGTCATCTACGGGAAAGAAATTCCCAATCCCATCCAGATGCTTCGTACAAAATGGCTTTCGAATGAATACGCTTTCGGCTCTTACTCCTTTGTTGCCAGCGGCAGTCGATCTTCAGATATTGAAAGCTTCGAAGATCCGGTTGATAACAAGTTGTTTTTTGCTGGGGAACATACCTCTAGAGATTATCGGGGAGCGGCTCATGGTGCTTATCTTAGTGGATTGCGAGAGGCGGAGAAGATAGCGGCGCTGCTCTAG
>JAHDDV010000058.1:10962-20119 GCA_020629205.1 Chitinophagales bacterium | reverse complement strand
ATCTAAACCCTGGCCCAACAGAATTCGACATTACGGATCATTTGGTTTAGGGTAAGATTACAAACGTCGCTTACGTAACTGTGCCTGACCTTCCGTACTGATCAAAGCTCCTGCAGCACCACCTCGTGATAGCTCTGCAGCATTGCCTTCATCTGTATCTATATGCATCTCCAATTTATACTTGGGTGATACACGGATCAGCACATTACCAAAAGTAAGGGCGCGGTCTCCCTGGGACACCTCGACCTCCACCACATCCCGGTCCTTTACTCCGAAGATGCTGGCATCCTCTGGCGTCATATGAATATGGCGCCAGGCACAGATGACACCTTCCTTGAGTACCGTACTGCCATTTGGACCGACGACTTTACAGCCTGGCGTGTTTTCAGTCTTGCCCGACTCTCTCACAGGTGCATCGATTCCCAAAAAGAATTCGTCGGTGCGAGAAATTTCGATTTGATTCTTCGATCGACAAGGTCCTAAAATACGCACTCGCTCAATCTGGTTCTTCGGTCCTACTACAGTCACCGTTTCATTGGCTGCAAATTGACCTGGCTGCGAAAGCGGATTTCGCTCCGTAAGTTGATAGCCCTCCCCAAAGAGTTCTTCCAGTGTTTCCTGTGTAATATGCATGTGACGAGCTGAGACCGCAATTGGAATCTGCGGAACACAGTTGACTTTGTCTTTTTCCTCTACAACTCTTGCAGACTGCATAGCGATTTCCATCTGCTCATCTGTTTTTACCGATAGCAGCTTCACCCGACTATGATTCATCGAAAAATCCACAACTGGCTGATCATTGCTTAGCTGCACATCATGGTTCTTGTCTTCATTAATCACCGCGCCCAAAAAGTCCAATCTCTGCGACGCACGATGCCTTACTACCGGACTATTTTCGCCGATGCCGCCTGTGAAGATGATGGCATCGACACCACCCATTACAGCCGCATAGCTACCGATGTACTTTCTCACTCGATGAGTAAAGACCTGAAGGGCCAGACGAGCCTCATCATCCCCTTCCGTGGAGCGAGCGATGATATCGCGCATGTCACTTAAACCGGCAATTCCCTGCAAACCTGAATCGCGATTGAGCAGCTGGTCGAGCGCATCAGCTTCCAGACCTTCTTCTTGCATCAAAGCTATGATGGCTCCCGGATCCAAATCGCCGGAACGCGTGCCCATTACTAATCCCTCCAGCGGTGTCATTCCCATACTCGTTTCTATGGACCGACCGTACTCGACAGCCGCTACACTACATCCATTGCCCAAATGACAAGAAATCATTCGGAGTTCGCGAAGATCGGCCTGCAGGTATTCCGCAGCCTTTTGGCAGACATAGGAGTGACTGGTACCATGAAATCCGAATCTACGGATGCTGTGCTTTTCGGCAAGTTTCTGAGGAATGGCATAAGTCCTGGCTCGCTTAGGTAGCGTTTGATGAAAGGCGGTATCAAAGACCGCTACTTGCGGTACGGACTCAAACAGCTCCGCAGCAATCTCAATACCCAGCAGATTGACAGGATTATGCAATGGGGCCAATCGCTTTAGCTCCTTGATCTTTTCGCGCACTTCCTCATCAATCAATACAGCCTCAGAAAAGAAAACGCCTCCATGCACCACTCGATGCCCGAATCCCGCAATCTCGATGTCTCCAAGTTTGCGCTTGAGCACTAGCAAAGCGCCACTCAAGATTGCCGCAAACTCCTTGCTGTCAATTTTGTGAATTTTTTCCTCATCAGAAAACTTCAACTCCGGAGCATCAGGTATGCGCTCCACTTTCATAGACAACAGATGTTTAGATATCTCAGTATCAATCAATTCAGCCTTGATTGATGAAGAACCACAGTTCAGTGTTAAGATTTTCATTTGCTCAATTGTTCCGCGAATTTAGAAGGCTTTTTCAGAAAATTTGAATTTTTGTTTTCAATGAGGGTAACAATCTTACTGCCATTGCGACATACTAGTGAATAATGTACAAAGAAAGTGTTTAGTGTTTAGTGTTTAGTGTTTTAATGCATGTGTAGTGCTTTGAACAAATCATCAGCGTAAGACTAGTGTTCCCTTATTTTGCGCAGAATTACAGGAAGAGCCCTCGGAAGGGGGCTCTTTCTCTTTTTAAGGCATATGGATCTCAGCTCTAATCCTCCTAAGATTCATGCCTGCATATTATTGATTTCACCATTCTTTTTTTGGGAAGCGCGGCAGATAGGCACGCTCCGATCACTGCACGTGCTACGCTAATATTCGGCACCTGTCTAGCTACTACTGCTCAGCCATTACTGTCTCCTCCTTCGTCGGAGCCAGTACTGGCTGGCATCCGTGACGCTATACAGGCACCTCATACCGCTGCGCCCGCGGCTTCTTTTCACCGCCTTCCACACGTGGCAAAAAAACTTCAGCAGATGGGTAACAAGTCGCTGTTTCAAACATATACAACAAACAGCCCGCACAATATCGTCCCATGCAATAAGCTGCGCTACTCAATACAATCAATAAATTTGATGTTAGAATTGGGTAAGGGTCCACAAGACTATGTCTGGTGGGCCCTTTTTTGTGCTTATAGGCCAGTCAAGCATACACAATCAACTATCAACAAATCGTCCCCCTTGCGCCAAACACTTAGCTGCATGCACCACCTTGCTCCTAGAACACCCCTTGCTTCGTACTGTTACCAGTTTGGCTTCTAGCAACACGCGAGCTTTTCAGCAAATGCACCTACCCGGAGGTCACACGCGGCCACAATTTGCATCACTCAGACTCACCATGGACCATGGACCATACACAAAACACCTTGCTCCTTGATCCTTGCTCCTTGAATATCCTCACACCACGCACCAGTAATCAGTCACCAGTAATCAGTAATCAGTCACCAGTAATCAGTCACCAGAGTTATCACCCCCGTTTTGCCTCCACTCGATCCCCTCTCTCATCAATCCAAAACGGCTGCCAGGTCAAGAGCACCCCAGCCGACTTGACATCAGCACGTCTTGGCTTCACCTCATAGTGTTCGATACCTTCTGCTACACGATCCCATTTGTCCCGAATTTCCTGAAGACCTTGTTTCAGCTCTTGCTCCATATCAAACAGGTCCTTTTCAAGATTTTCTATGTCCTCTTTGGTGGCCTCCAATTGTGCAGCAGCTTTCTTACGCATTCGACGCTTAGTGGCAGCACTGCTCAAAGAGCGTTTTCGCCCCCTAAAGATGGAGAAAACGGTTTCCGCCATTCCGATCCATTCTGAAGTCTTGCGATCGTTAACTTCGGCTTCTTTCTCGTTCAATTCTTGCTCCTCTTTGCGGATTCTATCCTCAATTTTGTCAATCTTTGGCTCGTACCGCTCCTGCACCTTATCCAGCTCTTCATCTCGCTGTTCACGTGCCGCCTGCTGTACCCTCATCCGAAAAGCCTCATCACTTTCGCCACTTTCCTGATAGAGCTTAAGCTCCGGATGCTGATGTTTGATCAGTCGTTGATTTTGATACACCCAATCTATAAATTCTTTGTCCACCTTCTTCAGCTTTTTGGCCGTATTCATCGTTTCTGGAAGCGAAGAATACTCTACGCTCACCCCATCGGGCACATCTGGTTCTGCAGATACTGAGCGCTCCCAATCTCTGACCAATTCTGCATTGTCCCAAAGGACCCTTCCAAACTCGTCGGGGGGGCAGGCGAGCAAGTTAAGATCCTTCACTTCATCCACACCTCTCTTGCTATCATAGAAACGCACCCGGCCCATGGCCAGCACCATGGGTTCATGCATAATCGACAAATCCCTGTTTCCAATTTCATTGGCCGCTTCAGAGGCGGATTTCCAGACAGAGAAAAAACGTTGTTCGATCGAGGGGTCTACGGAAGGCGGAGCAGATGCCAGATTCACTTCTTCGATCACCGGGCTGCTTACTTTTTCTGTGTTGACCAGGGGTGATATAGCCGGCACCTGCGTCGAAAGGGCTTTCCTGGCTTTCATCAGTTCTTTGACCTGCGGTCGTGTCATCGGCCCACGTAAATAGGACATTGCCCACCTGGTATGAAAGGACACCGGCTCCCCTTCATGTACATTGTGCATTAAAAACACGCGAGACTTGAGCGAAGCAATCAATTGGCCGAAGTCAAGATTTGCTGCATTTCCGGACTCGGCAATAGCTCCTTCCAGACCTTGTATCACCCTTTGCTGATCTCGTTCTGTTTGTAGTTTGCCGATAAACCAGGTACCCGCATTGGATAGACCTTTGTAATCAATGTCTACGGGATTTTGAGTCACCAAAACCGAGCCTACACCAAATGCCCTTGCTTGCTTTAGCAAGGTCATCAGCGGACGTTTGGATGGAGGATTGGCTGTCGGTGGAAAGTAGCCAAATATCTCATCGAAGTACAATAGACTTCGAAGGCTCGTCGTACCAGACTGCTTGCGCATCCAGGAGATCAGACTGTTGAGCAAGAGGGTGACAAAAAACATACGCTCACTATCTGAAAGATGGGCGATATAAAAAATGCTATGTCTCGGCTTTCCCTCGGCCGTGAAGTACATCCTCTCAATATCCAGCGGATCTCCCTGCAGCCAATATCGAAATTGTGGAGAGGCCATCAGGGAATTAAAATCCATAGCAAGTTCGAAGCGATCTTTTTCTGGGTAAAAAGTCTCTACATCAAAGACCCCCAAGGTCGTAAAGGGAGGATTCTGCACGCCCTTGATAATGGCTGTAAGATCGAGGTCTTCATTTTTTCGCCAATGATGCTCAAAGAGGTTAGACAACAAGATGCCTTCGCGGCTTCGCACTGGATCAGCCTTGCTTTCGATCATACCCAGGAGTGCAGCAACGGTACCCTGAATCCGCTCGTGCAGCATCTCCGCATCTGAATCAAAATCAATTCCCGGCGCCGCAAAAGACCCCAGTATATTAACCGGGACACCAGAGTCAGATCCAGGAGTATAGATCGTATAGTCCACGGCGTTTTTCAGCAGTCGGATTCGATCCGGTCCCTGTCCCCAAGCTGCAAGACCTTTCTTCCATTTTTCGGCTGTAGCAGCAGCATAGTCTTCAATAGTCAATCCCTTTCGCGTAGCATCATCTTTATTGATCCAGTCTTGAAAATCCGAAGCCTCCAGATTCTCAAACTGCAGCAGTAGATTGGTCATGTCACCCTTGGGGTCGATAATCAAGGCAGGTACCTTGTCAATGGCCGCCTCTTCCAGCAATCCGATGCAAAGTCCGGTTTTTCCGCTACCAGTCATACCGACGCACACCGCATGGGTGGTCAAATCACGAGAATCGTAATTGACTTGCTGCTGCGTCATTTGATCGCTAAGGTGGTCATATTCTGCACCTAGAAAAAAGGAGCCTAACTGTTCAGGTGGTAGGTTTATCATGGCGTAAACAAATTTGCGCCCAAGATAGTCAATTTGAACAAGCCCTGAGGTCAGCCAATTGCCGCCTTTGTGCAGCAGTTAAGGATCTGTGAGCCAATGTTGGGATGGCACAAGAAAGGGAGGCGCCTCGGCAGGCGCCTCCCAAAAAGATATCTTATTCACAAAACAGCTAGTCAGCAATTACGAGCTTGATGGTACTCATTGATTGGTCTGGGCCAACCAAGCGGAGTAAATATAATCCTGCTCTTAGATTGTAGGTGCCTGCATCCAATTCAAGCCTTTGCAATTCGCCGGCCTTGAGATGTGTTCTATGAATGACATCGATAAGCTTGCCCTGACAGTCAAGGAGCTCTATGCTAGTGTTCCCTTCAGTACCAGACCAAACAGACAAGTTAGTAGATTCGGAAAACGGATTTGGGAATGCATCAAGAACCACTTGAGGCTCCGAATCTGCCGCTTGAGCCTTCAGCCTACCACTACTCCGATCAAGCGGAACATAGTAGAATCCTTCTGTGCTTTGCTGCGGACTGCCCGAATCTGTTACGGTAACTTCATAAAAACCAAAATCTAGTTCTGTTATGTAGTGTAAATTGACATCTGGACCATTGCTGTATCCAGGGCCGGACCAATTATAAGTGTATGGTTCCTGCCCTCCTACTACGGTAAGCTCGATGGTTCCCAAAACTTCTCCATCATAACTTTGTCCTGTAATAATAAAATCGTCGATATCCAGAATAGTCCCCTGATCAGAAACAGATGGATTCCCCCCTCCTGATCCAGAATCGTTTGTAAACACAGTTTCTGCTGAACAACCATTCATATCCGTTACAGTCACCACCCATTCTGCATCATCTGCGTAAATGATGGTCACGGCTTCACCTGAGTTATCTGAATCATGATCGATATCAAATCGCACATAGCCCGATCGATCCCAATCGTAGATATAATCGCCAGAGCCACCAGCTACATCAATGACAAGTGCATTGTAGTATACCGGGAGAATGTTTCCGCTGAATCCATCTGTCATGGAGTCTAGATCGCCAGATATGGTAATCGGATCTGGTTGTGTAAATTCTGCCTGACCTACTTCATAGCAATTATTACCATCGGTGACAGTAAAGTAATAAGTCCCTGCACGAAGCACATTGATACTGGCAGTCCCAGGATCTTCAAATTCCTCGTAAGTACTGGACCAGTAGTATTGGTAAGTCCCAGTACCTCCTGTAGGTGACAGTTCGTAATAACCTGCGCCTTCCACACCGTCGAGATAACTATCGATAGGACATCGAATATCCATGATCTCTTCGTTTACAAACATCTGCTGAGGTTCAGATACAAGTGTCGTAGCCTGGATGGTACAACCTTCTTCATCAACCACCAATACAGTATATACATCTGCTGGCAGGTCTTCAATGGCCGCCGTTTCCATACCGTTGCTCCATGAGTAGGTACGATCTTCACCAAACCCTCCTTCTGTCACAGCTTCCAACCAGCCATCGCTTCCACCTGTACAACGGACTCCATAGCCATTGTAATCGGAAGAAATAATCTCAACTACCATTGGATTCCGCACGACCAGGAAGCTGCAAGTAATAGTGTTTCCCGAGTCGTCCATGGCTGTCACTACGACTTCCGTCTCTCCTACAGGAAACTCAGCCCCTGAGTCAGCAGTTACGTTGGTAATCATTGCTGAACAATTGTCGCTCACTTCAGGTAAGTCCCAGCTCGCTGTAGCCGAACAACTCATGATATCCTCGGGACAGCTAAGGAAGATGGGAAACTCGTTGTCAACGACACAAACCTCGGTGTCAAAGGAATCAGAATTACCACAATTGTCTGTAACGGTAGCAGTAACGATAGTACAACCAACTGGGTATTCACTATTCATTGGCAGACCATCTGCTCTACTCAATTCCAGCTCTGGGTTCTGATCACAGTTGTCCGTGGGCTCCGGAATATCAAGTACCACATCAGCGGCACCACAAGAGTTCGGATCTGTATTGAAAGTAAAACTTACTTGCAGATCGAGTTCCGGTGCTGTATCGTCGCTAACATACACAACCTGATTGTGCACATTCTGATTGCAACCATCACTCACTCTCCATTGACGAATGACACTGTAAGACTCAGGGCAATCATCTTCTCCCTGATCAATGACCTCAGAAAAGACCACGACAACATTGGGATTACAATTGTCAGTAGCTGTGAGTATGGCAGCAGGCAACACTGGTAGATCACAGGACTGAAAAATTTCCGAAACCGGAAGGTCTCCATCAAATTGAGGCGCCTCAGTATCCTGAACAGTCAGCACCTGTTGGTGTTGTTTTCGATCTCCGCATTCGTCCTCGGCTACCCAGGTGCGGGTAATGGTGTAGGAACCAGCACAGATTTCATCACTTTCGTCTTCATTGAAACTTACAAGGGCTTGGCTACAAATACCGGTGGCTGTTAAAATAGCAGGTGCTGGGATATCGTCACAAGACACCGTCGCATCTTGAGGAGTCTCTTGATCGAAGACAGGATCGCCAGCATTCACAACCGTCACCAATTGCGTATGCGCAACCGAGTTTTGGCAGTTATCTGTAGCTGTCCATGTTCTACTTATCGTGTACTCCCCAGCACAATCGCCTTCAGTCACCAATTCTGCCAGATCTACAAGGAGAGCCCCCTGACATGCATCTGTGGCTGTAAGCACAACTGCATCAGGAATATCATTGCAATCCACGGTGATCGGACTAGGAGGCAATTCCTGATCAAAGCCAGGACTTTGCGTGTCCAAAAGCTTGATCACCCCTGTACAGCTAGCTGTATTACCACAATCGTCGCTTGCTTCGAAGGTTACAGTGAGTCCCTCTTGATCAATGCTACAAAGCACATCCAGATTATCTAAATCAAAGTCATGATCTACCACAGCAGGGCTACAAACACCCGTTGCGGTAACAGAGCCCAGCCAGTTGGCTAGCATTTCCTGGTTATCTTCTCCACATTCCAAAATCAATGGCTCCACAGGGCAATTCTCCAACACAGGATCTGCACTACCTTGCAATCGAATCTCACCTTGACAGGTGGAGCTGTTTCCACATTCATCCTCGGCAGTAAAGGTTACGATCAATCCAGCGCCTGCCGGAGCATTCGGACAAATGACCTCAAGATTTTCCTCCTCATAATCATTGCTGACTCCAAATGAGCTACACAAATCTGTAGCTGAAACTGTGGACAACCATTCATCAATTGCTTGTTCATTATCTTGTCCACATTCCAGAATCAGCGCCTCTGAAGGACAGTCATCCAGGACAGGAGACTTGGTGTCGTAGAGGTAAATGGTACCGCTGCAGAATGAAGTTGCGCCGCAATTGTCACGAGCGGTAAAGGTGACTGTGTATCCTGCTTCACCTGTGCATATAGTGTTTAAGTCATTGGCACTGTAATCATCACCTATTGTGACGGAGCCGCATTCATCACTGGCTGTGAAACTATCTAGCCAGCTTTGAATGGCATCCTCATTATTATCGCTACACTCAAGGATCAAATCAGCAACTTCTCCACAGTTATCAAAACCTGGCGGAGTAGTGTCCAGTAGACGAATCTCTCCTATACAGCTAGCTGTAGTCCCACAGGCATCACTGGCTGTAAACTCGACTAACAAGCCTTCACCTGCACAAATAGATTGAAGATCTTCGGGCACGTAGCTATTGTTTACATTCGCTGCTCCGCAATTGTCGCTGGCAGTGACAGCAGCTAGCCAATCGTTGATTGCCTGCTCATTGTCATCTCCGCATTCCAAAACGAG
>JAHDDV010000058.1:0-10862 GCA_020629205.1 Chitinophagales bacterium | reverse complement strand
GGTGTGGTATCATACAGATAGATAAGTCCAGTACATTCGGCTGTTAGATCACATTGATCAGTGGCTGTGAAAGTGACAGTATAGCCTTCATCCCCAGCGCAGATGCTGCCTAGATCTTGAGGATCAAAATCGCTTTCGACAGTCGCTGAACCACAATCATCACTGGCAGTAAAGCTATTCAACCATTCCTGAATGGCATCTTCATTATCATCTCCACATTCGAGGATCAAATCAGCAACATCAGCACAGTTATCAAAGCTTGGTGGGCTGGTATCGAGCAGGCGAATTTCACCCTCACAGCTTGCTGTGTTTCCGCAAGCGTCAGTTGCTGTAAACGTTACCGACAAACCTTCGCCTTCACAAATGGCAGAGAGGTCTTCTGCTTCATAGCTATTGTTGACAATGGCAGCACCACAATTATCGCCAGCGGTCACTGCTGCCAGCCAATCATCGATGGCCTGCGTATTATCTTCTCCACATTCCAGCACCAATGGCTCTGTTGGACAGCCATCCAGTACTGGCGGGGTCTGATCTTGTACAAAAAGGTTGGTTGTACACTGGACGCTTTCATCGGTATCCGTATCAGTAATGGTGTAAGTTCTTTGTATTCTTCTGATGTCATTGGGACAACCCAGTCCGGGATCACCGAATGACTCTTCCTGACATACTACCGTTACCGGTCCGCATGACTCATTGATGTTGGAAAGCAGATCAAGGGCATTGAAGCTGTCGAGATCATCGGCGCAAGCCGGAACATCGTCGATGCATTGATAAAAGAAGGTATTCTCATCAATGGGAAGATTGTCAGATGGGCAAGTAACCGAAAGTTCACAACAGGTGGCAGTGGCAGTAGCACAAGCGGTGACTACAGCACAAGCATCAATATCAGAACGCCTCTTGACAGACACACAATAATCTTGACCGTCTTGGGGAGAAAGGACCAAATTTGCCTCGCTGCCTACAACTGTTTCGGTGCCAGCAAGTGTCCACTCGTAAATCAAGCTGCACTGCGCTGCTCCACCAGATAACACTGGGCTAAGGGTAAGCTCATCTGTAGATGGATCAGAACAAGTAGCAGCTACACTTTCAATATTCAGTATCGGGTAGACATGCACCTCACCGTAGCCGGTTACATTGCCGATGGAGCAAGCGCTACCTGAAAGGCCGGAGACTTCATAGTGGTAAATAATGCCATCACACTCAGTGATGGGGCTTCCGCTATAGCTAAAAGTCACTGTTTCACCGCAGGTGTCACCGGGTGAAGCGCAGTTTGAAAGATGTGCTAAGCTCGGATCATCCGGAGAAGACCAAATAGGATCATTAATATTGACGGCAGTCATGTCAACCACGCAGTCTTCTGAAATGATGGGTGAAGGAACAATTCCCGGAGCGGCAATGCCGGTAAAGCCAAATCCGATTTCATTGAAGTTTCCTGGTTTACAAAGCAAGATAGTCGCGATCCCATCCTCCAAAACCGGGCAAAGTGGATCACAAACCGAAGGTGCTGCATCTATGGCTGCAGGGCTAGGACAGCCCAGCGCTCCGTCATAGATATTGATAGAACACTGGTTAGGACCTTCATCGAAGGATACTTGTATACCTTCCGCTCCAGATGCGAGCTGTACTTTAATTTCAACGCAGTTTTGATTTACTGGTATGTTGTCGCAGCAACTTCCATTTCCGGAAATATAAGCAAACTGATAGGCATCAGAAGCCGCGGACAAATCAACATTGTAGCAGGGCACTGGAGTATCGCAGGCATCTGTACACATGTCTTGTGTGGCTGCCTTTGTTGACAGCAGAGCAATCGGAATTATTAGTAGACAAATTTTAAATACAAATCTAATCCATAATAATCTGATGTCTTGGTGGGTCGGTTTCGCCTGGTTAGGGCGAAGATTGGTTATTGAGAACATCATACTAACTATTTTGTGTGAATAAATCTATCCTGTTATGGATAGTATTCCATGCAGTCGTTAATGTTCTGCCTACCAGTCATGGCACAGAGGCACGGGAACTGGCACACAGAGAATCTGTGTTCCCTAAAGATTATTTGGGCGTGTAGTGTCAGGAGCGATTGGCTCAATCATCAGTTCGCAGAAGAAATTCATTTCAGCCGGGCGTCGCTGAAAGTGGATGTGGTTAAGGAGAGTCACCACAAATTAGACAGGTGTGTTTAGTTAGCAATCATGCAAAAAGCTTTCCTGATTGCTTGTGACGACAAACTAAATGAAATTTTGCAAGAATGCAACAATTTCACATTACGGCAGGAATTATTTTAACAAAGCCCCTCATTTGACGGCTAGATCACCGAAGAGCCTGTCTATCCTACATGCAGTTCAGAACTTTTTTGCGCGATCGAAAGACGGTGAAAACTAGCCGCGGGCGCAGCGGAACGAAGTGCTCAGATAGCGTGGTGAATGCTAGAGCCGGCGTGGCTCAGAGCGCAGCGGCGAGACACGCTGGCTCCAGCATGAACAGCTAGCTGAGTGCTGAGTATTAGCGGAGCACGGGTTGGTCGCTGCGACGGCCCAATGCCGCTCGGCTCCTAAAAAAAAGCTATTTTTGCTGTCAAAAAAAGCCATGTTTTGGAAGAAGAAACCTAAGGTTGTTGCACTGGAACTCGGCGACAGCAATTTTAATGAACATGTCGGTGGAGTGGGCAAACCAGTGCTCATCGACTTTTGGGGTCATGGATGTAATCCCTGCAATATTATGGGCCCGGTGATCGATGAGCTAGCCCGCGATTATGAGGGTCGCGCAATCGTTGCGAAGGTCTGCACCAATTACAATCCCAAACTTTCTCAATATTTTCAAATTAAGAGTGTGCCCACGCTAGTCATCATCAATGATGATAAGATGGTGGAGCGATTCAATGGATTGGTCCCCAAACCGAATCTGGAAGAGTTTCTTGATCACTATATTGATACTTGGAAAGACATTGATGACTGATGATGAAAGATGGCCTTGGTCGTAGAGAAAGTTCACGAACTTTCTATCTAATGCTCTTACACAAACAACTCAAAACGCAAAACTCAAGACACTAAAAACCAATAACTATATGAAAACACCACTAGTTAGCCCTAAGTCTCCGGAGGGAGATCCACAGCTGCAGGAGCTGATAAAATTTTACAATGAGACATTGGGCTTTTGTCCCAACAGTATTCAGACTATGCATCATCGTCCGCGGATAGCCTATGCCTTTATAGAAATGAACAAGGCTGTGATGGAGAACAAAGGAAGAGTGACTAGTGCGCTGAAGCGAATGATGGCTTATATCAGTAGCAATGCGACAGGATGTCGATATTGTCAGGCTCATGCGATACGCGCGGCGGAACGTTATGGAGCAGAGGATGCGCAGTTGGCAAATATTTGGGATTACAAAACGCATGAGGCATTCTCAGATGCAGAGCGAGCTGCTTTGGATTTTGCACTTGCTAGTTCGACGATTCCAAACGGCGTGGATGATGCCATTGCTGAGGAGCTTCGAAAGCATTGGGATGATGGCGAGATTGTAGAGATGCTCGGCGTAATTGCCTTGTTTGGCTATTTGAATCGATGGAATGATTCGATGGGAACACAGATCGAAGACGGGGCAGTAGAATCCGGTGAGCAATATCTGTCTGAGAAAGGCTGGACGGGTGGAAAGCATCTGTACAAATAGCTATGAAAAGCTATGTTCCCACTCTGCTAGGATTGCTGCTCATTGTCGGCATTTTCTTTCTGCTAAGATCTATGGTACCGAGGTATGACAACAGAAACGTGCCGGTCGACCCTCGGGAGCGATGGGGGCCGGAGGTAAGCTCGATAGAAGGCAAGGTTGTGAAGATTAAAGACGGGGATTCGGTGGTCTTGCTCAAAGGCGAGGATGACTTTACGGTGATTCGATTGCAGCATATCGATGCGCCGGAAAATGGGCAGCCATTCTCAGAAGAGGCCTGGAAGCACCTTTCCAAGCTCTGTCGCAATAAGGAAGTAGCGGTCAAGGTATCTGATGAGCAAGATCGATACAATCGGATGATTGGAGAGATCTATTTGCCCAATGGCACGAATGTAAATAAGGAGATGGTGCGTGCCGGTTATGCCTGGCATTTTGCAAAGTATTCCAATGACCAGGAGTATACCGATCTGCAAGATTATGCCAAGCAGCGTAGGAAAGGACTTTGGGCAGAGGTAAATCCTATCCCACCTCATGAGTGGCGGGAAAGTCAAGAGACTAAGCCTGTACAATAAGAGCTGCAGCCTTTTGAGAGGCTTTGCCAGCTCCTAATCGATGATGCAAATCAGCATAGTCCTTCAACTGTTGGCTGGGATTGTCCAGAATAGCTTTCAACTCCTTGCAAAGACGATGAAGGTTGAAGTCTGCCTGAATCAATTCCGGGACAGCCGGCTTGTCCAGAATAAGATTGACCAAAGAGATATAGGGCACATTGACCAACATCCGGCCGATGTAATAGCTTAGCATGTTGCCTTTGTAGCAGACCACTTGGGGAAGTGCAAACAATCCGGCTTCAAGGGTAGCAGTACCACTCGTGACCAAAGCCGCTTTACACGCTTGCAGTATCTTGTAGGTTTGATTGAAGACCAATTCCACCTCGTGACTTCCCATCAATTGATGATAGAAGGACGGCTCTTGTGAAGGTGCTCCGGCGATGACAAAATCATAATCGGGAAAGGCCTCGGCTGCTTGTAACATCAGCGGAAGCATGCGACGTATTTCTTGTTTGCGACTGCCTGGAAGCAGAGCGACTTTAGGTCGAGTGGCAAGGGATGGCTCCTGCCTTTCTTCTTGTGAGATCGCATCTAATAGAGGATGCCCCACATAGTCTACTTCCATTCCCCAATCGGCGTAAAAGGCTTTCTCGAAGGGTAATATGACCAGCATTTGATCCACCACTTTCTTGATCTTCTTAACTCTGGAGGAGCGCCATGCCCAGACCTGCGGAGATATATAGTAGCTAACTTTGAAACCAACGGATTTGGCGTAGTCTGCAATACGGAGATTGAATCCGGGATAATCAATGAGTACGAGACGATCCGGCTGGAAATCTTGCAAGTCTTGCTTGCAGTGGTTTAGGGCCTTGAAGATCAGACGAAGGTTTTTGGCCACTTCTACAAAGCCCATGAAGGCAATGTCTTTGTAATGCATCACCAGTTCGCTCTCTGAAGCTGCGGCCATCTTATCTCCTCCCCAGCATCTAAACTGGGCTTCGTTGTCGAGTACTTTTATCTCCTTGATAAGATTGGCGCCGTGTAGATCGCCCGATGCCTCTCCGGCAATCAGATAGTACTTCACTAAAAGAATTTTAGGAAGAGGACAACAAAGACATATATCATGGTTGCAACCAATCCGCCCCTCATGCTATGATAGCGGTATAGTGCACTAAAGATATAGACCAAAATGAGGTTCAGCACACAACCGAGGCTGATCATCTTTTCCAGAACACCTGCTGACTCTGATCGTTCTATGAAATTGCCCAAGGACTGACCTTCGGTTGCAGAGACAAAAAAATAAACCATCACAATAGTCAGCGGCAAGAGCAGGCCGAGGACCAATCCAAAAGGTACGCTATCGAATTTTCTTCTCATTTGCTTGGCTTTTTGTGGCTTCAAATGTAATCAATTTTCGGCGCTAGCTAATCTATTCACATCTCTGGGCCAACTGGCCAGCTTCTGAACTCCCCAGGGCACTGGCCATGCGGAAATCTGAGCAGCCCCGCCCCTGCTCAAGCTTTTCTGCTGCCTTGCCCCGATAGAGATAGCCATCTTCATCTTCAGGGAAGGCATGCACATAGCGATCAAAATACTTATACGCACGTCGGTATCGCTTTGCTTCATACAATCGGGTGGCCTTATTGAATAGGGCATAATTGTAGACTGGCTGCACTGATGGTTCTGCTTTGACTATCTTGGAGCGATGATTGAAAACGAGGGTAAAATACCAGGACATGGGCTGGGCGGCTCCATCGATCTTGCCCGGCTCGAATATCACTTGATCCTGAAACCCCTTGACACAGCGGATCGCTTCCTCATCACACTCGGGACTAAGTGACTGCCGTATGTGAATACTATCAATCTTTCCCTCCACTGAAATCTCCAACTCCAGCAATACACGCCCTTCGAGTCCCACTTCCAGTGCCGCTTTAGGATAGACCAGACGAGCAGCAGCTTCCTCTGCAAAACCTAAGTGCCCACCAGGAAAATAAGCTATGTATGGCAGGTCAACTGAAGCAAAGACATCGAGGTCTTCCTGTGCCAGCGCCATTTGCGACAGACAGAATAACAATAGTATGATGCTTTGCCTAGGCATGGGTAGATTTAGGAACAAAATTTGCTTTAAATTTAAGGCATAGACTGTTTCGGCTCAATACCTTCCTTAAATCTCCGCCATGAAATGCAATATTTACGATCTTCCGAAGCAAATCCCAGCCGATAAAGAGGTCTTTGACTCCTTGGTCGAAAAAGGCTCTATGAAATTAGAGCGCATCGTGTCGACCGGGCAGTGCTCTGACTGTTGGTATGATCAACCTACCGAAGAGTGGGTAATAGTTATTGAGGGAGAAGCCGAATTGGTATTTGAGAATGGGCCTACAACCCTGATGCGCAAAGGCGACTACGTGCATATACCGGCCAATCAACGGCATCGAGTAAATAAGACTTCCAGCTCACCGCCATGCATTTGGCTGGCACTGCACTATTGATAGATCTCCTTCTGCGAGGCCTTTAGGGTATTCATCAAGAGGGAAACCACTGTCATCGGCCCTACGCCTCCAGGCACCGGCGTGATCATACTCGCTTTAGGCGCTACTTCCTGAAAGTGTACATCTCCCAACAATCGGAATCCGGACTTCTTCGATGGATCTTTGATGCGCGTGATCCCCACATCGACCACTACGACTCCTTCTTTTACCATATCTCCTCGTACAAACTCTGGCAGCCCAAGCGCCACCACCAGAATATCTGCCCGACGGATATGGGCCTCCACATCTTTGGTACGGCTATGACAAAGTGTTACGGTGCAGTTGCCCACTTTGCGACTTCTCGACAGTAGAACGGCCATTGGCGTACCCACGATATTGCTACGGCCAAGTACGACACATTCCTTTCCGGAGGTCTCTACATTGTATCGATCGAGCATCTGCACGATGCCAAAGGGAGTCGCTGGCAGATAAGCCGGCATCCCTTGAGTCATCCGTCCGATATTCACAGGATGGAATCCATCCACATCTTTGCGATGATCAATGGCCTGAGTTACTTTCTCAACATCAATATGTTTGGGCAGTGGTAGCTGTACAATGAAGCCATCTACGGTCTCGTCCCTATTCAACTCATCGATGCGCTCCAATAATTCTGCTTCAGAACATTCGGCTGGTAGGCGAACCAAAGTCGACTCAAAACCTACATCAGCGCACATCTTCACTTTGTGGTTTACATAGGTTTCGCTTGCTCCGTCGTCACCCACCAGAATAGCTGCCAAATGGGGCCGGTCCTTACCATCCTCAATCAATTGATCAACCATCACCTTGATCTCCTCCTTCATCAGTTTGGATAGCTTCCTGCCGCTAAGCAGTTTATCCTCAAAGCCTGCTGTCTTCGCCATTGATATTTTGCTTAGTCGTTCAACTTTAGAACCGCCATAAATGCTTGCTGTGGTACTTCTACTCTTCCCACTTGACGCATCTTTTTCTTTCCTTTCTTTTGCTTTTCGAGTAGCTTACGCTTACGGGTGATATCACCACCGTAACACTTTGCTGTTACATCCTTACGCATCGCACTGATGGTCTCTCTGGCAATGATCTTAGCACCAATGGCTGCCTGGATGGCTATCACAAATTGCTGTCTCGGTACCAGTTCCTTTAGCTTGGCGCAAAGCTTTTTCCCAAACTCATAAGCCTTACTTCTATGGATCAAGGAAGACAGAGCATCCACCTTCTCGCCATTCAAGAGTATATCGAGCTTAACCAAATCTCCCCGATTGTATCCACCCAATTGATAATCAAATGAGGCATATCCACGTGAGATGGATTTCAGGCGATCATAGAAGTCAAACACAATTTCGGCAAGCGGAAGCTCAAAAGACATCTCCACCCGCTCGGGTGTCAGATAGTTTTGGCCAGTCATCCTGCCACGCTTCTCGATGCACAGATTCATGATCGGACCAATATAGTCCGGCTTGGTGATGATCTGGGCAGTAATTAATGGCTCCTCCACGTAGTCAAGTGAAGTCCCCTGAGGAAGATCCGAAGGATTGTTCACCAGAATCTTCTCCCCTCTTGTCGTATAAGCATAGTAAGAAACGTTTGGCACCGTAGTAATCACGGCCATGTCAAATTCTCGTTCCAGCCGTTCCTGTACAATTTCGAGGTGCAATAGTCCCAGGAATCCACATCGGAATCCAAAGCCCAAAGCCAAGGAGGTCTCCGGTTCAAAGGTCAAAGAAGCATCATTGAGCTGCAACTTTTCCAGCGACTCACGAAGATCTTCATACTCATCTGTATCGATGGGATATAAACCAGCAAATACCATTGGCTTCACATCCTCAAAACCATCGATTCTCTGCTCACAAGGATCTGTTGCCAGTGTGATGGTATCCCCTACTTTGATTTCCTTAGAGTCTTTGATTCCAGTTACGATATATCCCACATCCCCGGCACCAATGTTTGCTCGGGGCTCATAATCCATTTTAAGTATTCCTACTTCATTCGCATCATAATCATTGCCGGTTGCCATGAAGCGAATCTTGTCAGACTTTTTCAAAGAGCCCTCCATGATACGGACATAAGCCACCACCCCACGATAGGAGTTATAGACCGAATCAAAAATCAATGCTTTCAACTTAGTCCCACCAGAATTACTCGGAGCCGGAATTCGCTCCACAATAGCCTTCAAGATCTCTGGAACACCCTCACCAGTCTTTCCACTAGCACTCAGAATCTCCTCTCGCTCACAACCGATCAAATCAATTATCTGATCCTGCACGTCCTCGATATCGGCGTTGGGCATATCCACCTTATTGACCACCGGAATCACTTCCAGGTCATTTTCGAGTGCCAGATACAAATTGGAAATAGTCTGAGCTTGAATGCCCTGCGTAGCATCTACCAAGAGTAGCACTCCCTCACAGGCAGCAATAGATCGCGATACTTCGTAGGAGAAATCAACGTGCCCCGGCGTATCGATTAGGTTGAAAATATACTCCTTGCCCTCGATCTTCGGGTTCATCTGGATGGCATGGCTCTTGATTGTGATACCACGTTCTCTTTCCAGATCCATATCGTCCAAAGTCTGGTCCTGCAGCTCGCGATCCGAGACCGCATTGGTCTGTTGCAAAAGACGATCTGCCAATGTACTTTTACCGTGGTCAATATGTGCTATTATGCAAAAATTTCGAATATTCTCCATGGGCTGCAAAAATACAGTTTTTTAATACAGAAATTACAGGAAAGTCTGGAACCTCAAGACAAGTAAATCGTTAACCCTTAAGTAACAAAGGAAAAGCCAATTAATGGAAATTGCACTACCTGACCTAAATTGCCCGAAAAGCAGTCCTCAAAAGCCTAGCAAAGAGACACTCGACGCTTTCGAAGTACAAATTTTTAAACAATTTGACAATATTCCCAAAGCAGAATGGGCTGATTTTGTACCAGATAGCAAACCCTTCCTGCAATTGCCTTACATGAAGGCTTTCGATATATCTGATCAGCAGGATCTGAGAACTTTCTACGCTTGCGTCAGACGAGACAAGCAATTGGAAGGCGTGATGGTGTTCCATCTCATCAAAATGGACGACTCCTTCAAGATTGAAGCACAAGAAAAGGATCTCGCCACTTGGGATAAGGTCAGCCATTCTATCAAAAACTGGGTAAAGACCACCCTCAATAAGCAGGGCTATTCACTTTTGCTCTGCGGCAATCCCTTTATTACCGGAGACCACGGTTTCCACTTCAATCCCTGCCTCGATCAATCGATCAGCTTTCACTTGCTGAACGAGGTTACCAAGACGCTCCAAAATTTCACTTCTGCTCCCTTCGCCGCGGCCAAGGACTTTAACGAAAAACAAATTGCCGGCCCCAAAACCTTGCTGCGATACAATTATAAAGAAGTCTTCGCTCAACCAAACATGGTGATGGACATCCGAGAAGAATGGAAGGCTTATGCTGACTATCTTGCCGCAATGTCCTCCAAGTATCGCGTTCGAGCCAAGCGTGCCCGCAAAGGCGGCCGCCTTCTGGAAACCAAACTACTAAGCGCTCAGGAAATCCGAGAGCTCACCCCAGAACTCAACCGCATGTACAATGCAGTCTTCGACAAGGCAGATTTTCACATGCAACAAACCCCCACAGATTATTTCCCTAATCTTAAGGAGCAGATGGCTGATCAATTTCAGATCAAGGCCTATTATGTAGAGGGCCAACTGGTCGCCTTCATTTCCTACTTCTTTTACGACGGTCTTATGGAAGCCCATCTAATGGGCTACGAGCAATCATTCAATCGCGAGCATTATCTCTATCAAAATGTATTATACGATCTCGTAGAGGTCGCCATCAATATGAACTGCCGCAAACTGATTCTTGGAAGAACAGCCATGGAAATCAAAAGCACAATCGGAGCGGTTGCAGAGCAGAATTATCTGTTCATCCGTCACAAAAGCCACATTACCAACTGGGCACTACCCGCCATCTTTCAACGTCTCAGTACAGAAGAATGGGTACCAAGAAGTCCTTTCAAACAAGAATCAAAATAGTTGAGATAAAGGCTCATTTTCACGAAGGCGATTACTTATTTTTTAGGAGCTCAGCTGCATAGCAGTCGCGCTACTTCCTACCCGCTCTCCGTTCCAATGCAGGCACCCATCGCTGCTT
>JAHDDV010000057.1:2798-20135 GCA_020629205.1 Chitinophagales bacterium | reverse complement strand
GTCTATGATCCACTTATCCAAATCCCCATCACAATCTCCAATGAAGACCCGACCTCTGTTAAAATCCTGGCAATCATCTGCGGTACCGGCATTAGCATAAATAAAAAACCGATCTGTAGTAACGAGATTACAAGGTGCGGGATAGGTGAATGTCAATTCAAATTCATAAGTACCAGGAGACAGATCTGTGAAGGTAACAAATCCATCATGGTAGGTATCATAGGTAGAATTATAAATAATTGTGGCAGGAGCAGGACCGCTGATTTGAGTCCATTCCAAGGAGCCTCCCTTTACCAAAAAGCGGTACTCGTCTGCGTCCAAATCCTCTTCAACCCAGGGGTGTTTTACCCATGTATCCCCACAGATGTAGACATCATCACCAGCGTCTGCAATTTCATCATTCATGACCAGAAGATCAACCGTATCCTGACGAACACAGCCATCTCTGCTGGAGAAAAGCACGACCTTTCCTTCCCCTCCCGGGTAGTAGCGACTTACATCAACATGTAGGTCAGAGCCATCAGGATCGAAGTTTACCCCATTTTCGTATTCATTGGAAGAATCGAAATCATATGCCAGCCAGCCGTAAGAAACAGTGGGATCTGGACTAGGTATCGAAATGCTGCCTTGCCCACAAAATTCATACGAAGGAGCCAAACCTGGATCAGGAAGTGGTTCTACAAGTTTGTAGAGGACCTGATCGACCGGGTTTCCGCTTCCATCCGGACAGACGCCTTCTATTTGAAAGACATAGTCGCCCAGGACAGTAACATTTGTGACAAGCGTGGTTACATCATTAGGCGTATCAAAAGCCACATTACTCCCACTGGGCTGAGATAATACGGACCAGGTAACAGGTACCGTACTACCTCCCGGATCGTTGCTATTTCCGTACAGCGTCCATTCGGTGCCGGCGTCTTGACACATAATGTAGGGCACTCCTGCATTTACCGTACAGGTCTGTGCCCTGGACTCGAGCGAATTGAACAAAAGGCAGAAAATAAATATTGGCATCGACAGTCGTAAGCCAAGCCAACTTGTAGGTTGATTTGCAGTCATTTTTAGACAATTTGAGCAAGCAATTGAAACAGTGACATAAAATATTTCCAAAGTGCAATAGACAACTACCTGAGCTACAATTCAAAAGCAGAGATAGCTTGCACTGGCATAGCGGTCACACTCAATTGATGGCAATTTGATTGCCAAAACCATCGTTTTCAGGCGATGCTGATGGTTGCATTAGCTGTCTCTATTTGAAAACGGCTTAATGAGTTTTCTACCCTGGCAGTCTCAGGCAAAGCTGAAATTTGTCACATTTCAACAGGATGTCGTCTTTGTCTATTATTGACTTTGGCCTAATTGTGCTATTTTCAATACTCTAAATCATCTATCAATCATGGCAATAGTCCGGTTTACTCCAGCCTTAAGACGCTTCTTTCCAGATCTCGAAGAAAGACGAACAGAAGCCACAACTGTGGCGGAACTCATGAAGGAGATTGACCATATCTTTCCTGGCATTGCTGCCTACATTGTTGATGATCAAGGGGCTGTTCGCAAGCATGTTAACATTTTCATCGGCGAAGACATGATCGAAGACAGGTTGAAGCTCAGCGACCGCCTGGAGGCGAATGACGTAGTCTTCATTATTCAGGCATTGAGTGGCGGCTAAAACCCAAAGGAATAAAATCACAAAAGGGAGTCTTATGAAGTTAGTACTTGGGACAAGAAAAGGCTTGATCATCTACGATCGGAATGAAAGTGGTTGGCAATTGGTAAGTGATCATTTTAGAGCAATTCCGGTGACCATGTTTTTCTCCGATGAACTGACAGGTCGTTGGTGGGCCGGCTTGAGCCATGGGCATTGGGGGGAAAAGCTACACTATTCTGATGATCGGGGAAAGACCTGGATGGACGGAACAGCGCCAGTATATCCGGAGGGTTATGAGATAAAAGAGGCGGTGCCTGCCAAGCTAAATTTGATGTGGTGCATGCAGCGGGCGGGAAACAAGCTCTTAATAGGAACCGAACCGGGCGGGCTATTTGAAAGCACTGATAATGGGCAAAGTTGGCAATTATGTGAGCATCTGTGGCAAAATCCAGATCGACCTAAACACTGGTTTGGAGGAGGTTTTGACAATCCGGCGATTCATTCTATCGAGGTTGATCCGCGAAATGCAGATCACCTCTATATTGGAATTAGCTGTGCTGGAGTCTATGAAAGCCATGATGCAGGTGTCACCTGGACGGTTCGAAATGAAGGCATGAAGTCGGATTTCTTACCAAATCCCACTGCCGAGGTGGGGCATGATCCTCATTTGCTAAAATTGGTGCAAGGGCATCCCGATACGCTCTGGCAACAGAATCACGGTGGAGTTTGGCTTAGCAGAGATGCTTCGGCGCATTGGCAAGATGTGCGTAGTAGCGATCGAATCGCTGATTTCGGATTTGCCATCGCTGTCGACCACGAGAATGCAGATCGAGCTTGGGTAGTACCCGGCGTTAGTGATGAAAAGAGAATTGCGTTGGATCTTGCGCTTTGTGTGGCAAGAACCGAAGATGGAGGAAAGTCATGGACAGCTTTGCGCAAAGGATTGCCTCAGCAAGATTGCTACGATATAGTTTACCGCCATGCCCTCGATCGATTAGACAGTACACTGGTCTTTGGAACGACTACGGGAAATGTCTTTGCGAGTGCTGATGACGGAGACAATTGGGAGACGATTAGTAATGTGCTTCCGATGATACATGTAGTCAAATTATTGAGAGATTAACATAAGCAAAAAATGTCTCGAAAACTTATATCCTCTGGCTCTGAATTTGAAGAGAAGATTGGTTATTCCCGTGCCGTTGTACAAGGTAACATGGTGTTCCTTTCCGGAACGACCGGATTCGACTACGGCACTATGACTATTTCAGCAGACATGGCTACGCAGACAGAGCAGTGCCTGCTCAACATTGAATCGGCCTTGGAGAAGGCAGGCGCGAGACTCACAGATATTGTGAGAGTCTTGTACATCGTTCCCGATGCGAGTTTGTTTGAGCAGAGCTGGCCGATACTAAAAAAGTACCTGGGCGAGGTCAAACCGGCAGCGACAATGATCTCGGCAAATCTCTACGACGAGAGAATGCTGATTGAGATCGAAGTCACTGCCATGCTTGAATCGTAAACTCAACTTGTCTTTAGTTTTTCACTGCCCGAATCAACACACAATCATTGTTTGGACATTGTTCGTTTATCCCAGCATCGACGGTCATGTTGTCTATCCCATCTGCTAGAATGATCGTACCAGTTAGTCCTGCTGAGTTGGCATCGCTATCACTTGTATCTGGACCCAAATCTGTTGCTGTAAATCCATATGGTCCCGGAACCGGGCTAATGTCAAAGCCCACGATGTATGCTCCGCTTGGCAGGTTGGGGAACAAATAATAGCCACCGGCATTCGTAGTCGTCGTATTGATGGCGGGCCCATCCGGCACACCGTTCTGATCATTGTCCTCATAGAGGTTAACGATGACATTCGCCACACCATTCTCTCCTGATTCTTGTTGACCGTCTTCATCCAGATCATACCAAACATAGTCGCCCAAATCCTGGGCACAAGGCTCCGTCAATATCAAAGGCCCCAGCGTTTCGGAATCACAACCAGCATTATTAGTGAAGACGATTTCGCTGTAGGTCCCTTGCCCCAAATTTGTCAAGGTATAGCGGCCAAACATATCGGCAATCACATTGATAGGACCTTCAGCTGTACCATCCAGCAAGTAGTTCAAGGTATAGCTGGCTCCGGGCTCCAAACCGCTAAACTCAATGGTACCATCTGCTATGCCGCAAGCGGTAATAGAGGTCTCTGCCATACTGAGCGGATCAACGTACTCTACAGAGACAGCCAGAGTATCCCGTCCCGTACATCCAGAAGGAGTTGTCACAGCTACTTCCAAGGTTAAGATTTCTCCATTGACCAAAGAGGCTATCTCAAATGTTTGTTCCGTATTGCTACCAATCACAGATCCGGAACCGGATAAGATCGACCATTCAATACTTTCTCCAGGATTTATTGCAGGACCAGTAATGAGCAAGGAGTCGTTGCAAAGGACATAGTCGGCACCGAGATCAGGCATCGGGTCTTCAAAAATAACATCTACAAGATCGCTGCTGGGGGGACAATCCGGGCTGGTTATGGTATATTCAAAAGTGTAGGTGCCGGGCGTGCCAAAGTTGTCAAAAACGGCAGTTACCCCATCTGATGAAATCGCGGTTTGTGTCGGTGTACTTGGGCCAGAAACGAATGCCCAGGAACCTAGTCCGAATTCTCCTGGAATATTTCCCCTCAAGGTCACTTCACTGGTGACGCAGTAGTACTGATCTAGACCTGCATCGGCTTTGGGAATCACTGTGACATTCATCGTATCAGACACTAAACAATTTGAGCCGTATTGTACATCTGGCAATGCTACCCAGACGAAGGTCCAATCACCTGCGAAAGGTACGGTCACGGTCGCATCAGGATTTGTAACATCGGACCAAATGAGATTTGCGTATGCATTAGTCAATGCTTCGCTGGAAGCGAGCCAGTAACCTCCATTTGGAGGTGTATCAGCTTTGAGATTAATTTTATACTGATCACAGAGCACCTGATCGACACCGGCATTGGCAGATGGTGCAGCCTCAGATACATATACTGTCACTGCAGCAGGTTCGCCACATGCGTCATTGCCATTGTTCACGTAGAACACATAAGCCCCAGGCTCTGCGAAAGAAATCTGTGCTGGTTCTTCATTAGGAGCAGTGAGAAACTCGACACCAGGAGGGCCATCGTATTCTTCATCCCAAAGAAAATGCGCGTACCAGAAATGGTTGTAATCAAGTGTGTAGGTGCCTGCTCCCCCACAAAAAGTATGAAGGTCATCTCTTGGATTTTTATAAGAACTCTTAAAAGTCACATGAACGGTGTCTCGTTGAATGTCACAACCTGGAACTTCCACCGCCCATTCCAGCCAGAAGTTGTTGTTACTTCCGCCTCCACCCCAAAAGGTAGAACTTGGGCTATTAACGTCCGAGAAGGTATAGTTGTTTTGTGTTGGTGAGGAATCAATGACAGTCCAGGTACCCGTAGCTCCCGCTGGTGGTGTATTGGCAGACAGGTTGGCCTGGATTCCAGAGTTGAACACTATCACACAGATATCCGGCCCTGCATCGGCAAAACCTCCTAATGTGTTGTTCACATTTATGATGACCGAATCCGAGGAGCTTCCACATCCGTTTTCAGCTGTGAAGGTGAGTGTGTAACTAGTGCCTGGATTCATCCCCTCCACATAGGTATTGGGGTCGTGAATATCGCCAAAAGTCAATCCAGCAGGATTGCTGGACCAGGTGCCTTGAGCATCTCCTACGATCGAAGCTGCAAGTGCAACTTGCCCGCCATGACAGACATTTTGATCGGGGCCAGCATCTATTGTTCCTGGAGCGGAATCTGCTACAACAATCGATACATAATCCTCAAAGAACCCACAGCCCACATTCCCCACGGAGTATTTGAATGTATAAACACCCGGAATCATATTGGACACATCGAAATCCAATTGTGTTGGATCGCTCATCGTCGGTGTGTTTGGACCATCCACAAAGTACCACATCGAGGTTGAGCCCGTAATAGTGGGCAAGTTAGGGTCACTACCAGAAAGCGTGGTGGCAGTTTGGGTACATGGCAGAATGGCATCTGTCCCCGCATTAGCTGCCGTGGCTGTTCCTGCCACAATCACGCTAAATGGATAGGAGAGCTGACAACCAGTGGTTCCTACCGATTGACCAAGCTGCAGGTAGTTATTCATAGCGGTCAGATTGTATTCAAAGTCGTGGGTACCAATTGGAAAGGGAATTGTTCCCAGGAGACCACTAAGTCTGGTGCCTGAAGGAAATAGAGAGGAATTGATCACCTCGGTGTAAGTATAGTTAGAGTTTCCATTACAATTGCTGTAATTTGATCCACCCGTGGGGGCATTAGTACCTACAGCAACTGGGTTTCCATCCACAGAACAGGCGTAAATATCCTGAAAAGTATATACCGCATCGAAGACGAAGAATTCAAATTCTATTGCATCTCCGCATCCTGGAGCTGAGTTGCATTGATAATAGGCATGCAGCTCACAATCTTCGCATATGCCATCCGTGGGAACGACTACGACTGTTTCATTGACAGCCGGAACCGGGAAGGAGCATTCCGATCCTTCTATACTCCAAATGATGGAGTCGCCTGGAAGTATGTGCGCCGGGTCGATACCATAATCTTTTAGGTCAATGATCCAGTTGTCGAGATCTCCATCACAATCCCCAATAAAGACTCTACCGGCATTAAAATCCTGACAATCATCCGCAACACCAGCATTGGCATAAAAGAAGACGGTATCTCTAGTAACTGTATTACAGGGTGGTGGATAATTGAAGACTAATTCAAAGGAGTAGGTTCCTGGAGTCAAACCTGTCCATTGCACGGCACCGCCATTATAGGTAGTATATGTGGGACTATAGTCGATGTTAACCGCATTAGGGCCGCTCAATTGATTCCATTGCATTGTGCCACCTCTGGTAAGGAAGCGATATTCATCTGCATCAAGATCTTCTTCTACCCAAGGATACTTCACCCAGGAATCTCCACAAATATAAACGTCATCACCAGCATCAGCGACTTCATCATTCATGATCAGGAGATCCACTGTGTCTCGTCGAACACATCCATTCCGACTCGAAAAGAGCACAACTTTCCCTTCCCCTCCGGGATAGTATCGGTTAACATCCACGAAGTAGTTGCTTTCATCCGCATCGAAATTCACTCCGTACTCGTATTCGTTAGAACCATCAAACTCCAGTGCCAACCAACCATATGACACTGTAGGATCAGGATTGGGAACTGAAATAGTGCCTTCATGACAAAAGGCATAAGAAGGGTCTAGCTGGGGGTCAGGAAGAGGTTCTGCTAGTGTATACAAAACCTGATCAGTGGGACTCCCACTACCATCGGGACAAACCCCATCTATCTGAAACACATAGGCTCCCAGTTCGGTGACATTAGTCACCGTTGTAGTCAAACTCGTCGTTGAGCTAATAGCAACATTGCTTCCAGAAGGTTGACTCACTATTGACCAGGTGATCGGCACCGTCGCCCCTCCAGGATCATTTGTGTTTCCGAAGAGCGTCCATTCGGTCCCTTCATCTTGACACATGATAAAAGGCACGCCTGCGTTTACTGTACAAGTTTGTGCTTTCATCTCTAAGCTAGTCATTAAGCATAGCCAAATAGAGCTGGTTGCAATGACCAGAAATCGGAGCACAGATTTTGAGGCAATCAAGGAAGCCAAATTGAGATTCATCTGATGAAAATTACGATTGTCCTAATGATGGGGCGTAGGGCACTTGGGTCGTTTTACAATAAAAACCATTAGACTACTTGCCGAAGCGCATACGCTTTGTTCGAATTGCCTTGGTGCAATTTTACTGCCAAAGCGGGTTTGAATTCGACTAGATAACAAAGTGGTTAAGAGTCCAATTGTGAAAGAGCCATTCTTCAGAATCAGATGAGCCCCTACAAGTCTCTCACTGATAACAAGGTATGGCTTGGAAGGTGGGTAATATAAACGCGATCCTAATGTGACCGGTAAAAGAACAAGGGAGAAAATTTCTTCTCAAGCCTGAAAGCCTGAAAATCAAGGGCAAGTAGCTATGACGAAATCAAGATACATTCAAGTACAAACGTAGTGCAGTGGATCTAGAAAAATGCAATAGCCAGACCAACAACAATCATGATCGATATAGTCACTGCAGCCAAACTGCCGATACAAAACAGCACCGATTTCAAAAGAGTCTTTGGCCAGGATTGTCCATAAAATTTCCAGATGGCGGCAATCACATAAGCAAGTATCAGAGGAATTAGAACCATATCAATCCAATCTGGAAGCTCGGGCACAATTACTCTTAGAATTACAAAAAGAAATGCGAAACAAGACAGAAGATGAATGGAGAAGATGATATGTTCCGTATACCAGCGACTCCGCCGAATATAGAGCAACTTTAAAAGCAAGGCAACGATCGGAATCAACAGAAAATATATCCAGGATGCTTTAGAGGTCAGATAAGTCAGAAAGCTGCCACCCTCACGATGGACGCGAATCACTTTTCCGTAGAGCATTCTTTTGAACATTCCGTGTACCGGCATGCTGTCCAAAAGTGAATCTATGTCAGCAGTATAGTATTCCCTATTCGAAACATTCAAATGATCGGTATAGGCAAAGATAATGTTGGTTGAATCATCAGGTTCAAGATTTGCTTCGATATTCGAAAAGGCTGTACTCACTTGCCTGCGCACACTGGTATCCAATTCAGTACTTTCCAGCAAGCTATCAATTTCTAGCTTTTTGCGCTCCATTCTGTCCCGATGCTCCTGCTCTTTATCATAGGCCGCCAATCTAGTCTCCAATGGCTCTTGCTCCTGATTAAATTGAAGGGAGATCCCAAACGCGAAAAGCAGAATACTAGAGAAGATCAAAAGTCGAACGGGCGGAATGTAGCGTTGTCTCTTGCCTTCAAAGTAATCAAGACTCAGCTGACCAGGCTTAAAAAACAACAATGGAAGGGTCCGGGCAATTTTGGAATCCCAAGAAAAGGCGTTGCCAAAAAATTCTCCCATAAGAGAAAACAATGAAGCTTTCAGACTCTTGTTCCTCTGGCCGCAGTTGGAGCAATACTTTGCTCCTTCCAGTAATTGGAAGCCACAGTTTGGACATGTTTGTTCCTGCTTCATAGGCCAAAGTTCAATGAATCAATTGCAACTGAATGTCTTCCAAAGCTTGTAAGCTAGAACCCCATTGATCGACCGATGATTTCCTTCATGATCTCGTTGGTACCTCCGTAGATCTTTTGTACACGTGCATCAACATAATATTTTGCAATCGGGTATTCGGTCATATATCCGTATCCTCCATGAAGCTGAAGGCATTGATCAACTACTTTACACTGTATGTCCGTAGCCCAATACTTGACCATAGCAGCTTTCTCGCTGGTCAATTTACCATCATTCAGTTCCATAATGCACTGGTCGACAAAAGTCCTAAGAATAGTGGCCTCTGTCTTCATTTCAGCGAGCTTAAAACGAGAGTTTTGAAATTTACCGATTGACCTACCAAAAGCCTGGCGATCCTTACAGTATTGCACGGTATGCTCTAATGCTCCTTCTACTGCCCCAATCGCAATTACTCCCAAAGCCAATCGCTCCTGAGCCAGATTGTGCATCAGGTAATAGAATCCTTGTCCTTCCACACCCAGCAAATTTTCAACAGGCACCTCCACATCTTCAAAAAATAACTCTGCTGTATCCTGTGCTTTCATTCCGATTTTGTCCAGATTTTTGCCACGCGTAAATCCCTTCATTCCGCGCTCCAAAAGCAGGAGAGAAATCCCTTTGTGCCTTTGCTCTGGATCGGTTTTCACTGCTACAACGACGAGATCACTCATTATACCGTTAGTGATAAAGGTTTTTGCTCCGTTCACAACATAGTGATCTCCCTTTTTGATGGCGGTTGTCTTGATATTGGCCAAATCGCTTCCCGTACCGGGCTCTGTCATGGCAATCGCGGTGATCATTTCGCCACTGGCAATTTTTGACATGTATTTCTTCTTCTGTGCCTCATTAAAGTACTCCAAAAAGTACGGAGCCATGACATCATTGTGTAGAAAGAAACCCACTCCGCTTGCTCCCGCCTTGAAAAACTCCTGGGATACGATCGCATTGTATCTAAAGTCTTTTACTCCGAGTCCACCATATTCCTCCGGAAAATCCATACAGAGCATCCCCTGTGCTCCTCCCTTCAACCATACTTCCCTAGAAACTTGACCGTCTCTCTCCCATTGCTCATGATAAGGGGTCACTTCCTTGGCAATAAATGCTCGTACAGCATCTTGAAACATCAAATGCTCTTCCTCCAATAAATGTTCTTGCATGACAATTCATTATTTTCAACCACTTACACGATAGACTTAGAAATCTACAGGGTGGCAGGCTCACTATTATTCCGCTAAGCTAAGCAGAATGCAGATAAAAGGGGCATTCAATGAGCTTCTAAATCAAAAATAGCATAAGGTTCGAACTCCTGCGCAAAAACATTGCGCAGGACGACTCTACCTTTGAGAAAACGATTGACAATGAAGATTACAGGAAAGGACCTAATTGCCATGGGATACAAGCCAGGAAGGTGGTTTGCCGAAGCACTGCAACTGGCCAATGAAAAAGAGATAAGCGGAGCCGAATTGAGGCTGCTGCTAGATACACTGGCCCCTGTTCATCTCGACCCTCATTCTCCAGGGCTGCCATACCACAAGAATATCAGAGCGGAGAGCGAAGAGGAACTTGAGAATGTGAATGCCGTTTTCGCTGCAATGGACGAATTGATGAAAACACCAACCATTGTTGATGGAGCTGTAATGCCCGATGCATGTCCAACAGGAGCAAAGGGCCAGATCCCTGTCGGCGGGGTTGTGGTGACCAAAGATGCGATCCACCCGGCAATGCATAGCGCTGACATCTGCTGCTCCGTCATGATGACATCTTTCGGCTATGTGGAACCAAAGAAGGTCCTGGATGCCGCTCATTCTGTCACACATTTTGGAGGTGGAGGGCGCGATGATCTCTTCGATTTTCCCACTGAGCTTGAAGAGAAGCTCTTGGACAATTATTTCTTGAAAAGTGAGCGAAGCATGCATCTGGCTAAGACCCATTTAGGGACTCAAGGCGACGGAAACCACTTCCTCTATGTCGGACAATCAGAAGCCACAGGTGAAACCATTATGGTGACTCATCACGGAAGCCGTGGATTTGGGGCTAATCTCTACAAGCATGGAATGAAAGTAGCCGAGGCCTTCAGAAAGCAACT
Organism: Chitinophagales bacterium; assembly: GCA_020629205.1. Lineage (GTDB taxonomy): Bacteria > Bacteroidota > Bacteroidia > Chitinophagales > UBA2359 > JAHDDV01. The sequence continues at coordinate 9,218 of JAHDDV010000057.1, read as the reverse complement.
ATCGCCTAAGACCTTAGTGAGAAACGCTTGGATTCCATATTCGGAAGAGATCGGAAAACAATACTGGAATGCCTTACAACTGGTAAGAGAGTGGACAAAGTTGAATCATACTGTTTTGCACCAAAAGACAGGTGCTTCTCTCGGCCTTGATCCTGTTGAACGTTTCTGGAATGAACACAACTTTGTGTTCAAGGACGATGACCTCTTCTACCATGCAAAAGGGGCTACTCCACTGGATGATAAATTTGTGCCTGACTCCAAAGATGGATTACGCTTGATTCCATTGAATATGAGTGAGCCCGTTTTGATTGTGAAAGGCGAAACGACCTCAACAAATCTCGGTTTTGCTCCGCACGGCGCAGGGCGAAACATCAGTCGCTCTAAGCACAAGAGAAACAAGGCAGGTAAAACGGTTGAGGAAATCTTTGCTGAAGAAACCAATGGACTGGATGTGCGCTTCTTCTCCGGACATATTGATATTTCGGAACTTCCTTCTGCTTATAAAAGCGCCACTCAGGTTCAAGCACAAATGAAAGAGTTTGGCTTGGGTAATGTGGTGGATAGCATTATACCCTACGGCTGTATCATGGCCGGGGATTGGCAGATTGATGCACCCTGGAGGAAGAAAGCTAAGAAATCCCTACTTTAGTCTTTACACAATCGAAGAGCAACTACCAAATAGCCGAAGGATGAGCAAACAAAAAGCACAAGAATATTGGAAAAAGAACTTGAGATACCTCACGATTCTTCTCAGCATCTGGTTTCTGGTCTCCTATGGCTGCGGAATACTCTTTGCTGAGCCATTGAACTCCATAAAAATGGGCGGCTTTCCTTTGGGCTTTTGGTTTGCGCAACAAGGAGCAATTTACGTCTTTGTTCTATTGATCTTTATCTATGTCCACCTAATGAATAAGCTCGACAAAGAATTCGACGTAGACGAAAAATAATCGCAAATCAGCCAAGACCAAAGCGAGAAATCATGAGTGTGCAAACCTGGACTTTTATCATCGTAGGAATCACCTTCGCCATTTACATTGGCGTAGCCATTTGGGCCAGAGCGGGATCAACCAAAGAGTTTTATGTGGCCGGAGGCGGGGTATCACCATTGGCCAACGGAATGGCTACGGCGGCAGATTGGATGTCTGCTGCCTCCTATTTGTCGATGGCAGGTCTGATATCCTTCATGGGATATGGAGGAGCCCAGTACCTCATGGGCTGGACCGGTGGTTACGTCTTACTGGCTTTGCTACTGGCGCCCTATTTGAGGAAATTTGGCAAATTCACTGTGCCCGATTTTATCGGAGAACGCTACTATTCTAAAACTGCCAGACTGGTGGCTCTACTCTGCGCCTTGTTGGTTTCCTTCACCTATGTGGTTGGCCAAATGAAAGGCGTAGGTGTTGCCTTCGCAAGATTCCTCGAAGTGGAATTTGCTACTGGTATTTTCATTGGTATCGCCATCGTCTTCTTCTACGCCGTACTAGGAGGAATGAAAGGCATCACCTATACCCAGGTAGCCCAGTACTGCGTGCTGATCTTTGCCTTTACCGTGCCAGCAATTTTTATCTCGCTGCAAATGGTGGGAAACCCAATTCCCCAAGTGGGTTTTGGCGGCACTATGTCAGATGGCACTTATTTACTAGACAAACTCAACAAGCTCAATGTAGATTTGGGCTTTAGCGAATACACATCAGCCGGTATGGAAGATCGCGTCAATGTCTTCTTTGTCACTGCGGCTCTCATGTTTGGCACAGCAGGTCTACCGCATGTGATTGTACGATTCTTCACAGTACCCAAAGTCAAGGACGCAAGAATTTCGGCTGGCTATGCTTTACTGTTCATCGCCATTCTATATACTACCGCACCCGCTATTGCCACCTTCGCCCGAACCAACCTTATCGAAACCGTGAGCAATCAACCTTACGATGAAATGCCCGCCTGGTTTAGCAAGTGGGAGGCCTCAAAACTGATCAGCTTTGAAGATAAGAACAACGACCATCGGATTCAATACTTAGCTGATCCAACTCGTAATGAATTGACTATTGATCGTGACATAATGGTCCTGGCCAACCCCGAAATTGCAAACTTACCTGCCTGGGTCATCGCCTTGGTAGTTGCAGGAGGCTTAGCCGCCGCCCTATCGACCGCAGCCGGACTCCTATTAGTCATTGCCACGTCTATTTCGCATGATCTCTTAAAAAAGAACCTCATGCCCGATATCTCCGAAAAAGGGGAACTTCTGGCAGCAAGAATCGCCATTGCCGTTGCAGTAGTGGGTGCCGGTCTGGCAGGGCTAAATCCTCCCGGATTCGTAGCCCAGGTTGTAGCACTTGCTTTTGGTCTCGCAGCCTCTTCTTTCTTCCCCGCCATCATACTTGGCATCTTCGATAAACGAATGAATAAGGAAGGAGCCATCGCTGGAATGATCGTCGGCATCCTATTTACCGCCGCCTACATTTGGTACTTCAAACCACAACTCGGCGGACCGGGAACACCGGAAGGCTATTGGTTTGGCATAAAGCCAGAGGGAATTGGTGTCATAGGTATGCTGATCAATCTCGCAGTATCCTTGCTCGTCAGCAGGTTCACTGCCGCTCCCCCACAGGAGATTCGAGACCTGGTCGAGGATATCCGTATCCCAAGAGGCTCATCTGGACCTGGGTTGGCTCACTAGCTCTCATTTTCGGTTGATGACTGATTCTAATATACATAGTATTATCCTCATATTAGTGCCTGGACTTCTTGATTTCTGGAGCGCTACATTTTACATACGTGGCAGCTGTCTACGGGTGTTCCGCTAATACTCAGCACCCTGCTGCCTGCTTCAGCTCAGCCACTACTGTCTCCTCCTACGTCGGAGCCACTATTGGCTGGCTTTCGCCACGGCATCAGCGCACTTCGTTCCGCTTCACCCCCGGCTATTCTTCACCACCCTACCCCGCTCCACTGCACCAAATAGCACACAATACCGCGGAGCAAGACACTACAGAGCGAGACACAACGGAGTGAGACACAACGGAGCGAGATGTCTCGTCTCGACTCAGCTACGGAGCAAACAAGCAGCAGTACACAACTCAGTACATCGACCCACGAAGCGACGGAGCTAACAAGCACCATCACACAGCTCAGTTCATCGATCCACGAAGCCACGAAGCAAACAAGGCACAGCCACAAAAACTAGTAAACCACCACCCGCTGAACAACAGATTGCAAACCATCCTCCGTATGAAGCTGCAAAAGATAAACCCCAGGTAGCAACGAAACTAAAGCAATCTCAGAAGGAGCCTGCCCACTCATCACAACTCGGCCAGACAAATCAGAAATCTGATACTGCAACTGGAGTGATCCGAGACCCTGCAGATAAAGCCTATCAGAGGCCGGAATTGGAAACATGGTGAGATCTACACCTAAGATGGAATGCGTAGCAGTCTGCAAATCATCTCCATCGCAATCCTCGTCGATGCCATTGTTCGCAATCTCAATCGCATCCGGATTAATGGCTGCATCTTCATCATCGCAGTCCTCTTCAAGAACAAAACCATCTTCATCTAGATCATCATCAGGAGTAATAGGGTCGCAGTCTTCGTCGATTCCATTATAAGGCACTTCTGCCATGTTCGGATTGATCTCAGGATTTTCGTCATCACAGTCAACTGCCAGGGCAAAACCATCTTGATCCAAGTCATCATCCGGAGTGCTCGGATCGCAATCATCATCAGTCCCATTATAGGGAATCTCTGGCACTGCAGCTGTAACTGTTGGGTCATTGTCATCGCAGTCTTCTGCTACTCCAAAGCCATCACCGTCCAGATCGTCATCGGCAGTTGAGGGATCACAATCATCATCCAGACCATTGTAAGGCACCTCAGTGTTATTGGGAAACACGTTCGGATCCCCATCATCACAATCTACGTCATTGGTATAACCATCATTATCTTCATCTACCGGCTCAGGAGCATCCACTGTTACAAGAAATGGCTCGTAGCCGAGGCCATCCACTTTCGCTCTTAAGAAAAGCTGCTCGCCATAATTATAAAAATGTATTGGGGCAGTCTCTGCATTTCCATCAGGGTCCAAATCAAGCTCAAAGGTCCCTGCCTGTGTACCATTCGAAATCCACAGCTCCTTGTCGAAAGAAGGACCGCCACTAATGTAAAGTAACTCACCGTCCGTAGTAATTAAAGAAGGCAACCAAAAGCCTGATTGACTGCCTGGATTCAACTCAGCAACCATAAAGGTGCCAGCGGCTGTACCATCCGAGCTGTGCAATTCAATACCATTTACCCCATCATCTCCCTTGTAGTAGAGACGATCATTCATCACCACCATATTTTGCGGTGGATAGCCTTCGCTTCCCGGATTCATATCCTTCACCATCACAGTACCTTCCGCTGTACCATCGCTTCTCCAGAGTTCGCTTCCATTCACGCCATCGTTAGCAGCAAACAACCCATAGTCACCGACTCTCCAGATCCGTGGACCAGCCCAATTCAAAGTCTGTTGCCCCTCAAAAGATTTAATTTTATAGGTTCCTTCTGTTGTACCATCGCTGCGCCAAAGGCCACCTGCTTGCATCAACATATATCCGTCCATGGCGACCAAGGAGCTAGGCTCAAAGCCAAAGATATCATCAGGATCTTCATCTTGTATCAAGACAGTACCTTCTTCTGTTCCATCTGTTTTCCACAGTCCCTCGCGGCTACTAAAAAAGACCTCTCCTTCAAAAGTCGTATACCATTGAGGCCAGCTCCCTCCAAAGGAGGCCAACTGCTTCACTTGATAGGTGCCAGCAGCCGTACCGTCTGTACGCCAAAGCTCATAGTTCGACCCTTCGACCTTGCCGGAAAACAATAACATACCATCATAGAAATGAAAAGAGCTTCCGGAATAAGAGAAGCCGTCGTACACTCCATCCATATCTCCAGGTCCGATATCCAGCAACAGTGTAGTCCCTTCGCTGGTGCCGTCACTTGTCCACCATTCGCGTCCATGAACTCCATCATTCGCCGTAAAGATCAGGCTTCCGTTTACAATATAGAAGTTATGGCAATCAGCTCCTCCCGAACCGGGATTGATGTCCTTCAATTGGAAGGCGGTTTCACCATCGTACTTCCACAATTCCGTCCCAGTCTCACCGTCATCCGCTGTAAAATAGAGATCACCTTCAAATTCGATGACCGTATTGTCTTCAAAATAGGCGGAACTGTCACTGCCAGGATTGATGTCACCAAGGGATTGAATAATTTGCCCCTCCAATTGACAAAAAAACAGAAGGGCCATAAAAGATAGTAGAATATTTCTCATTATAATTTAACTTATGATTTAGACCACAAGATAAGATGATACGGACTCAAATCACAGCCCGAACAAGAGACAAAAAAACATTCCTGTCAGAAAAAAGCCGAAAACTCCTCCTGCTTGTTCATCAGTCCATCTACCAACACCTTCAAGCCGAGATAGTGATCATACCTTGCTGGGTCTGGTTTCACAAAATTGAAATTGCGATGACGCCAAAAGGTCATGCTAGCACCCGCATAGATGGTAAATGCCTGCAGTGCATCCAACTCCTGCTGACTGAGCTGGATTTCGGTCGAATAACCATCCATGAAGGCAGTAATCTTGGCTCTGCTTACACTTTCTTGGTCGGAACAACAGCCGATAAAAGCCATTCCAAGATCGTAAATACGATAGTAGTAAGTTGCCTCCTCAAAGTCCATAATCATTGCCTGCCGATCTTCCGTGATGATTACATTATTCCAAAACAGATCACTGTGAATGAGACACCTTGGCAAGTCCTGCTGCAAATAAGGCTTTAGATAACACAACACATCCTGCAACCACTTTTCAAAGGCCGAACCAGCGGCATATTCTGAAACTTTGTGAAAAGCCTGTTGGCCATAGTCAAGTTGCCGCGGAAGGTACTCGGGGGCCTCGATCTTGTGTAATCTTCCCAATTGACTTCCAATTGTCTTGAGCAGCATTGGACTAAGATCTTTTCTTATTCTGCCCTTCAGAAAGCTGCGAAGCATGACCGGCTTTCCCTGAAAAGTGACAACCGATTCTCCCGAAATAGTAGAAATAATCCTGGAAGTTTGGAAGCCCTGAGTTTCTAGATAAAGCAGAAAGCTGGCCAGCTCCGCTGCTTGCTCGAGTGACTTCTGCTCACAGATGACGAGGACGTACTCTTCCAGATCCGTTCTTACCAGATAGTTGGTATTTTCCGAGCCGCCGGAAAGCAAGTCAAAAGACAGAATTGGAGCTTCCATGAAGCTGCCAATGAGCTGCCCAATTTGCGTCTTATTAAGTCTGGCATAGGGAGTGGCCATTGTTGCTTTTGCTTTTCCTTTCAAGTGGCGCAAGTTAGCTATTTTTGATTTCAAGCCGCGAAGCGACAATGGCGGAGCGACAAATGCGGAGCGA
>JAHDDV010000057.1:0-2698 GCA_020629205.1 Chitinophagales bacterium | reverse complement strand
GCGGAGCGACAAATGCGGAGCGAGGCGTCTCGTCTCGACTCAAGCTACGGAGCGAGCAGTACAACACTCAAACAAAAGACACTACACAAAACCATACGTAGCAAGTAAACAAAATCCTCATCACTCAATACCAAAGAGAAGAACTGGTCAACTTAGAAGCATTAGCCTTGTACAGATTGAAATCAACCACAGTCACCAATCCATCCATATTCAGATCCTGACGCAGATAAGCCAAGACTCCGGAGGGGTTGTTTAAATACAAATTGAAATCAGCGTAAGTGTTACTACCACTGGCATTCATGTCTCCTGCAGCAAGTGCAAAAAGACCTGGAGAGACCTCCTTCATGGTATCGAAACCTGATTCAATATTGCCGCTAGTGAAGTCCAGGAGAGCAGGCGGATTGTCTAGGGAAACCTTGCTTTGCCATCGCACTGCCAAGTGATTTCTCGATCGCACGGCCACGTAATATTCCCCGGAAGGAACTGTGAAACGCAAACCATCCAAGCTCAAATCTGCCTCTACGACACTGCCATCAGACAATAGTATGGCAGCTTTCTGAGCAATCAGATTGTTATCATCCCAAAGCTCAACTAATAACCAATCGACTTCATCACCCGTGAGGATTGCTGGAGATGAAATCGATTCTCCCCCTGCATACTGCCAAGGAAAAAACTGGAAGGGCTGATTCAAGGGCATCAGTTGTTGGTCAACCAAATGGGCGGTCATACTTGAGGTCTGACTTTGGTATGGGCCCTCCAACAATACCTTGATTTGAAGTGATTGATCTTCGCAGCTTCCATTCGCAAAATCCGGATGGTTTGTGAAGAAATCCCAGACCTCAGCATAAACCTGTGTTGCTGCTTGCGGATCGGCCCAAGTATGTCCCGTTTCCAAGGCAATCATATACTGCACAGTATGGCCGGAATCGCAGTCAGAGTACTGGTAAGAATCCAATGTCGTGCCCCCCCAGGTCAGACTGGATTCTACAGGCGGACTTGTACAATTGAAATGATTCGCCCAATCGACTGCGCTGGCTTCAGCAGATACAAACTCCCCTACTGGAGAAGTACCGCCTTCAAGTGGGATCAGTCCATCAACTTCCCCATTCACTTGAAAAACGGAGAGTGTGGCAGATGGTGTAAGAGCAGCAGTACTCACTGTTTGCTGGCTAAACATAGGCGCGATTCCCTGAAAGTGGCTCGTTGACTTTCCGAGCAGGTTTACCATGCCAGCGCCATTGGAAAAACCCATAGCATAGGCCCGATTAAGATTCAGGCTCGAACAAGCACTCAACTCTTGAATGATCATATCTACAAAAGCCACATCATCAGCGTTGGTTGGCTCCGTCCCAAGATTCCAGAAGCCACCATTTTCTCCTGCATTTGCATGACCGTTTGGGTAGACGCCTATAAACTCGCCTGCATCGATCAAAGCAGTAAGATTGGGATTGTTGACAAATTGATTCGCACTGCCTCCGGCTCCGTGAAAAGCAAACATAAGCGGATAGCATTGTTCCGCCGAATAGTTAGATGGAAGCCGTATGAAAACACTGCGATCTGTTTCGACTCCATCAATCATTTGCGGAACAATCAGTTCATTGACACCTGACTGTAATTGCTGACAGTCTAGCGGCACTTGTATCTGAGCAGTTAAGAAGGTTGAAAGAGTAAGCAATGCAAGAAGTGGAAGATGCTTCAAGATCATTAAATTAGGCTTTTGTCTCTGCAATAGCAGAAGAAATTCTAAATTGGTAAAAATCATTGACGTACTGAGCTCTAGCTGCGACTGCAAATTTACCAAGATTATTGAAGATCTGAGGTCGGAAACCCTGAACTGAATATGCCTGCCAGTACACTCGGATATTGTACGATCCTGCTCTAAAAGAAGCGAAAACCTGCAAAATTAATTCCCGAATTGTAAGTGCATGTCATATCCAAGGCATTCACAATCAGAATGCAGGCCCAGAGCATTAACATTCTTGTGCTTTATTCCTTTAGATTTGATAACTTGCCATTGCTCGATGATGAGCAAATCTTAAGCAAAAATCATTTTTCTATGTCAGAATTGATGAACCGGGTAAATCAACATCTAAGTGATGAGGTCATTATCCAGCTAACGCGCCAACTCGGTGCACCAGACCCAAATCAGGTTAAGGTCGCTTCTCAGGCAATTTCAGAATTACTGCTTCAAGCGATCTCAAGTCAAGCCAATGATCAACAACGTGGTGGTGGACTAATGGGCGCCATTGAAAAGGACCATGATGGAGGTATTCTTGGAAATCTGGTAGAAGTACTCACTGGCCAAAAGCAGGTCAACAATAACAAAACGATGAACGGGGCTGGTATCATTGGACACCTGCTCGGTCAACGACAAGTGGAAGCCGCTCAGATGGTCAGCAAGCATACCGGACTGGACTTCTTCAAGTCAGGCGTTTTGATGCAATTGCTCGCACCTATCGTCATGGGTGTGGTCGGCCAGAAGCAGCGATCAAATGGATTGGACCTTGGCGGTCTTGCCAAAATTCTTCTTGGTGGTGGCGGTGGTCAGCAACAAAATAACCAACCAACTTCCAATCGCCGAGGCAGTGGCGGTGGAGGCCTCTTTGGCAAGCTACTAGACCGAGATGGAGATGGTAGCGCAATGGATGATCTACTCGACATTGGGATGAATATCTTGAAGAAGAAATAAGTTGATTGT
>JAHDDV010000056.1 GCA_020629205.1 Chitinophagales bacterium | reverse complement strand
TTCCCTTATGAGTTTGACAAGGTGGCGAGTTGGTATCACAATCTCATTGGGACTGTCGGTGATGACATAATCGTATTTGATGTTTTCACGAGTCCCATCGACACGATCGATTATGATGACTTTGAAATCCTGGACTTTCATGAACTAGCCGTAAAGCAAAATGGAAAATGGGGGGCTATTCACTCAAATGGAGAAGTCACTGTTCCCTTGGTCTACGATACCTTAAGTAAGTCGAAAATTGGCTATCTCATAAAGCAAAATGGTAAATACGGCTTGCTCAAGAATAAGCATATCGGTTTACTGCGTCCACAGTATGATTACATTAAAGTTGATGGTCGGATAGTGCAGACGGAGACTGGTTTTGGATACATTGGCTTGAGAATGGTGATTCCTCCCATTTACGAGTCAATTTCTCTTGTGAAGCGTGGGAATGGGAAGATTCTTCTGGTGAAAAAGGATGGGCGCTATGGCTTTTTGGAGCTGGATGGGAGGGAGAATTTTTCGGAATTTTAGGTTATGGGTGTCTAGTGTCTAGTGTCTAGTGCCTGCTTGTCTGGTCTTTTTGGATTTGTGATATCGTTCTTCGTATTGCTGAGGGATTTGATAATCCGATAAGCGAGCTCTCTAGGATAGGGCATGACCGGAGGTCACGTCTGGCTACTGAGTCCCCATTCTATATAGTTTGTATCACTATGCCAAGCAATGAGTAATCGGGAAATCGCGCGCTCGAAAGAAGGTGATGAATAGCCCCGGTCGTAGCGGAACGAAGTGCCCTGATAGCGTGGTGACTGCCGGAGCGGGACTGGCTCGGAGCAGAGCGGAGAGACAGACCCGCCCGAGCAGGAACAGCTAGCGGGGTGCTGAGTATTAGCGGAGGACGGGTAGGCAGCTGCTACGACCGAATCTGCTGAGCTCCAAAAAAATCAAAGATGTCCGATAAAGGTATTTTATTGTGTATAATGTATTGTGTATTGTGTATTGCGGATTGTTAGTAAACACAATGCACAATCCACAAAAAAATAGCCCCTTGCAACACTTGTTACAAGGGGCTATTATTTTAAAACCAGAAACCAGAAACCAGAAACCGCTATTCCTTCACAAACTTCGAGACCATTTGTGAATGGCCGTCGTGGATGCTTAGGAAATAAACGCCTGCTGCGAAATCAGCTACTTCGAATTGTAGGGCAGTTGTTCCGCTTTCTACGCTTCGGCTGTCTTGCAGGATATTCTTACCGGATGCATCGTAGATGGTCCAGAAGATATTGCGCTGATCGGCTACCTCAATGTCGACATTCACAATGTCGCCAACAGGTACTGGGTAAATGATTCCGAGATCGAAATCTTTTCCTTCGCGTACTAGTGTGATCACTTGACTGCAAACTTCCGTCTGAGCGTTTAGATCAGTCTCCAGGAGTCTGTAGTAGCTCAAGCCTTGTGGAGCCTCTTCATCCAGATACTGATAGCTATTGGATAGCTCTGAAATACCCGCTGCATCGAGACGGGCGATAGGATCAAAATTCACTCCATCATTGGAGCGCTCAAGTGTGAAGAAGGCAGATTCAAATTCGGTGGCAGTGCTCCAGTTGATCAGGTTGCCTATGTCTTTCACTTGGCCTTCAAACTGCATGAGCTCCACAGCAACTGTCGTACACTGATAGCTTTCAACGACAAAGCTGACGTTGCACTGCGGATCAGAGACGGAGCTGATGTTATAGTCGTATGCAGAGCCATTGGCAAATGGACCGTCGGTGTAAGATTGGAATACTACACCATTGAAACCACCAGGGTGATTGCTGCTGATCCAGTATCCCTGATCCTCGTCTCCGGCCAAAGTGATCACCACCAGGTAAGTGCCGTCTTCATTGAGGCAAATCTCATTTAGCTCTGCTACAAAGCCTTCGCAATCGCCCTGCTGTACGAATCCGGCAGAGAGTGGAATCAAACCATCTGACTCACCGACCTGGAAGATCGGCGTAAAGCCATTGCTATTGAAATCACTGTCGATATCATCTGGTCCCTGATCGGTCATTGCAAAGTCGAATCCGGGAATTGCTTCAATATTTACACGATAGAACCCAGGCTCCAGATTCTCGAATCTGTAGACCCCATCATCGTCCGTTTCACCAAGTTGAATGGTTTCGTTGTCCGGGAAGTTGGAGAGTCTTACCAGAATACCTTCTACTACTTCTTCGCCATCGTCGAGCAGGCCGTCAGAATTGGCATCGATCCAAACCGTTCCTTCGATGAAGGAAGGATTCTCGATGACATCATTGCAATCAGCGATGCCGTTTCCGTCAGCATCTGTATCTACTTCACCGCAGCCACATTCGCCCGGATCAATCTTGGCTGCATCATATGGACAGCCATCAATACAGTTTGGAGTACCGTCTGCATCGGAGTCAACTGAGTTTGGTTCGAGGCCGGTATTACCACCAACACAATCGCCGCAATCGTCGAAGTAAGCAGTACCGTTTGCATCGCCGTTACAGTCTGCACAATCGCCTTCGTCGAAGCCACAACCACATTCGCCCGGCTCTGTCTTGTTCGGATCATCCGGGCAATTATCATCACAATCTGCTGTACCATCGTTATCGGAGTCCATGTCAGACTCGCCACATCCGCAGATGCCTGGCTCTGTCTTATTTGGATCATCCGGACAGTTGTCGTCGCAATCGGCGCTGCCGTCATTATCTGAATCGGTGTCAGATTCGCCGCATCCACAGATGCCCGGCTCCGTCTTATTAGGATCATCCGGACAGCCGTCTTCGCAATCGAGGGTGCCATCGTTATCGCTGTCTGCTGAATTTGGCTCAAGACCAGTAGTACCACCTACACAGCTACCGCAATCATCAATGAATGCTTCCCCTCCCGGATCACCTGCACAATCCGCACAGTCGCCTTCTTCAAATCCACAGCCACATACACCTGGTTCAATCTTGTTAGGATCATCTGGACATCCGTCATTGCAATCGGCAGTGCCATCGTTGTCGGAATCCACATCAGATTCGCCACATCCGCATATGCCCGGTTCAGTCTTGTTAGGATCATCCGGACAGTTGTCATTGCAATCGAGTGTGCCATCACCATCGCTATCGCTGGTATCTGCAGTCAAGCCTGTATTTCCTTCTACGCAGGTACCGCAGCCATCGATGAATGCTGTACCATTCTCATCGCCATTGCAATCTGCGCAGCTGCCTTCTGGCTCACCGCAACCACACGCTCCCGGCTCTGTCTTGTTAGGGTCATCCGGACAGCCGTCGAGGCAATCAATGGTGCCATCATTATCGGCATCACCTGCATCGGCAATTCCACATCCACAGAGTCCTGGCTCTACTTTATCTGGATCATCTGGACAGGCATCGTTACAATCTGCAGTGCCATCACTATCGGAGTCTGTATCAGCATTGCCGCATCCACATTGACCTGGTTGCGTTTTGTTTGGATCACTTGGGCAGGCATCATTACAATCTGCTGTGCCATCGTTATCGCTATCGGTATCCAGAGAGCCGCAGCCACAAATGCCCGGTATGATCTTGTTCGGATCCAGTGGGCAAAGGTCGTTGCAATCCAGTGTGCCATCATTATCGCTATCGGTGGTGAAAGGCTCCTGACCAGTCGTACCACCAACACAGTTTTGACAACCATCAAAGTAAGCTTCACCATTTACGACACCTGCGCAATCTGAGCAGTTGCCTTCAATGAAGCCACAGCCACATTCACCCGGTTCAGTTTTGTTTGGATCATCCGGACAATTGTCATTGCAATCCGCCGTTCCATCTGAATCTGAATCAATATCAGAAGTACCACATCCGCAGATTCCTGCTTCTGTTTTATTCGGATCATCCGGACAGCCATCGTTACAATCGAGGGTACCATCATCATCGCTGTCAGTGGTGTCGGCAGTCAATCCAGTCGTTCCGCCAACACAGGTGCCACAGCCATCTATGAAGGCGGTTCCTCCGGCTACACCGGCGCAATCGTTACAGCTTCCTTCTACTTCACCACATCCACAATCGCCTGGCTCCGTCTTATTAGGATCATCCGGGCAATCGTCATTACAGTCGGCCGTGCCGTCATTGTCAGCATCAGTATCAGCTTCATTGCAGCCACATTGGCCTGGAGCAGTTTTGTTTGGATCATCCGGACAGCCGTCATTACAGTCGGCTGTTCCATCACTGTCTGTATCGGTATCCGGCGTGCCGCAGCCACAAATACCCGGTTCCGTTTTATTGGCATCTGTAGGGCAATCATCATTGCAATCGAGGGTGCCGTCATCGTCGGTGTCGGTAGTGTCTTCGGTGAGTCCTGTAGTACCTCCTACACAAGTACCACAGCCATCAGTGAAGGCCGTTCCTCCAGCTACTCCAGCACAGTCTGTGCAGGTACCTTCAGCCACACCACAACCACAGTCTCCAGGAGAAGTTTTGTTCGGATCATCCGGGCAGCCGTCGTTACAATCAAGGGTGCCATCATCATCCGTATCTGTAGTATCTTCAGTTAGTCCAGTAGTACCTCCTACACAAGTACCGCATCCATCAATGAAGGCTGTTCCATTGTCTACACCGGCGCAGTCGGCGCATGCACCTTCAGGTGTCCCGCAACCGCAATTGCCAGGTTCTGTTTTATTCGGATCGTTGGGACAGTTGTCATTGCAATCCAGGGTACCATCCTGATCCGTATCAGTAGTATCTTCAGTTAGTCCTGTAGTACCACCAACACAAGTACCACAACCATCAATGAAGGCTGTTCCGCCTGCTACTCCTGCACAGTCGTTGCAAGTGCCTTCTGCAACACCGCAACCACAGTCACCTGGTTCTGTTTTGTTTGGATCATTCGGGCAATTGTCATTGCAATCGAGCGTGCCATCATCATCGGTATCAGTAGTGTCTTCGGTGAGTCCTGTAGTACCTCCTACACAAGTGCCACATCCATCGATGAAGGCGGTTCCTCCATCTACACCGGCGCAATCAGCGCAAGAACCTTCAGCCACTCCACAGCCACAGGCTCCTGGTTCGGTTTTGTTTGGATCGTTTGGACAATTATCATTGCAATCGAGCGTGCCGTCATCATCCGTATCGGTGGTATCTTCCGTTAGTCCAGTAGTACCACCTACACAAGTACCACAGCCATCGATAAAGGCAGTACCTCCGGCAACTCCGGCACAATCATTACAAGTGCCTTCCACTACACCACAGCCACATGCTCCGGGTTCTGTCTTATTCGGATCGTTAGGACAATTGTCATTGCAGTCGAGTGTGCCATCCTGATCCGTATCGGTGGTGTCTTCAGTAAGTCCAGTTGTACCTCCTACACAAGTGCCGCAACCGTCTATGAAGGCGGTACCTCCTGCAACTCCTGCACAATCAGTGCCGCAGGTACCTTCCGGTACTCCACAACCGCAGGTGCCTGGTTCGGTTTTGTTCGGGTCATTTGGACAGTTGTCATTACAGTCTGCTGTTCCATCAGTATCCGTATCTGTATCGGCTACACCACAGCCGCATTGACCTGCAGTGGTTTTATTTGGATCGTTTGGACAGCCATCTATACAATCTGCTGTTCCATCGGTATCGGTATCCGTATCAGCTGTTCCACATCCGCAGGTCCCTGGTGTGGTTTTGGCGGGATCAGCAGGACACATGTCCGTGCTATTTGCGACATATCCGGCAGGCTGTGTACAGGCATTGGTACTGCTTGCTGCATCACCTGCTCCGTCGTTGTCTGCATCTTCGTACCACGTTGGGATCGATTGATCGGCATTTGGTGTAGTAGGACAGTTGTCTGCACAATCTGCCACCCCATCACTATCACCATCGGCATCAGACACCGTAAAGCTCACATCGCAGTTTGTATTAACTACCAGGCAAATGGTGCCGTTGTCACTAATGAAAGTGTTTAGAGCAGTTGGTAAAGCTGGTGTAACCAGAGAACCAAGATCAGCGGTCAATACGTTGAAAGCATGTACGCAATAGTCACCGGCAGCCAGACCTGTAAAGGAGTTTCCAGTGGTACTTACTGCAAGCAAGTTTGTGGAAGTGCCATCTGTCAAAAGATATCCATTGGTATAGTTGAGTCCTGGATCATCACTTGCTGGTGTGTAGCTGGTCGTGAGACCGGTCACCTCACCAGGTGGACAAGTGTCGGTATTTCCTGCAGCTACATCGCCTGCAGCGGCATTACATACAGTACCTACAAAGGTTCCATCTACGCAGATATTGTCGAGGTAGAGTGCTTGTCCAAAGAACTGATCGCTGGTTGTAGTGGTAAATCGAACAAGTAGAGATCCTCCTGCATAAGCATTTAGATTGATGCTGGTATTATCCCAATCATTACAGGAGTCCGGAGTCCATAAGCCTGAAGTAAAGAAGCCTGGAACAGTGGGCAAGCCAGTATCATCCCCGGCATTGAAGACAGAATTCCAGGTAAGTCCGCAGTCGCTGGAAACGGATACATTAAGGTCTGTCGAGTAGTTTGAGTAGGAAGCACTGTAAGCTCGGTCAAAGCTTAGTGTGGCTGTAGAATAGGAACTCAGATCGTATACCGGCGAAACAAGTCCGTCAGTATTCGGGCTTGTCAAAAAGAGATCCCAGGTATTTAGTGAGATCGCCGTGCCGCCATTGGCTGCACAACCAGATACTGAAACCGGCTCAAAGCCTACATCAGAAGCCGGATTGTTGATGACCCACCGGGAATCCAGACTTCCCGCTTCGAGGTCGTCGCAGAATTCCAGATTTGACACAGAACTGTTGTATACGAAATCTCGGCAAATAGCATCGTTAATGGTGTATTCGTCCACTCCGCCATTGGGGGAAGAAGTGTATACATAGACATTGTGGAGGCCTTGTCCGTAAGAAATGTTGGGTAAAGTAACCGTCGTGCTTGAGCCTTGTGACAGAGAACCGGTCCAGGGGAAGCTGACTACATTTACACCATCGAGTTCTACATTTATGGTAACAGAAGACAAGGTGCTACTACCTAGATTGGTGATGGTCACCGATGGAGCTGAACTTGCAGCACATGCGACATCATCTGGAGCAAGCACTGCTGACACTGCTGCGTCCAAAGCAGCAAAGGGAACACAGCCTGGAGAGGTCAATAGTGAAGCCCTCGAACCCAGTATGTTGAAACGCATTCGATCTCTTTGCCCTTGTGTGAAGGCTGCCCAGCAAAAGCCGGTATAATCCATATAGTTTTCAAAGAGATCAGGTTGATCACCTAAACCTCCAGATGCTACAGGTCTGTAGGGATTTCTGACATTCAGATCATCATCATCCGTAACACAGCTATTGGTCGGATTGTTACAAGCTTGGCCGGAAGTACCGGCGGCGAATTTTGGAGGCGTATCGCAAACCAAATCGCCATCTGTTAGACAGTTGTTATTGGTACATCCATCAAAAGGGTGACGAAGGCTGAAATAGTGGCCGACTTCATGCACCACCAGACCAGGATTGAAACTGATTTGATCGGCTGCGAGATAGATTGCGTCTATTCCCAGAGAGGAATCCAGAATCCATACTCCACCGATTGGTTGCCCACCAGAGCTGATGGTTTCAATAATGTACATATTCATATACAGGTCCTGATCCCAATCATAGGGATAAGCTGCTGCACCTGCAGAAGTAGCATTCATGTCAGCATCTGAAACAGAGTGTCTGGTGATGCCGGTAGTGGCATTTCCTGCCTCGTCTCGCACGGCCAGACAGAGCTCGATCTTTGTGTCGACTCCACTAAAGGGATTGGAAAAACTCAGACCGCTTGTGTGTCGGAGTAGATCATTGGCTGAACTTAGCAGCGTCGCTACTGTAGCGTCGGTTGGGTTTTGTTCAGTACCTAATGCCCTACTTTCGTGTACAATGTGCACTACCACTGGGATAGTCAATATCTGATCATCTGAAGGACAAGCTTCTGAAGGGCCACGCATGATCCCGGTGCTACCAGGATTTTGCATTTCTTTGAAGTAGGCTTTTTCACGAAGCTCATTTTCTGCCCTGAAAGCCGGATCGTTTTCGAGCATTGCATTAAACAAGTCATCCGAAGGGCAATAGTTGATGGCCTTGCCGTCATCTCGATGTACGGCATGGGAGGTTTGATTCTGTGCCCAGCCACTAACTAGAAGTAGCATGGTCAGAACCATAGTACAAATGGTCGATTTCATTTCTTTAGTAGGATTTACAGGTTATGCAAAAATATGCGTAGCGTCCCCGTTTGCTCAAAGATACCCACCCATGCTGATTCATAGCTTGGATCGACGTCAATCTGTACCAAATGGTCTTATTGACTACAGTCTATGAGGAATTATCTCCCGTGCTAAGATTCCATCGAATCAAAGGGTAAATTGTTATGGAAGGGTCTCATGGCAAGATAATGAATTCCTTGCACATGTATGGTGTAATAATTTGTAACAATTATTTATAGTCATGTGGCACCATGACAGAAAGGCTTTGTGGTATAATATCGAATTGCACGGGGGTATGTCCAATCAACTCTCCGTCCATTTGCAGGTACACTGTCTCTTCCGAAGTTACCCGTATGGATGCAGCTTGCAGCGTTTGCACCTTGGGGTGCTTGACAAAAGCCCCATTGTACAAATTGCGCAGCTCCATTGCCACTTCTAACTTTGTTAGATTGCCAAGTATGGTAACATCGAACAGCCCATCGTTTGGGACAGCTGTGGGAGCAATTTGCATTCCGGCTCCGTAGTATTTGCAAATGGCTACTGCGACAGTAAATATCTTCGACTCTATAATTCGATCGCCGATTTCCACTTTGACTTTGGGGAGCTCATAGTTTAACAATCCTCTGATCAAGCCAGAGAAATATGAGTACTTGCCAAATCCCTTTTTACTGAGGTATTTTTCAGCTACAAATGCATCGAAGCCCATACCCGCCACGTTGAGAAAGAAACGTTGGATATACTCCTTGCCTTGAAAAAAACTTGCTCGTCCAACATCCTGTACATACCTTTTCCCACTGCCCAGGAGATTGATCGCTTCTTCCCAATCGAGTGGAATCTTCATCATGCGGGCCCAGTCGTTTCCGGTTCCTAGAGGAAGCAAGGTCAGCAAAACTTCTCGAGGGTCGGTAATTGTCTGAGTGAAGAGTCCGTTCAAGACTTCATTGTAGGTTCCATCACCCCCAGCTACGATAACCTTCCGATAGCCATCTTCTATGGCCTTTTGTACCAGCTCACTTGCATGTCCTGCATAGCGCGTGAAAGAGACCATGAAGGAACACTTTCGTTGTGTCAGGTAATTGTGTATATATCCCCATTCCTCTTCGGTGGCATTTCCTCCAGAATTTGGGTTCGCAATAATATACCATTTGTCATTCATAGCAGATTAGCTTTCAGGCAAGTGTCAGTGGCTTAGTGTTGCTCTTTTTCTTTAAACTGCATATCGTGCAGCTTCTTGTAGTGTTTTCCTAGCGCAAGCAGTTCGGAATGTGTCCCTTTCTCAAGGATTCGGCCCTTGTCCAGGACAATGATCTGACCGGCATTCTTGATTGTTGAGAGCCGATGCGCGATGATGATACTGGTTCTGTTTTGCATTAGCTTTTCCGTAGCATGTTGGATGATTAACTCAGTCTCAGTGTCTATGGAAGAAGTTGCCTCATCTAGAATAAGAATCTTTGGATCAAAAACGAAAGTTCGAACGATGGAAATCAGTTGTCGCTGACCCATCGACAAGGTGGCACCTCGCTCGCGAACGTCATAATCGTACTGGCCAGGGAGCTTCATGATAAAGCTATGTGCTCCCACCGCCTTGGCAGCGGTAACCACTTGTTGTTTGCTGATCTCCGGATTCCGGAGGGTGATGTTTTCATGAATGGTCCCTGAAAACAAAAAGACATCCTGCAAGATCACACCGATCTTTGATCTTAGAAAAGAACGATCGTACAGCTTCAGGTCGACTCCATCCAGAGACACCGTTCCCTTCTGGATATCATAGAATCTAGTTAACAGATTGATTACAGACGATTTTCCAGCCCCAGTTGCCCCAACTAAAGCGAGGGTCTGTCCTTGTGCCACTTCAAAAGACACACCCTTGAGCACCATATCTGTCTCATTGTAGGCAAACCAGACATCATCGAATACTATCGCTCCATTGATTTCTTGCGTTTTGATCTCTCCATCATCACTAATGGTCTCATTAGTATCCAATAATTGGAATACCCGGTCAGAGGCCACCAAACCCATTTGCAGTGTGTTAAACTTATCTGCCAACATTCTCATAGGGCGAAAAAGCATCCGAATGTACAGGATGAAAGCAATCAAAATACCAATCGAAGCTGTTTCCTTTAGCACTTGCTGAGCCCCAAACCATACCAGCAAGGCTAAGGCCGAGGCCTGGATAATCTCAAGCACAGGAAAGAAGATGGAATAGTACCAAACGGTATCTATATTGGCATCACGATACTCTCCGTTGATCTGCTTGAATCGTTTCATCTCTTTTTCTTCTGCACTAAATATTTGAACGACTCCCATTCCAGAGATGCGCTCCTGAAGGAAGGTATTCATTTCCGAGACCTTGTTGCGAATTACCTGAAATGCCTTCTTGATCTTCTCCTTGAAAATGTAAGTAGCATATATAAACAAAGGAAAGGTACAGAGACATACCAGCGTCAGTTTCCAATTGCTATAGAACATGATTCCAAGCACTACAGCAATGGTGAGCAGATCGGCCATGATCGTGATCAAACCTTGTGAAAAAACATCATTGATGGTTTCTACATCATTGATAGTGCGCGTGGTTGACTGTCCGATTGGTGTGGTATCAAAATGGCGAAGCCTCAGACTTGTGATATGATTGAATACCCTGATTCGCAGGCTGCTAATCACAGACTGTCCTAGCAGATTGGTAGTGAATATGAAAAAGTAATTGAGCAGAACAGTAAAAGCCAATACCGCAATAAGCACCATGCTCATCATCACCAGTCCATTGTAGTCTCCGGGCATGATGTACTCGTCAATCGTTTTTTGAATCAGGTAGGGGCTCAGTGGCTTTAAGACAGATAGTGTAATGGCCAGAACTGCGGCTGCCAGAAAAGTTGTTCGATATGGATAGGCCAAGCCCAAGACTCGTTTAAAAAGCCCCCAATCAACAAGATTTCCGGTGATTTTGTTTGCCATTTACTAAGGCCAAAAGTACACTTAAATAGCCAAATTCCAGAGGGAAACTATTCAATCGGCTGGTACTTGGCCCATACCTCTGATTTGTAAAAGGCATTGAAATGCCACCATTCATTTGGAATGGTGTGAAAGTTCACTTTGCGCATGGCAGCACGCAGTATCCATCGGTTCTTTTGCTGCTGCATTGTTAATACCCCCGCTTCACGTAGACGCTTCTCATGTCGCAACTCTGCCAATTCTCCAAAGTGATCGAAATCAGTGCCCATATCAATTGGTGTTCCCAGCGAATCACAAAGGCTCAAGTCTACTGCTGCTCCGTAAGTATGAAGTGCATTTTTACTAGGTGTGGCCACATATCGTTGCTTGGGCGTCCCGTAAAGTGAAGTGAACAACTTCTGCTGCACATGCCTGGGTCTTGTGGCATCCCAGATCAGCAGACTGTATTGGGGATGTTCAGATTTTAACTGCTTTTGCACTTCTACCAGCATCTCTGCAACCTCCGGCTGAAAGAATGCTTTGTCAAAACCGCCGTATAGATCCTCCTCCCAAACATTGTCTGTGCTGCCGTATCGTAAATTGACTTGAATGCTGGTATCAAGATCGTGAATATTCACCAGCTTGTTCTCAAGAAAGAGAGCCTCAAGGTAATGCACATTTTGCGGGTAGATAGCAGGGGTATCTACGGCCAACTTATGAGTCTTGGTCGAAGCAATGGAATCTATGACATTGTCACTTTCGAGCTTTTTGGAATGTTGGCTAGGGACGTTTTTACAGGGACGAAGCAAGAGAATAGCCAAGAAAGGGGCTAGAAACAGCACGAGACTGAGTAGAGAGACTAATCTTCTGTTTGATAGAATGCTCAAAAGGAGGTAATTGCAAACCAGCGAATCTTAGGCTTGATCCTGCCCGATTCTCTCAAAGAGTTTTGTGAAACTGATCAAGTCACTGAGGTTGCTAACTTTTACCCTGCCCAGCATAAATGCCATTTTGGGGTTCATCTCGCCTAGCTCAATTTTTTCGTACACGGTATCTTTGGCCTTGATGCTGCATTTTGCAACACCGTGATGGCCTTCAGTGACCAGACATTCGTCCTTCAGCACAGCCACAGTAAACTTACCTCCGTTCTGGCCGGAAATATCGAAATGGACCACCGTTTCATAGCCTACGGGCACTTCATCCGGCTTGAAACGTCTCTCCAGACTGGCAATGATTTCTTTGGCTGTTGTTGGCTTCATATAATGGGAATCGCATGAAAAATTGACCTGCTCAAATCTACTACAAGATCAGGACAATTTCGTTCTGCTCGACCGCAATTACTTGTAGCTGCTCGTTTTGGTCAATGTGGCTAATGACCTCAGTCAACCAGAGAGACATCTTGAAAATGGTGAGCTATGCCGATTTTTTCATCCCCTGAAAGGCCAGAATGGTCCAACCCGCAACAAAAAATAGCCCACCAACCGGAGTCAAAGGGCCTACAAGTCCAAACATCGGTACTACGTCAGCCTTTGCAAGAGTAATCCAGTACAAAGAACCAGAAAACAAGCAAATTCCAATCATAAACAGCAGGAAGGGCAAACCCAAACTATTCCTCGTTTTTTCCGGACTTATGGCAATGCCTAACATTGCCAAACAATGGTAAAAGTGGTAACTAATGCCTGTCTGATAGGCACTTAGCTGTTCTGCCGGAAGCAGCGCTTTCAAGGCGTGAGCACCAAATGCACCCAGCGTGACAGCGAGTATTCCAAATACGCCAGCTATAAAGATAAATTTGTTTTGCATCCTTTGCCTATATAATCTTAGCTTTGTGCGCCACGATTGACCTACAAAATTACTCATTAAGCACCAGAGCGAATGAAGAAATTATTATTGGGCATTGGACTAGTAATAATTATTGCTTACCTCTTTACCAAATTTTTTGTCGGGATTCCTTTGTCCGTAGGAATCCTGCCACAAAGCGCTATTGTCAGTTTTGAAATCAAAGATGTCTCCGCAACTTTAAAGAGAGCGAGGCAAAAGAAGTTCTGGGGGAGCATGGGGCAACTTGAGTTCATCCAGCAATTGGAATATCGATTGGCTGTACTGGATAGTACGATTTTCCAGGAAAGCATGGGCAAATACAGAAATCTAAATGTACTTAGCTCCCTGCACTATGCCGGCATGGAGCAGTACGACTATCTTTTTGCCATCAACAAGCGAAGCATCTCTGGTCATATACAGTCACTCGTAGACCAGCTGAAGCAAAAGAATTGCGAGATTTTGGTAAACACTTACAGACAGAGGCAAATCTTCAATGCACGTATTCCGCAAACGAACGAGACGCTGTCACTGGTAGAAATCGATGAATACATTTTCATGAGTTTCAGACAAACCCTCGTAGAGGACGCCGTAGGACAGCTGGCCGATGGCATCAATCTTTATTACTCCGAAGGCTTCAAAGAGATTCATGGCAAGAATATCAATAAAAGAGGGATCCCTGTCTATGTCAATGCAAGCAATATACCACTCTTGGCATCTGCTTTTATGGATGATCAACATCTCAACAGTTTCGCTCCTGTAGCCGATGTCTACAAATGGTTCAAATTTGATCTGGTCTTGGAAGAGGATGGACTAAAGGTAGATGGCTATTGCACCCTGGCCGACAATAATGTGTATCAAAAGACACTGCTCAAACACAGCAATTCTAAAACACCCAGCATCGGAGAGGTACTGCCAGAAAATATTGCTGGAATGGCCTATCACAGCAGCAGTAGCATGACCAAGGTCTACAACAAATTGGGCACAGAAAATCCCACATTCGAGAAATACTTCCTTCCCTGGATAGGGGAGGAGTGGGCCTATGTAATGCTAGAACCGCTAAACTACAATTACGAAGAGAAGGGCTTGATCGTCATCCAAACAGACAAAGCCTTAAATGCAAAAGCCCTATTGGGTGAACTCTCAGCCAATGTGGATCGAAACAATTCGCTGGCCAATAAAGGCACGGAAAATATTCGCTATCTGGGAAACAGTGATGTTGCTAAAGTGCTCTTTGGGGAATCCCTTGCAAAAGCCTTCAACAATTCCTACTACACTATCCTCGATAATTACGTCATCATTGGGGCCCATTCCGGCTCTATGGGGATGTGGGAGTCTGATCACCAACAAGTGCCGAGGCTTGCCGCCAAACCTGCCTATCAGGAGTTCATAAACTCCATGAATGGCTACACGGCTTGGATGTACTATGGGCAAACCGAAAATATGCCTGCACTCTTCACGGCTCATGCCCGACCATTATTTCTGCAATATCTTGAATCGCATATCTCTGTCTATAATCGGATTACCCCTATTGCCCTGGATTTCTCCTCTGAGAGCAGAGGCATTCGCGTTAAAGGTTCTTTTGGTGATCTAAAAAACTTCCGGGATAAAGATGCCAACCTCATCTTAAATGTGCCCTTGGCCGATCGCGCGGCAATGGCCCCTCAAATAATTGAAAATCCAGTCGATGGCCAAAAGGATATCTTCATTCAGGACGAGTCCAATATCATTTACCTGATTAGCCAAAATGGAAACGTGCTCTGGAAACGGCAATTGCCGGAACCGGTCTTGGGAGACATCCACCCGATTACGCTCTACGGTGGCGATCAATCTCAGTTACTCTTCAACACAGCCTCGAAGGTGTTCCTCATGTTAAGAGAAGATGGCAGCGATCAGGCTTCCTATCCAATGAGCCTCAGTTCTCCTGCCTCAGCTGGTCTCTGTCTGGTTGATTTTGAGAGCAATAAGGAATACCAGTTCTTTGTGCCCTGCGAAAATCGAAACGTCTATGGCTATCAAGTGACCAAGCAGCCCCTACCAAGCTGGAACCCTCTGCCAAACTCGCGCAAGCTTCAGTTTCCCATGCAGCATCTCAAACTTGCTGGAGTAGATTATTTGCTGGCCTGCGACATGATCGGTGGGGTGACCCTCTACAGCAGAAAAGGTCATCCGGTAATGCAACAACAATTGCCTGCTAGCTTCCTTCAAAAGCCTACTGTTGCGATTACAGGGGAGACAGCAAAAATTGTAGGCCATGCACGTGATGGCAAAACTTATCGCATTAGCATCGACACCGAAAGTACAGATATAGCCAGCTATACACACAGCACGACCAAAGATGGTGATCATTTCTTTGCAGCTGACTTGCTGGGCGATCCCGAACCTGAAGTTGTCTTTTTTGATGGTGGTGACATCGCGGCTTACAGCTCCGAAGGCCCAGAGCTAATCGGCATCATGGACGAGGATAACCAGAGAACAAAGATCTTCCCGGTACAACTGGCCGGTACCACAAATTTCAATATCGGTGCCTTCATGAAATCGCGAAATGATCTCTATCTCTTTACCGAAATTGCCACCATACATCCAAGTTTCCCTATCAAAGGTAGCACCCCTTTTGTGATCACAGACCTCAGCAATACAAACGAAAACGTTCTCATCACGGGCGGTTTGGACAATAACTTGCTCGCCTACAAAATTCGATAATGCCGCTTCCATTCCAATTGTCCGCAGAAAAGCACCAGGACAAAATTGCCATCAAAGACGAGGCTGGAAATATTAGCTACAGCGACTTACTGAAATCAGCAAAGCTATTAGCAGCTCAACTACTTGCTGACAATACGGATCTCAAAGAGGCTCGCATAGCATTCATCAGTCCCTCAAATCGAGACTATGTGATCATGCAATGGGCCATCTGGTTAGCCGGAGGCCTGGCAGTTCCGCTCTGTATAAAGCATCCCCTCGCCGAGATGAAATATGTAGTGGAGGACGCACAGGCCGAGATACTTTTGGTGCATCCAGACTTCAAGGAGAAGCTGTTGCCTCTCAAAAAAACGATCGAGGCTCAATGGCTCAATTATCAATCTAAGGTCCAGACAATCAAATCTTTACCAAAAGTAGATGTCAATCGTCGGGCGATGATGCTGTACACGAGCGGTACCACAGGAAAGCCCAAAGGTGTTGTTTCCACTCATGCCAATATTAATGCTCAGGTGGAGGCGCTGCTCAATGCCTGGCAATGGACAGATAAAGACCATATCATTCATATTCTTCCGCTTCATCATACACACGGCATCATCAACAAGCTCTGTTGTGCACTCTGGTCAGGTGCCATCTGCGAGATGCTTCCCGGCTTCGATGCCGAGCAGATTTGGAACAAATTCAACGATCCTTTTGTCACGCTCTTCATGGCCGTGCCTACGGTCTACCATCGCCTCATACAGCATTGGCAGGAGGCTCCCAATTTACAGCAGACCGAATGGTCGAATGGCGCTGCGAGTTTACGCCTGATGGTCTCTGGTTCAGCCGCACTTCCGGTGTCCACCTTGGAACGATGGCAAGAGATCGCCGGTCAAACGCTGCTGGAAAGGTACGGAATGACCGAGATCGGTATGGCCCTCTCCAATGCTTATGACTCAGAGCGTTTTCCCGGCAAAGTAGGTCGTCCGCTTCCCGGCGTACAGACCCGAATTGTGGACGAGTCAGGGCAATTGCTGACCAATGCTGAAAGCGGGGAATTGCAAGTAAAGGGCCCCACAGTTTTCAAGGAATATTGGAATCGTCCGGTGGCAACCCTCGATGCATTTACCGAAGACGGCTGGTTCAAAACAGGAGACATTGTCCAGGAGGAACAGGGCATCTATAAAATCGTCGGCCGCAACTCTGTTGATATTATCAAGACTGGTGGATACAAGGTTTCGGCTCTGGAGATCGAAGAGCAATTGCGCAAAAATCCCCGCATCAAGGAATGTGCTATTGTGGCATTGCCGGATGACACATGGGGCGAAATTGTCGCAGCAGCACTGGTCTTGAGCGAGCAGGATACAATGACGCTCGCAGAGCTCCGCAATTGGTGTCGGGATCTTTTAGCCCCCTACAAAATCCCGAGCAAAGCGATTTGTTTGCCAAGCCTGCCGCGAAATGTAATGGGTAAAGTGACGAAGCCTAAGATCAAGCAACTGTTCAATTAGCGATTATTTCCTTTCTTTTTTTTGGAGCGCAGCATGGTTTTCCCTTCGACCGGATTACCCGCTGTACGCTATTATGCAGCTGGCCTCGCACCGCTTCGTGTATCCTGTATCAGTGTCTCTCCGCATGCGCTGCGAGCCACTGCTACAGGCACACTCAGTCGGTCCGAGGCCAGCTGCATACCGCTTCCATCGGGGCTATGCATCACAGGCATAGCTCCCTGCACTGTTTTCTTTTCTCCTTTGGTGATTCGACTATCGGTTCACAACCAATCGTCCAGTCCAGCTTTGATCACCGCTTGCAATCTTAGCGAGAAACATTCCATTTGTATAGGCGCTCAGATCAATCTCATGCTGACTTCCGACAAGCACTTCCTGCAGGATCATTTGCCCCTGTGTAAGGGTGTTCATGTCAGGCTCTCATTGTTGTACATAGATAGACGATCTAGCATAGAGCTTTGGGAAAATTTATTTGAATGGATTCCTATTTAGTCCAAGCTCCGCAAGTGTATTGGCGGTTTTTAGATTGGAAATGGCAACGTTAAGTGGCCCAAGCTGGTGTTTGGTGGCTACCTTCAAACCTGTTTCGGTTGTTTGCCAATCTTCCCAGGTTGCCTTGACACCGCCTACAGGTATTATAGAGACCCACATCCTGTAGCTTTCAGGCAGACCATTTTCATCTAAATCCCATAGATAAGAATCACCGGGAGTTGTTCCTCCGCTCTTGTAGGTTACCAGTAATTGCTCCTCGCCATCATCGGCAATCACAAGTCTTCGTTCGACAACATCTTCCATAACTTTAGTGGGGGCAATCACCCAAAAGGAATCATTGCAGAAAAAGGACCATGCCTTGTCGACTAGTTTATTTTTGCTTTCACCTTTGGCTACTTTACCTTTCTCATAGGCCTGATTTTGATCCCAGTTATCAAGGTCTAAAATCACTCGATTCCTGCCCCATTGCACTTCAACCAGATTGTTTTCCCGGTCCCAGACATAGTCATGTCCACCCCGAAAACTCCACTTGATGAAATTGGTTTTTTGCCAGGCTTCATTGTTCACCGCTGCCAGCATTTTTTCTGCCAGTGCATCAGCTTCTGCGCCTTGCTTACCTTCTGGCAGATCGGCATTTAGAAGAAATAGACAAATAACGAGTCCAAGTATTCCAACCATAACAAAGGCAAAAAGCCATTTAAGTATTCTAAAGATAATTTTCACGGTAGATGTTTATCACTGAAGTTAACCAATCTTTTTTGGAGCCAAAGTCTTTGCCTTCACAATCTTGCACGCTCCCTTGATTTCCTGATCACCACGGCTCTCAAATGTGTAAGCGATAGAAGCGGAACGAGCCGCAGTCAGCCTGCTTGTGAAGCATGGGCGATGAGGGCTTGTAGCCTTAGCGGAAAGACCTCAGCGCCCATAAGCTGAACAGCAGGATGCAAGGTGAGTATTAGCGGATAGCGCGGCCCGAAGTGACTGGAAAGCTGTGCTTTGGCACAGCTTGAAAGGAGCGTAGGGATACACCCAAAAAACCTATGCCAATTTTACATACATTATGATAGGATTGATATTGTGAAAATGTCTCAAGATGTAATGGAACGCCCTTTAGCAGCAAAAAGTGTATAGAATAATGAACATGTAGCCATTTTGTTCAAAAAAAATGGCCAAAAACGGACAAAATATCTTACAATATTTTCATTCCAGTTTAGAGAATATCAGGCAATTTGCATAGGTAATAGATATAAGTAGTTGATTGTTAGTTGTTTGTGTGTTCGGTGTTATGTCTATGCTTTTGTTTTGTCAAATAGCGTAATTCTTTAGAATGTCGAAAAAACTATTTATCTTAAGGGGTCGACTGGACCGTCCAATTGCCTGCAAGCTTGTGTCCAACTAATTCGTCACTCTAGACTACCATTTTGAAAGCCGGAAGCAAAAGCAGTTCTCGGTCAATATTTAGGATCTGTTGCTTAGAGAAAGAAGTAACAGTTTCATGATTTTTCACTCTGCAGGAAACAAACTCTTATGAATTATTTTGAAAAGCGAATGGGTACAACGAGGTACTCGCTTGTACTCGTGTTTTTTTGTGCTTTTATGATGCTTGCCCATGCCCCTGTCCTCCATGGTCAGGATCAGGGAAAGCAGGTTAAGAAGCAAAGTGTGAGATTGATGTCAAAACATTCTTTTTCTCCTGAAAAGTATGAGCGCAAGTCAAAGGAGCGCAATAGGGAAGTTAGCAGCTTTAGAAAGAAATCAAGTACCAGCAGGCCCGTGAAGCGCGGTCCGGCACCTGTTTTCGCGAGTCAGGAGGAGAAGTCTTTTTATGGTGCTAATGAGATGCTTCAGTATTTGAAGCTGAAAGAAGATAAGACAGCAGAAGAGCAGGCAAGAGAGGAGATGCTAGTGCGGAAAATTGAGCTGATGATCGAAGTAATGGAATCAGATGACAATTGTTCCGAGTAAGTTCTTGCTCGAATTAAGAAATTGTAAAAGAAATCACTTCAAATATGTTTAGAATTTTTACAACTATTCTGCTTATAGCTTTGCTAGGGACGGTTCTTGTGTATGGGCAAGGAGACGATTGTGCAACAGCAGAGCCATTTTGCACGGACAACGGAGCCAATTTTCCAGCTGGGGTTGATAATGGAACCGGCCAGCCCGCAGGGAATGACTATTCTTGCGGAAACGGTCTTTGGGATGAGCTGCTAACTCAGCCCAATGCAGCCTGGTATTACTTTGAGATAGATGTGGGGGGGAATCTGATCGTGGATATTACCAACACCAACGATGTCGATGTCGATTTTGCTGCCTGGGGACCTTTTCCAGACCTTGCCTCGGCGCAAGGCTCTTGCGGATCTTTACCAGAAGCTGTTAGTTGCAGCTATAACCCCCAGTCGGATGAGACCATGTCGATTAACGGAACCAATCCTGGTGAAGTTTATCTCTTGATGATTACGAATTTTTCTAATCAACCAACAGATATTATTGCAAATACCACAAATAATAGTCAGGCCACAACTGATTGCAATATCATTGTCGATCCGCCGTGTACCGCTGATGTTGGT
>JAHDDV010000488.1 GCA_020629205.1 Chitinophagales bacterium | reverse complement strand
GCAAGGCGCCTTTACAAAGGTAAACTCCTTGCTCCTTGCTCCTTGCTCCTTGCTCTTTGATCCTTGAACATCCATGCACCAATTCACTATCTTCACATCTTCATGAAGAAGTTAGATATAAGCAAGTGGAATCGCCGGGAACATTTTGAGTTCTTTTCCGGATATAGGGACCCGATCTTTGGCATTGTAAGCCCTGTTGATTGTACGGAGGCATTCAGCAAATCGAGGAGGTCTGGGCCGTCGTTTTTTGCCCTCTATTTGTTTGCCGTAATGAGAGCCGTCAATGCAGTCGAGAACTTTCGATACAGAATCGTCGACAATGAGGTGCTGATTCATGAGCACATTCATTGTACAACCACCATCGGACGTAAAGATGGCACCTTTGCTTTCTCCTTTGTACCATATGACCCTGACTTCGAAACCTTCAATCTATCCTTGCAGGCGGAAATCAAGGAAGTAAACAACTCAAAAGGTCTGCGAATACACGATGAAAAGCGAGCTAGTCGTCAGGATGTGATATACTTTTCTGCTGTTCCCTGGACATCATTCACCGGTCTTAAACATGCTCAGAAAGGACCACAAAACTCGGTCCCCATGATTGCTGTCGGCAAGGCTTTTGAGCAAGCAGACAAGATGCTCCTTCCAGTCTCTGTTCATGCTCATCATGCACTGATGGATGGCTTCCATGTGGCCCAATTCTTCCAGCACCTTGAGCAATATTTAGGTACATAGCGCAGGCTTCCCAATATAGTATTGACTTAGTTTTGCTGCACTTGAATATTCACACAATCATTGTTAGGACATTGAGGATTACAGCTGATGGGGGAGTTGTAGTCATCCGTATCCATACAGTCGGTCGTTGTCTCAAACTGGGCTGTGATGGGATTGTTAAGGGACCCAACAGCCGGGACGTAGAAGATCAGATTGTCGGGCGAAGTCGTAGTACTGGGATCCAGTGTCAACGTCTGGCCGTTTAAGGTTACTTCAATCAATTCACCGGATGGAGGATAAGCCCAGGTCAGCTCAACATCTACGAAACTCGTGGAGAGTCCTGTGGTGGCATCATAGACACAGGGTCCTACATCTACATCGGAAATGATAAGAGAGCAAGTAAAGGGGGCACATGGTGTTGGCACATCAAAATTGCTCTGATCCCCACAAGTAGTGGTGTTTTGAAAGCGTGCCCAAACCGGTATGTTAGAGCTTCCATCCGCAGGTACCGTGAAGCTCACCAATGCTGGATTGGAAGAGCCACTGCTAATTGTTTGTGTATCCACCCATTACCCATTTGTTTGGGTTTGGGTTTGGAATTGGATCAGTATAGGCTGGCTCAACAGTTGTATCATCGCAGGGATTTCCCTGAATTTTCAGTCCGCCTTGATCAGAGGAGGAATGTGTAACGCAATTGGTAATCAAACCGGGTGCAGCATTGTCCAATACCCGATATCCTAGCTCGATGTCTGCATAAGTCTGATAGCCGCCGGGAATGGCATCAGGTCCAAAACAGATCCTTACTGCCGTAGCATACTCTCCAGCTCCCATTAGCGGACTTAGCCCTACAACAATATTGTCATCGTCACCGATTCCGGATGCAGCATTTGTCCAGCTACTGTTGAGATTTGTTTGATAATCAACAGACAAAGTAATGTTAGCTGAAGAACCCGTAAATGACCAACCACCTGTTGATATCTGGGTGGCCTCCAATTCCGGTGGCAGATAGTCTACCAGACAAAAATCAGCTGCACTGGTATTTCCTGTATTATCGAATCTAATTTCATAGGTGCCGTATTCTCCTGGTCGCACATAATTGGTATTGTCAGTTTTCCAGGCCCTTAGCTCATCAAGAGGAGTAACTATTGTATAGTCCGTACCCACAACCTCTGTGATCCACCTTGCTCCTTACTCTTTGATCCTTGAACATCCATGCACCCTGCACATAAACCATACCGCTATATACCAGAGTCTATCCAATCAATGTAAAGGAACACCAGGTACTTCTGGGCAAATCATCACGATTTGCGAGGCCCCGTTTCGCTTCATTCAGGGCAGCACGAACGGTTTGACCTGTAAGGATTTTTTCATACATGGACTGCATCAGCAAGCTCGAGAATCTATCGTCCACCTTGAACAGCGTAGTGATTATCCGCTGAGCTCCAGCATATAATAATGCCCGACCTATGGCCATCATTCCTTCACTTTTAGATACAGCTCCCAAGCCACTTTCGCAGGCACTGAGTACTATCAAAGAGGCATTGAGATCCAGAGAATAGGCGTCATCGATATAGATGTAGCTGCCATCCCCAAGTACCAGGCCAGATCGCTGCGGAATCTCGTGCTGGTCAAAATGGGCTGCCATATGGACAAAGGAGGCTTCTGGTAAAACACTTAACACTGCTGATTTACTTGCTTGCTCTCGCAGGAGTACATCTGTAGATTGGCCCTTCGTCCGGAATAATTTAGCGATGCTTTCGACCTCTTGTCTGGAATAGGGAAGAGGGTTCCATTTCTTTTCTTCTTTTTGCGAAGTATTCCCAATAGATTCCGCTTGCCTAGAAAAGTCCTTGTCATAAACTGGGGCAATGGCCAAGAGAGTAGTAGCTGCAGTCGGCTCTTTCTTATTTTGGATCTGTTTTGCCCAGATACTCAAAGAATAATGATAAGACAGGTCAAAGTCATCCAACAGATATTGGATTTTGCTTCCAGTTTGCGACTTTACGAATGCCTCAAAGGGCAAATTGGCCAGCATTCCATGTGGGATGATGGTCAAGTTTATTCTTTCTTCTTCAAAAAGATCGATAAGAAGGTCCTCGACTGGACTGATCAAAACACCATAAAGCGCTTCTCCTGTTTTTATGAAGTTGACATCATTCAGTGTTCTGATGGATTCATGGAAAGAACCGA
Source organism: Chitinophagales bacterium (assembly GCA_020629205.1). Taxonomy (GTDB): domain Bacteria; phylum Bacteroidota; class Bacteroidia; order Chitinophagales; family UBA2359; genus JAHDDV01. The sequence goes on along the minus strand of JAHDDV010000488.1, from coordinate 370 downwards.
CATCATTCTCCAGCCGGTCTGGCCGAGGCACAGATACAAGATCGACTTCTTCTCTGCCGATCACCAACATGAAAATTTCCTGCTCTGTTAGCAGGTAACTAAGCAGTCGATCCGTGCTGGTCAGTTTTGATTGCACTTCCGATAGAGCCAGGCGCTCTTTTTTATACTTTGCTTCAAAGTAGCTGGGATGTGATGTTTCTAGTGCTTCCAGAAATTCTCGAAGGGCAGCACGTTTCTCAAAGAATCGCTTGTAGAGTTCCGCCTTGGTTTCCTTGTCCTCTGATTGCTCGATTTGTTGATGGAGCTGTCGAAGTTCGATTCTCAGCGCTTGTTCTTGCTCTACGATTGGGTCTCCCTTGTACTTTCGCTG
>JAHDDV010000487.1 GCA_020629205.1 Chitinophagales bacterium | reverse complement strand
GTGCCTAGTGCCTAGTGCCTAGACCAGTTCCTCTTTAGTTGCCAATGTGCTTGATTCATTGAACTGCCAATCTCCACGGACCAATCGAGTGACATAGCAATTGTCTGCTTCTTTGATCAGCATCTCTCGTTGCTCTTCCGTAATGTCTCCTTCAATCTTGATCGCTGAATTGACCTCTGTGCGAAATGTGCCGTCCGCGTTCTTTCTTACCGTCTGCGAAAGTTCGGCATCTACATCGCCGATCTCAATGTTCTTTCTTCTCGCTACATTTCTGATCGTAGCCACCTTGCACATGGAGATGCCGGCAAGTACCAACTCAGTAGGCGACATGCCCAGGTCTGTACCTTTCACTTTAATCGGCTCATCTCCGACAATGCTGTGTGTGCCATTGGAGATAATAGATTGATATCCGGTTGGGATGTTCTTGATTTTGATTTCCGTTGCCATCTTATTGTATTTATTGGGTTGTTATTTTATTTATTCTAGTTTCGTCCGGCCATTACGCCACCATCGATATCGATGATCGAACCGGTGATCCAGCTGGATTTGTCAGAGAGTAGAAAGCCAATCGTCTCTGCGATATCTTCGGCCTTTCCGTTTCTACCAATCGGATGAAAGGCATTGAATCCATCTAGTGCTTCATCAGCCGCTTGCTCGCTGCCAAAGACAGAATGGTACACTGGTGTATCGACTACAGCTGGAGAAACGGCATTCACCCTTATCTTGTGATCTGCCAACTCCATAGCAAGATGTTGGGTGAGTGAATGTAGACCAGCTTTCTGCATAGAGTAGGCCGAAGATGGGGTTGCTTTCACAGCTTGTTTTGCCCACATTGAGCCTACATTGACAATGCTACCACCACCTGTATCAGCCATCTTTTTGGCAGCTGCCTGAGTGATGAAGAAGAAGCCACGATTCAAATCGAGATAGGAATTGTAGTCTTCCACAGAATGCTCCAGAAAAGGTTTGGGACCAAAAATCCCTGAGGCATTGACCAGGTAATCCAGGTTTCCAAAATGACCAATCTGCCCAATCAACTCAGCAACTTCACCTTCATTGGTGATGTCTACTTTGTGCTTGTTGAGGCCAGATTGATCATCCACCTTGTCGATGTTTCTGCCGACGATATGTACTTCATGACCCTGAGCTATAAGGCTCAATGCCGTGGCTTTTCCGATGCCACTCGTGCCTCCAATGATTATTGCTGTCTTTTTCCTGTTTGTCATAATGTTATTTATTAAACAGACAAGTCTGTCTATGGTTTAGTAAATGGGTAAAATTTCCAGAAGCAGTTTCAGTCAACAGGATAGCCAGTAATGGTCCTTGTTAAGCTACCTACTGCGGCATTACCTGTCTTCCTCTGCCTCACAATACAAATATAGAACATCGGTAAATTGCAGACAAGTCTGTCTATTGTATTTAACATTTATTAAGAAATGCGTTGAAGTCGCATGTTCAGGAGTTCAATGGCATGTTCGATGGGCCATGCCTCATTATGCAGGTGGGCCCCGGTCATGGCACCTTCATAAAGCAGGTAGAGATGCAGAGACAGACTTTCCCTTTGCTCGCTGTTGAGCTCAGGCTTATTTTCAAAGACGAGCAATTTGAGAAACCTGAGGAATCGGCTTTTGCTTTCCTTGAGATACTTCCGCACAATAGCATTGTCGCGTGGCACCTCAGCCAGCGACCGAACACACCAGCAACCGTTGAAGTTGTCTTGATTGAAGTAGGGTAGGAGGAACTTGAGCACAGCCCGAATCTTCTCATCTCCGCTTGGTTCTTCGTCCAATGTCGCTTTGATGGAGCACATAAAATCGCGGTCCATCTTATCCAGATAAGCGAGTAGCAGGTCCTCCTTGGTTTTGAAATGACTGTAAAGCGTGGCCTTGGCAATATCGGATTTTGCGATGATCTCATTGATACCGACGAGATTGTATCCACGATTATAGAATAGCTCTGAGGCGGTGTCGATGATGTGATTTCTGGTGTCTCTGGCGGCCATGTTGTCCCTTTTCTAGCAATATACAGACAAGTTAGTCTAATGGTTCGGGAGAAGCAAGTGGAGGATGGAAGACTAGAGACGCTCAAGATGCAGCTCTTGCATCTTACTCCAAACGAAATCGCACCGGCATATTGAAGACACAATTCACTGGAATACCCTCGTGTACAGCCGGTTCATGCCATTCGGAAAGGGCAGTTTGTAATGCACGCATGGCTTCTTCTTCAATCCCGCCACCCAGCTTTCGAAGGACTTTGTAATCCCTGGTCTGACCATTGGTATCGACCACAAACTGTATCACCGTCAATCCTTCTATGCCCTCCTCGCGAGCCACTGCAGGGTAACGGATTTCTCCATACAAAGCACGCATCATTTCCATCCCGGAACATTCAGCCCGCTTTTGTCTATCAGGGGCATGATCACAGTTCTTGCTCCATATGGGCGGTTCATCGGCGATAAAGATATAGAGATCCGGATCTTCGAAGTTTTCGACTCCATCACGCCAGTTTCCCCATTTGCCATCGCGCTTTACAGTCAGCATTCCTTTATGCCAGGCTCCGATCTCTTCAAAAGCTGGCTCCAAAAGCAGATCCTTAGAAGGATTGGCGATTCCAAACTTTTCATCTTTACGCAAGGTGAAATAGCCGTCCTGTCCCCAGGAGATAGTATCATAAGCAGCAGACTTATGCTCACCCAGATGATTGATGATATAGTAGCTTTTGTCATTGGCAACGATAGCCAGATCCTTGGTAAAGGAAGTGACATAATCATATTGGGTCTCAATGACTTCCTCGCCATTTTTGTTGACATAGCCCCATTTCCCATCGCGCATTACTTCAGCATATCCATCAAAAAATCGATCCACCTGATCGTACTGCAGCGGCACAATCACTTGTCCCTCCATATTAATGAAGCCCCATTTCCTTGCAAGGCTCACTGCGGCCATTCCTTCATGGAAGAGCCTGGCATCATCGTACTTTTCCGGAAAGACCTTCTTTCCGTTGGCATCCACAAAGATCACTTTTGCTCCTTTCTCCTTGATCGAATAATGTTGGCCCAGGAGTGATTCTGGTAGCAGGAGCACTACGATAGAAACGACTAGTAAGGTGCTTAGATACTTCATAATGGCAAGTTAGTGATAAGTCATTCAGATGTCAATATAGAGGGCCACACAATTTGAAAAGATTTTGCTCAAGCAGGATTGCCTGAGAAAAAGATGGAGCCCAGCAGTTCCACACGTGGCAATACCCGTCCTGCTCTCTGTTGCAATAG
>JAHDDV010000055.1:4293-20247 GCA_020629205.1 Chitinophagales bacterium | reverse complement strand
AGTGCTATCACGATGATATCTCCGATAAAGGGAAAAATGGAAAAGACAGCCAGCAAGGCACCATATTTGTCCAATCGCTTCTTTTCTTTCGCCACTTTTTTTCTGGCAATACCAAAGTACTTTTCGATCAAATCCCAGCGAGCTATATAACCCAGATAGTAAGTAGTCAATCCGCCAAGAAAATTGCCCGCAGTAGCCATTAAAACAGTCAGAACAGGATTCAGGCCTTTCAGTATCATAAGCGCCAATAATCCTTCGGAGGCCACCGGTAGCACCGTAGCAGATAGAAATGCGGTCAGAAAGAGACCGAAGTAGCCGTATTCTTGTAAAAACTCCACAGGGCTGTTTAGGACGCGAATAGCAGTAAAGCCTTCATTTCCAGACTTTAGATTCCGCTTAATTTTAGTAAATTGGACAATTGCGCTAAAGTATAATTATTATTGCGCTCAGAAAGCAGAAAAAGCAGCTTTGTTGCCTCTGCACTGAAGATTAGCATAAAGGAAATGGCACCATCTATGTTTAAGAAGCTCAAGTCGCTCTTTGTAATCGAAGAGGAGGAGGATAAGTCAACAAAGCCAAAAGCCCAGGAGAAAAAAGGCCAGGCAAAAGGCGCAAAACGGGACCTTGCGGCTGCAGGCACGAAGAAAGCCAATGCCACTTCAAGCAAGCAACAAACTCCACAAGCTTCTGCACCTGGGAAGGTGGAAGAAAAGTTCATGAACATATTGCTTAAGTCTTTGGAGGCCAATAATTTGGATGGCTTTGACTATTTGGAATTTAAACAGTCGCTACAGGCTATTGGAAAAATTCAGACCGATGAAGCAGTCGGCTATCAATCGGCCTTTGCCATGGCATCGACAATGGGTGTCACTGTTGAGCATTTGATTAAGACTTGCCAGCATTATGTGGAGGTACTTGAAACAGAAAACAGCAATTTTCAAGTTGAGTTGAGAAGACAGGAAAAGTTGAAGATTGGAGCAGAGCAGGAAAAACTGACCCAATTGATCAAATCCATAGCAGATAAACGGGCTATGGTGGAAAAATTGCAAGCTGAAATAGCTGAGGATGAAAAGGCTAGCAAGGTATGCAACCAGCGCCTTTCTGATGTTGGTAGGCTAATTGCTCAGAATCAGTCCAACTTTGTAGCATCCTTTCAAAGTTTGAAAGGGCAAATGGAAGATGATTTAGTAAAAATGAAGCGCTATTTGAAATGAACTAATTGGGCTCATTCTTTGCTTTAAAACTAGGTAAAACAATCAATCGAGCATAGATGGAACTACAGAATTTCAAACCAAAGTCATTTTGGGAACGACCTGAGGGAACGACAGGCAAAATAGTCTTGGGAGGACTAGTACTCGTCGGAGGTTATCTGGCGTATATCGGACTACCGTATCTGAGGTTTATCCTTGAGAATACAATCGCAGTCGGGGCACTTTTGGCAGTGATTGGAGCCGTTGTTTACATGGCACTCGACCCCCGCATGCGAAACCTCGTGGGATATGGATACAAGAGTATCATGAGAGCAATCACCGGATTATTCGTACAACTTGATCCAATAGGCATCCTAAAGAACTATGTTCGGGATCTGGAAAACAATCTGCGCAAGATGGCTAAGCAGATTGGTACAATGAAAAGTGAAATGGTCAAGCTTCGAAACTTGATCAACAAGAACAAGAAAGATATTCAACAAAACCTGTCACTGGCTAGTAAAGCAAAGGAAAAGGACAAGAAGGACATCATGATCCTTAAGTCAAGAAAGGCAGGAAGACTTGAAGAATCCAACCTTAAGCTGGAAGACCTGCACAAGAAAATGGAGATTCTCTATCGTGTGTTGTTGAAAATGTACGACAGCGGCTCCATTCTCATAGAAGATGTCAAAGATCAGGTCATGGTAAAAGAACAAGAACGTAAGGCAATTCGCGCCAGTCACTCAGCGATGAAGTCCGCCATGAGTGTTCTTAACGGTGATAAAGACAAGAGAGCCATGTTCGATCAAGCCCTGGAGGCCATTGCCGATGATGTAGGCAACAAGATCGGAGAAATGGAAAATTTCATGGAAATGAGCTCAAACTTCATGGATTCCATCGACCTACAAAACGGCGTCTTCGAAGAGGAAGGACTGAAAATGCTTGAGAAATGGGAAAAGGAAGGCATCAGTCTGATACTCGGAGATGAAAAGAAAGACATCATTGCGGAAGGGGAGGGCCCAAGGGAGATAGACCTGGATGCGCCCCTCAAAACCAGCGAACGAGCACCAGGAGATAATCAATACAAAGACTTGTTCGACTTCTAAGATAAAAACCAAACGTTTACTCGATTAAGCAAAAGAAACTACTGTAATGGCAAGATTAACCTCACTGTCCAAATTCTTGATTACGCTCTTTGTAGTGGGTATCATCGGATTTGGATTCTACATGCTAAAAAATTCTGGCATTCTACCTAGTGCCGAAAACACCGCACAGCAATCCAGCAAGGACTCAGAAGGAAAGAAAGACAAAGGCTTCCTCGAAAGTGCAAAAGATCGTCTGGAGAATGCAGGTAAAGGAAAGGCTAATAACTCTTCAAGTTCATCGGATGATGTAATCAAAGTTGGTGTTGTAACATGGGGAGGCTATGCCGGCGGTCAATATTGGAACGAAGGCTTCAAAGCCAACAAACAATCCCGATTCTACAAAGACTATGGATTCGAAGTAGAATTCAAAGTGCTGGATGATTTTGACGCTTCCAGGAATGCCTTTAAAGCAGATGAAGTCAATCTACTATGGTGCACCATCGATGCTTTTCCAACAGAAGTGGAAGGCTTAAGCGACTATGAGCCGCAGGTCGTCTTTCAAGCAGACTGGTCTCGTGGTGGCGACGCGGTTGTGGTTAAGAGAGGAATCAATAGTGTGGCAGACCTGAAGGGCAAGAAAGTCGCTGTGGCAGCAATGACACCTTCGCACACATTCCTCCTTTGGTTATTAGAAGCAGGTGATCTTGCAGCTAAGGACATCAAGATTGTGGAGGTGCCTTCAGCAATCGATGCAGCAGATGCTTTCAAGAGTGGTACTGTGGACGCAGCAGTGGTTTGGAGCCCGGATGATGCTGATTGTGTCGATAAGGTGCCAGGAGCCAAGGTGCTTCAAAACACCAAGAATGCCACACATATTATCGCTGATGTTTTCCTTGCGAAGAAGAAATACATAGAAAACAATAGAGAGAAACTTCAGCAGCTATATGAAGGCTGGATGAAAGGTGCTGCAGAGCTAAACGGTTCTGATGCTGCCAAAAAGAAAGCGGCTAAGATTCTGGCGGATGGTCTCGGACAACCGGAAGACTTCTGCTACGACGCAATTAATAATGTGCGCCTGACGACGCATGGCGATAACCTCAATTTCTTTGGTCTGAACAAAGACTATACAGGTGTAACCGGAGAGGACCTCTATAACAAGATGAAGAAGGTCTACCATGAAATCGGTTATGCACCTCAGAAAGTGCGAAGCTGGAGATTGGTCGCCAGTAGGGAAGTTGTCCCACAGGTAAACCTTAGTGGCGCTGAGCATGCCTCAGAAGTGAAAAAGACCTTCAAACCAGCTACGAAAGCTGAAACAACTAAGCCTGCAATCTCAACGAAGCGCGTGAGCATCACTTTCCCAACAGGCTCTTCGACACTTGAAGACAATGCCAAAACGGTTATTGATTTGCAATTCAAAGATATCGCCAAAGGATTTGCCAATGCAAAAATCCGGATCGAAGGAAACACGGACAACGTGGGTGGCCATGATAGCAATGTAGCTCTTTCAAAGAAACGAGCCAGGTCTGTTGCGGACTATCTCCAGTCAGAGTACAAAATGGATCCAAACCGATTTATCATTGTAGGAAACGGACCTGATAAGCCTATTGCGAGCAATAACACCAAAGAAGGACGTGCCAAAAACCGCCGTACCGACTTCCAATTGATAGCTGACTAGCATGTCCTGGCTATTTGAATTACGTGGAAAGCTTGAGCCAGGACAGCGCTTAATACTAGAAATACTGGGAGTAGTATTGTTGCTGGTATTATGGACTGTTCTGGCAGAGCTGTTTTCCAAGGAGCGCATATCTCTGATCGATCTTGAAAACGAGCCCTCGGTAGAAATGACCGACGATCGCTTCTACGAGAACGACTCACTGACCAATGCACATTTAGATGATCTGATGGGGCTACCGGTAGCTGAGTTGGAGGCTTTTGGGCTTCGCAAGGAAAAGGTCTATTCTCTTCTTCCTTCCCCAATGGCGGTACTTAAGAGCTTCAAGGAACTTCATTATGAAGACTATCTAATCGTCAATTCGGCCAAGTCGATTTGGCTCAATTTCCTGGGCTACATCGTGGCAATAGGAGTTGCCCTGCCTGTTGGATTTGCCATCGGATTGATACCCCTCTTTCGGGGACTATTCTCTCGGATCTTCGATGCCTTTCGCTTCATTCCACTAACGGCCGTTACCGGTATTTTTGTGATGTGGCTTGGGCTGGGAAGTGAAATGAAGGTGGCCTTTCTCGCCTTCGGAATTCTCGTCTATCTGATACCAGTTGTCGTGCAGCGAATTGATGATGTTGACAATGTCTATTTGAAAACGGTATTTACGCTGGGGGCAACAGACTGGCAGACTATAAGAACTGTGTACTTCCCTGCTGTTATCTCCAAACTCTTTGATGATATTCGCGTTCTGGTAGCCATTTCCTGGACCTATATTACCATCGCCGAAATGCTGAACAAGAGTGGTGGTATCGGTGAATTGATCTGGGTGGCCAAGCGTCAAAGCAGAATGGACAAGGCTTTTGCAGTATTAATAGTCATTATTTTGATCGGCTTCGTTCAGGATAAAATATTTGTCATCCTCGACAAGATGTTGTTTCCACACAAGCATGTAAATAGCGGTAAAAAGCACGGCTGATGGTCAATTTTAAAGATAAACCGGACTTAGACAACATCATAGAGTTGAGAGGCATTCGCCAGAGCTATGATGGCGGCAAGAACTACATTATTGACGGTCTCGATTTCCTGATTGAGGATAAGCCAGCCCAAGGGCAGTTTGTAGCTATTCTAGGTATGTCTGGTAGCGGCAAATCTACCTTGCTTCGTTACATAGCAGGTCTTCAGGACCCCACAGAAGGGGAGGTGCTGATCCACGGCAAGCCACGCTCGGAAGAAAATCGGGTAAGCATGGTCTTTCAACAATACTCTTCCTTGCCCTGGCTTTCTGTCCTCGACAATGTTGGCCTCGGACTCAAGTACAAAGGCATGTCCAAAAAAGATAGGGATGAAAAGGCCATGGAGATGATTCAACTGGTCGGACTCGATGGGCATCAAAATAAATTTGCCCAATATCCTACTCTATCCGGAGGGCAGTTGCAGCGAGTGGCCATCGCCCGATCTCTGGTATACAATCCAGAGTTGCTGCTTATGGATGAACCCTTTGGTGCTCTGGACATCAATACCCGTCTCCAAATGCAGGATTTATTAGCCAGCATCTGGCTCAAGTTTCATTCCACAGTGGTCTTCGTGACGCACGATATCTCGGAGGCCGTTTATCTTGCCGATGATCTATATATACTCAAATCACCCCCTTCCAGGATCGTAGAACATGTCTACATAGATCTTCCTTTCAATCGGACCAGACAAATCAAGCGCGAACCCAAATTCACCAGTCTGGTTCATGAAGTGGAGGATCGAATGATTGATGTGGCAAATTTGGGCTAGATTCTTCCAATTGCGAATATCGCAGCACTTCTCAACGTTATCTTCCTTTAAGCGACAAAACTTGCCGCTCTAAGCACTTTTCTGGACTTTTCAGGCAGCAAATGTTAACTTCATTGGGTCTGCTTTACGGGGTGGTCTACCTACTCCTGGCTTTGTAAAATCGTTCGATGCAGGATTTGGACCTCATAAAAGGTTGTTTACGGCAAGATGCAAAATGCCAACGTCTTCTCTATGAGCGCTATGCGCCCAGGATGTTGACTGTATGCATTCGCTATGCCCGCCAACGATCTGAGGCCGAAGATATCCTTCAAGATGCCTTCGTTAAGGTTTTCAAAAATCTCGACAAGTTCGAGCATAGAGGCTCCTTTGAAGGCTGGATTCGAAGAATCATGGTCAATACAGCCCTGAAATACTATAGGAAGCTTCGCTTTCAAATGGAACAATCAGGACTCGACTACTCGAATGATAAACCTGTACATTCTTTGGCTGAATCTCAACTATCGGCCCAGGAATTGATGGATATTATTGCAGGACTGCCAGATGGCTACCGAATCGTCTTCAATATGTACGCCATTGAAGGATTTAGCCATAGAGAAATTGCAGATGCATTGGGGATACAGGAAAGTACCTCCAGATCACAATTGGTCAAGGCCCGCAAAATGCTGCAGGGCCTAGTAATTGAAAGACAGAAAGTGCGCTTATGAAACAGGGCAATGAAATTGACAAGTTATTTAGAGAAGGAGTGTACAATCACGAGACTCCCGTACCCGAGTTTATCTGGGAAAACATCCAGGCTGAACAGCGGTCACATGGTGCTACCATGCTCGATCAACTTAAGAAAAAGTGGGGATTGATGATCTTGCTATTTGGCATTGGAATAGGAAGTACCCTTGTTGGCCTGACCTACACAAACCCTTGGTCAAATGATGCCGACAGCAGTGCGCATGCTCAACATATGCTAGCCTCTTCCCAACAGTGGGACAAGAATACCGGAGGGAAGGAAGACGTATCCATCAGGTCTAACAATGCCGAAAATAGGACGACAAAGGAAACTAAGAATGAACAACTAGCGGGCAATAACACCGCTGCAAATACTGAAGCTCCTGGACGGACTAAAGGACTTTCGAAAAACGCGAGCACAACCGAAGCAAAGCGTAATGCTGCTGAGGAAGCTGCGAAACAGACTGTCAATCAAAAACCTTCAAACAAAAGTCCTAAGTTTTCAAATAAAAGTGCTGCAGCAGCAATCAAGTCCCAAAGTTATCCAGTCGCCAGCCTCTCTGCTGGTACCCTAAGCGGGATATCACAAGACGAACTGGCCGAGCTAAACTTATCTGATACAGCTGCTCCTGCATTCATAACAAGCCAGCAAAGGGGAAATATTCAAAAAGCCAACACAAATTCAGTAAGCCAAAGCCAGCAATCCGCAAATCAAACGGCCAGTAAACCCTTGCAGGAGTCAAGCGCAAAGACTAATGCCAATACTTCAAGAAGCGGCAAGTGGATCAACCAGATAAACAAGCGACCTGCAGGCACTATTTCCAACTCGAAGGGATTCACCAGCCAGAAAGAGAAGAAGTTTTCTCGAAACAGAGCCAATGACTGCTTCCCCGAAATGATCAAGTCAAAGATGCTGGCACTGGAGGCTTTTGTGTCACCTGATTTTGCTAGTAGACAACTAAGTACCTACGATCAGAATTTGCTGGAGCATGTCAACAAAAGAGAAAACACAGAAGAGCGTCAGATTTCTTGGTCCGCCGGTCTCCGACTTGATATTGCTTTCCATCGAAATCTTCATCTCAAGACTGGTCTTTCCTATGCGCAGATCAATGAATACTTCTCCCATCTAGGAGAGGAAACAACCGTCAAGACGACAACGATTCAGGAAATAGAAGAGAACGGCCAAATCATTATCGATACATTAACCACCTTTGAAAACTGGCAGAGAGTGGTCAAGAATTACAATCGATATCGATTCTTTGATGTGCCTTTACTTCTGAGCTACGAAACTCAGCTAAAGCGCCTGAAAGTTAGTGTCAATGCAGGTACCATCTTCAACCTTTACTTTACGCAGTCAGGTTTCATGCTGTCGCCAGATGAGACGGTCGATACGCCTGTGGCCTTACGCGAAAACGGAGAAAGCCCATTTTTCAGAAACTTCAATGCGATGAGCCTCTACGGTGGACTTAGCTTCTACTATAGAGTAGCTGAGCAGATCGAAGTCATGGCCGAACCACATTTCAAGTATATGTTGGAACCACTCAACAAAGTGAGCTATCCCGTGGAACAATCCTATCAAACAGTGGGGCTAAACCTTGGTCTTCGTTATAAATTCTAGTTTTTTTGAAAAAAAATGCGCCATCAGGCAGCATATCTGAAATGGATGCCCTCTTATTGGTGAAGGTCATTAAGCAAGATTCCCTTACGACCTCAGATTACAACTATAGAAGTGAAAACAACAAATTTACATATTACCCTAATTTCGAAGCAAACGTTGATTCTGCTTTTTCTGGCTTCCCTGTGTTTTACAGCATGCAAGAAAGAATACGATGAGTACACCCTGCTGGAAACCAGTACCGAGTCAAGCGGTGAAGTGATCAACTTCATGCCCGGTAGCCTGGGAGAGCAGCTAAGCCCTTCTGTTCCAACGATTACCCTGAATATTGAAGCAGCCGAAGCTTGCGAATGTCAAGGGCTGCTGGGTACAAATGTCCTCATTCCTGAGAATGCATTTGTAGATCAGGAAGGACTCAGCGTGGACGGTATCATTGATGTAGAGATTATCGAAGCCCTCACAAAAGGCGATCTGATCAGAACCAATCGCTCTACGTTGGCAAATGGGCAGCTCATGATTTCCTCAGGAGGCGTCTTTCTCAAGGCCCGAAAAGGAGAGGAGCTACTCCAACTGGCAGAGGGAAAAGAGATACGAATTGAATTGCCCTTCACAGGAGATCCAGCCACTCAATATCCCGGCCTGAAACTGTACACCGGTGTTACGACTGAGACTGGTTTCGATTGGGAAGAAGTAGAAGACTCGGAAGTGAATATAGGTGAGACACAGGTGATTGGCGAAACTGACCTTAAGTATAGCTTTAACTTCTCTAGCACCGACTGGTATGCTTGTCTGCACCCATATCAAAGCAGTCAATGGACCGATTTTAACCTGGCAACTCCAAGCACCATTAACGATAAAAACTCTGCCCTGTTCCTTTCTTTCAAGGATCAATTTAGCTTGGTTCAGATTTCTGAGTACTCCGAAGGTGGTTTCTCTACACCGATTCAAGTACCGGCAGGTGTGGAAGTTACCCTCATAGGTCTTGCAGAGATTGACGGTCAATTCTATGCAACATCAACAGACATTAGTCTGGCCGAAAGCATCAGCGAAGCAATTGTTTTTGAATCAATGACAATCGAAAGTATCAATGAACTGCTTGACAGTTTAGAATAACAAAATCCGATTTTTAACCAAGTGTTTGTTTTTAATTTTTAAGGCCATAGAAAAGCTATTAGCCAATCTTTTATTTTCTTGCAGGCAGGTAAAAGTGAGGCTTTTAGCTTTTTCTTTCTCAAACACTTCCTTCTCCTCTTTTCATTACAGTACCTTCCCATCAATTAAAAGCCAAAGGCATCTCTCCTTATCCGGATTGATGCCTTTTTTATGATGCAGCGCAGCAGATTGGGCCGTCGCAATGATCGTCGCGTGCTACGCTAATACTCAGCACCTGGCTAGCTGTTCGTTGCACAGCCTGTTGCGTCTCTCCTAAGGTCGAGCCACCACAGGCTGGCACTCACTACGCTATCCAGGCACTTCGTTCCGCTACGCCCACGGCTCCATTTCACCGTCCGTGGCTCGCGGTGCACTTCAGCTTGTCTGCAGCATATGAGCCAAAATAGTGGAGCGTACGTGGCCCCTGGCAGCAATGCCCATTGGCACGGTCAATAAAGGGCCATCAATCCGATGGCTCAGGAACAGCTGCTATCTTGCTTCTTCCAGATTAGTTGTCGCATGCAAAAACACCTTGCTCTTTGATCCTTGCTCCTTGAACTTCTGCCAATGCCTATTCAATGCCCATCCACTACCTTAAGACCGTTCTTTGTGACAAGTCCGCAGCATTCGTCTAAAATATCCATACCTTATATCCCATAAGTACAAAGCTGTGACAAAGTCCTTTTGGCAAGAATATGTGAAACCCCCTGCGAAGCCCAAAGATGTGGACTATGCTTTCATTGTGCGTCGGAAACCGGAGAAAATTCACGAAACAACGGCGGAAAAGCTGCCCATGCAAGTACGGAAGTACCACCGCAATATGCTCTTTGTGACGACCAAAGAGATGGATGAGTTTGAGATCGTCGGTGCGGATCCAGATCATATGCAGTCCATCATCGATCAGAAGATGCAGGGACATTATAAGGCACTGGCGTTCATTGCAGCTGTTACACTCTTATTTGTTGTTGCGCTCCTCTACATGTACCGGACTTCCAATAACTTTTGGTTAGAGACCGCCTATCTGCGCGTTTTTGGAGCCGCATTTGGACTCATTCCCCTGATCGGGCGCTTCTTCGAAATGTGGCAGCTTCGTTCCATCTCCTGTGACAATGGAGAGGCTGAAATGGAAGACATTCGCTTTCGCTACTGGCTGAGCAAGCAAAGAAAACAGACCCATTGGTACTTGCCAATATTGTTAATGTGTTGCTTCTTTGCACAGGAGATATTTGGTAGAATGGAAAGCATCATGGCCTTGGGCCTGGTAAAGGAAGCCACAAGAGGAGGGGCTGTCTGGCAATGGGGAGGAGAATACTGGCGACTCTTTACCAGCATGTTCCTCCATGGTGATTACATGCACGTGCTCTTCAATTCCTTTGCCTGTTACGCATTAGGGCATATCTTCCTAAGTTTCTTTTCTTTCCAGCGTCTGCTGATCGTTTGTCTCTTTGCTGGATTGATCGGAGGATTGGGAAGCATGGTGTTTTATCCAGTCGCTACCTCTGTGGGGGCTTCCGGAGCAATATTGGGCATACTGGGTTATCTCATGGTGGTTGGGCTGCGCTTTCGCAAGATTATCTCCTGGAACTTCACCACCCAAATGATTTGGATAGCAGTGTCCATGGCCATCATCGGCCTTGCCGGCTTTGACTTTATTGATAATGCAGCTCATGGGGGAGGCTTATTGGGGGGCATGATACTCGCATTGTTTGCCAGTCGGGAAGCATTAGTAGCGACCATTGATGGGCGCTCCGCCGAAATGCAAATGGAGGCGCACCTTAGTCCAGTGGAAAGGGAGGAAGAGAAGTCCTAGCATCGGTTTGGGATTGCTTTACAAGCAACGTAGACCGTCCTGGATTCGTATATTAATGTGGTCAGTTACTGCTGCTATAAAGAATGACGCTTGGCCGTGTTTTTGCGATACTAATCTTGGAAACTGCTGCCCGCATTTCTAAACCCTAAATAATAGAACAATGCAAACTTATTGGAAATTACTTGCACTTAGCCTTTTTCTGGCACTAGCTTTTGCAAGCTGCGAAAAAGAGAAAGAGCCTCAGGGACCCCAGGTTCAGGAGAACATCAGCATGGTACCAATCAATGAAACCTCGGAGCCGCTCTTGCTGTCAGATCCATGCGTACCTGATCATAGCCAAATCAATAATGGTGATGTTTATTCCGGTGAATACATGGAAGACGATGTAGACAGCGGTGCTTTAGAGCTTGGTGAAAGCGGAGGGGCAGGAGGAACCAGCTATGGTGGAAACGGACAGGCTGGCACCATTACCGCTGGAGAGGTGCAGGATTTGGTGGATTGGGATTACTGGCAGAGCATTCAGGATGAATTTGGCGAAACGGCAACAGAATGGTCGATGAATCCTATACACAGATACTCAGTGGCTGTGCGCGACCAGGAAGGCAATCCAATGTCAGATGCACAGGTATTGTTGACAGACGAAACGGGTCAAGACCTTTGGAGAGCCCAAACGGACAATCGAGGAAAGACCGAACTTTGGCTTGACTTGTACGAAGATCAAGCCGAAGGTGATCTGCGGATTGTCATTTTCTACAATGATGTGGCTTTCACTATCGAAGATCCCGTAACATTTGAATCTGGAATCAACGAGGCCGATCTACCCATTTCTACTTCGATGCCTATGAACGCGGATGTGATGATCGCCTTTGATGCCACAGGTTCGATGGGGGATGAATTGGAATACATCAAAACAGAAGTTCTCGACATATTTTCTCGTATCAAGACAGCCAATCCAGCCATGGATTTTCGATTCGGTTCTGTCTTTTACAGAGACTATGGAGATGAGTACCTCAGCTTGACCAGTGATCTGCAAGAGCCCATCAATGCCACTGCGAGCTTCATCAATGAGCAGCATGCTTCGGGAGGTGGTGATTTTCCAGAAGCAGTTCACATCGCGATTCAAGAAGCCGTGGTAGGGCAAGATTGGGCAGAATCAGCCCGAGCGAGGATCATGTTCTTAATCCTGGATGCGCCTCCGCATAAGGACGAATGTACACAAGAACAGATTCGCTTGCTGGTCAAAGAAGCCTCCAGAAAAGGGGTGAAGATTATTCCGATAACAGCAAGTGGTATCAACAAAGAGACGGAATATCTGATGCGTTTTGCAGCCCTGGCCAGCAATGCCAGCTATTGCTTCATTACCGATCACAGTGGTATCGGAAACGATCACATTGATCCGACTACTCTGGGTTATGAAGTGGAGTTTCTGAATGACCTCATGGTGCGGATTGTCAACAGAAATCTGGAATAGTAAAATTTGTTAAAAAAGGTTATGTGATCCCATTGTTGTTCGCTGCAACAATGGGATTTTTAGTATAAAGGGCTCACTGCTTTTGGAAAATCCTGTATGAAGACGTTGAATTTTGCATTGTAGGGGGATTTCAGGAAATTCGTAATTTTGGCGCTGATCAGAGCATCTTTGTATTGCTAAGCCAAGCATGATGGCAAGAAAAAAGAAAACGCAAATCTTCGTCCTTCTCTTGTTAGTGGTATGTGGAATTTCTGCAGCCACTACTGGATATGAAGGCAATAAGCCGAATATCGTAATAGTCCTTGTCGACGATATGGGCTGGGGTGACGTCGGTTACCACGGCAGTAAGATCGCCACACCGGTCATTGACGAGTTTGCTACCGAAGGGGTGATGTTGGAGAACTTTTATGTAAGTCCGGCCTGTACACCTACAAGAGTATCCCTGCTCACAGGTCGCTACGCTGGCAGGTATTCCTTGCAGCGCGGGGTGATTACCCCGAATCGCAGAGACGGTCTCTCCACAGATGCAAAGTTGATTTCAGATGTGCTAAAAGAAGCGGGATATGAGGATCGCGCCTGCATTGGAAAGTGGCATCTGGGGCATTCAGATGTGAAGTACCATCCGCTCAATCGTGGCTTTAGCTATTTCTACGGCCACTATGGAGGTATGGTGGATTTTTATACCCACATTCGTGCAGGACAATTAGACTGGCATCGCAATTTTGAAACTTCCTATGATCAAGGATATACAACGCACCTGATTGCCACTGAGGCGGTGCGATTCATAGAAAATGCGGAGGCTGAGAAGCCTTTCTTTCTCTATGTAGCCTTCAATGCTCCCCATGTCCCCTTACAGGCAGAGAGCGCTGAGCTGGATCAAAATGGTTTTCTCATGAGCAAGGGCCTGTATTCGGGTCCTGATCCCATCAAGGGAGACCAAGCCAATTACCTTCCTGCCGATCGGAAATTGCGTCATTTCGGACAGGGTAATAGTAGGCGTCAGACTTATGCGGCTATGGTCTCCAGCCTGGACAAGAGCTTCGGGAGAATTCTCATGGCCTTGGAAGAATGCGGTATGCGCGAAAATACTTTGGTCTTATTCATGAGCGACAATGGTGGACATCTGGAAAACGGAGCAAGTAATAGCCCACTACGCGGAGAAAAGGGAAAACTATATGAGGGCGGAGTCAAGGTACCAGCTGCGATTCAATGGCCAGCAGCTTTGAAATCTGGAGAGATTGTACGGGATTTGATGGCACATATTGATGTATTACCAAGTTTGGTAGATTTGGTTGGGGAACCAGGGCATGATCTTCAGCAATATGATGGACGATCATTTCTAACACACCTGCCCTTCAAATCACCTCTTCACGCTCAAACAGAAGCCAGTTCTCGATTGCTATATCTGGGTACTGATGGGCTGGTTACCGAACGTTGGAAATTGGCCTATGATGAGCTATTTGATTTAAGTACGGACCCGTATGAAAAGATCGATCTGTCAGCCTCAATGCCGCTGCTCTATGAATCACTTCTGGATTCGCTGAATTTCTTCAGAGAAAATATCAATGTGCCGAAGAAAGCAGACAAAAGCTATCAGGTGACTTCAGAATGGAAAATGCCAGGACAATAATATGAAGCAGTATTCCTTAACATTCATAATACTTGCCATAGTGCTCTTGCTGCTGCTATCGCTGGATCTTAATTCTGCAAGACCAGGTCGCAAGCCCAATGTCATTGTAATTCTAATGGATGATTTAGGTTGGCATGATGTGGGATTCAATGGCGGTGGTCTCAAAACTCCGAATATCGATCGTCTCACCGAATCGGGGACCATACTCAAGCGCTTTTACGTTAGTAATGTTTGTACGCCTTCCAGAGTGGCGCTGCTTTCAGGACGCTATCCTGGACGTTTGGGTATGAGTGATGGGCCCTTGAGTCCAGAGCGTATGGATGGTCTGCCAGAAAGGGCTTTCTTGCTTTCAGAATTTCTGGCAGAGCAAGGCTATAGTCAAATTGCCTGTATCGGCAAATGGCATCTGGGGCATGCAGATGCAAAGTATCATCCACTCAATCATGGGTTCACTTACTTTTATGGAAGTTATGGTGGTTCTTTGGATCATTTTAACCACATGAAAAGGAATGAGCTTGATTGGCACAAGGACTTCAAGAGCTGCAAGGACGAAGGGTACACAACGGACCTGGTGGCCAATGAGGCTGTGCGATTCATTGAAGACCGAGCCGAGGCTGATCCCTTCTTTTTGTATCTCCCTTTTCACGCTCCGCAAGCCCCTCTTCAGGCCACTGAGTACTATCTCGAGGAGGTGGGATATGATATGAATCGTGGAATATTTTCAGATGGACAAGCTCGTCCGCTGGATAGACCACGAAGAGCTTTCGAGGTGGGGCGAGGAAATACCAAAAGACAGACTTATCGTGCTATGCTGAGAAATGCTGATGCGGCCATCGGTCGAATCCTGGATTGCCTTGAAAGAGAGGGCTTAATGGAAAACAGCTTGATAGTCTTTTGCTCAGATAATGGCGGCTCGCTCAAAGCAGCTGCAGACAATGGACCGCTTAGAGACGGTAAGTTTAGCAATTATGAAGGGGGAGTGCGAGTACCGGCCATCATTAAGTGGCCAGCGTCGCTCAGCGCTCCGCTTGTGTCGCACATACCTTTGGCTCATGTGGATCTCTTTTCAACCATCGCCTCGCTCCTTGGTCAAACAAGCCCTGCCGGATTGGATGGGGTGGATATGCTCTCGGCAGTGACAGGCCAGCAGGATGTCTCTGAAAGAGTAATCTACTTGGGCAAAGATCAGGGAGGAGCAGTTGTAAAGCAAAATTGGAAGCTTATAGGAGAGGAGCTGTACGACTTAAACAACGATCCCGGTGAAATGGCCAATGTAGCCGATTACTTTCCTGAAATCTATCAAGCACTACTAGCCGAAAAAGAAAGAATGATCATAGACATAGAGCAAGCCTCCATTGCGAAGGAAGGATATAAACTTCAGAAGGACTGGGCAATGCCTATAAAATAATTAGAACTGCCATGTTAAGATTAATATGCCTCTGTTTTCTGGTACTGTACCATCTAAGCATTTTCGCTCAAGAACCGCTACTCTACGAAGACCTCGACATTTGCTTCGAAAAAGCCTTGTTTCATGATCACTACGAACAGGTGAAACTACGCCTTCCGATTTACACTGGCAAAGAAAGCAAGCCAGCCCATACGAAGAAACGCCGCCTTCAGTTGGATCCCGCAAGAAAGGAATGGGTTTCCATCAGTCCCGGAAGACGAGAACTGCAAGATATCGAAGCTAAGATACTAAATGTACTGGAAGTGCAGGATACCTTACTTCAAAAGGATTTCGAATGGCAGACTTTCGAGATGCAAATTCTGGCACACAAAGGAGGCTATACTCAAGAAGTGGAAATGCTCTGTGAGACAGACACTCAAGTGCAGCAA
>JAHDDV010000055.1:0-4193 GCA_020629205.1 Chitinophagales bacterium | reverse complement strand
GTTTACGTAGCACTAGAAGTTTTTTGGACCACAAAAGGGCACAAAAGTTTTGGCTGCAATGGAGCCCATTGGTCTTGAACTGAATTCACGTTACAGAATAGCGAATTAAGATACAATTCGTTGGATTGTTTATGGTGTTCATGTTGGTCAGGACTATGGTCAAACTACGCGCAGCATTTATACCTTTGCAGACATGAAAGGCTATTTGGGAAAGCAAGTAATTTTGGAGATGTATGATTGCGACGCGGCAATCTTGAACGACAAACAGGAGATAGGTAGATTGATGCTGGAAGCAGCTGAACTGGCCAAAGCTACAGTGGTACAGCAATGTTTTCATGAATACTCACCACATGGAATCTCAGGCACAGTTGTAATTGCGGAAAGTCATCTCAATATCCATACATGGCCCGAGCATGCCTTCGCAGCTGTAGACATCTTTACTTGCGGTGATGATCTCGACGCTTTAGCGGCCTGCAATCACCTCATCGATTCATTTTCGGCAGGTTCCAGTAAGCTTGATACCATCTTTCGGGGCGACAAGGCCAGACTATAGGACGATATGCGGGACAAACTCGATATCATCGTCAATGATGAGATTGTCACCTCTGCGGAAGGAGATACAACTCATCTTATCCCGTATCAAATACACGCCCGCTTGGTACACCTGGTCTTTTTCGTCTGTATACAATTGCGCAAATTCTTGCTGAATACTACGGAAATGTCCAAAATCCCCACCAGTCCTCTCCACCGTCTTTCCATACTCGTCGTAAATGGTGATATTTTCACCCATTCGGCCATAGCAGACCTTTTCCACATAGGCCTTGCCCTTAAAGCGGCCGGGTTCTAAATAGGCTTTCAGTATCCGTGGATTCCTGGGGTAGAGTTGTGACAGTATGGTCAGGAATGCCTTAGATTGAAAGAGCATGGTATAAGCAGGATTCATGACATAGCACAAATCCTTGGTCACAATATTGCTCAATAATCTAAGCAGCTCCGGCTCATCATAGGCGATAAACTCCCAGGGCACTAACTTATACCAAAAATCAAATTGACCAAAGGAACCATCTTCGTTTTCGACAAAGATGCCCTCATCCTCCGAGAAGGTCACCTCCTTGAGATCAGCATATTGTACATAAAAACCCGCTTCATCAGCAGCCTTGCCAACGATCTGTAAGTTGAGTTGATCTTCAATAAAACCTAAGGAACTGCAAAGCAGCGTAGGCTCCCGTTGTGGCTCCTCTTCCAGTATCGATTTAAAGGCCGCTACAAGGTCTTCATGCAATTTGTTGATCTGTCCCTTACTTGGGCCGTCATAGCCCTTAGCGAGGATCTTCTGGAAGACAGAAGACTCGGGCATCATGGTAGCGGTGTCGGCATTGGATTCCAGAAGCTTCAAAGGTAGCCCCTCAATCCCACCCGCAAAATCATAGCGGGCAAGCAAATGCGCATGGCCATAATCCCAGGAGTGTTGAATCATGGACACAGCCGCCTTCGGAATGCACATAGCATCCCAAAGGTTTTTCTTGTTTACATACTTGTAGCCTTCTACAAAACAGGTACTGAGCTCTTCACTAGCCATCTTCATGCCCGCCGTTTCGGGTATGGTCAAGGACAGCATCTCCGGGACTAGAAAGTCGTGGTTATCTCCATCCAGATACCAATGATAGCCCAGACTCCGCAGCTCCTCTGCCCGGATCGAAGGTAGCTTGATGATTCGACTATCCACCGAATGATCTTGTTGATCTTCCAGAACCAAAACCCTTACTAGCTGCACGAGGCTTACGCACTGTGCGCTTAGCAGCTGTAGGCTTCAATCGACTTGCCGTGTTTGTCTTGGATTTGTTATAGGCAGCACTATTGGCATAAGCAGATTGCTTCAAAGGAGCCGACATACGTCTACCCAAAAAGTAGCCCATCATACCGCCCATGATAACCGATCGCATGGCTGATCGACGTGGGTTATTGGCTTGCTCCAGTCTGGCTTCATCCAAGGTCAAGGTGTCCACTGTGCCATCCAGATAACTGGCAATGATTCGGGACTCTTCCTTAGTAGGAACAATAGTCTCATTCGTGATGTGAAACTTCGCCTCTTCAAACTCTTTTACCTCAGTTACAACACCTTGTGTAGGATCAAGTACTTCCGTTTCTGTGTAACTTTCTCCCGAGCCGCCAAAGAATCCTCCCAGGACGGTACTCAGAATATAGAGACCGATAAGGATGTAAATCCCAATTTTGATTTTGCCAAAAATGGAGCCTTGCTGCTCTGGTTCCGGCTGCTGCGTTTGATTTGTCATGTTCTGCTAATTTTGGGTTAAAGTATGTCTCAAATGCAATTTACACTTTTGATATCTTAGTTTTGAGCTATGGATGAAAAATCGGCGACCCAGAGGAAGCTTTTTCTCATACTGACTACTTTGATCGTAGGCATGTGCTCGATTGTCTACGAATTGCTCGTCAGCACAGCCGCTTCCTATTTTCTAGGCAATAGCGTCAAGCAATTTTCTCTAATCATAGGCTTTTACATGGCTGCCATGGGCGTCGGGTCCTATCTGTCCAGCTTCATCCAAAAGGATCTATTATATCGTTTTGTACAGACGGAGCTTCTGCTGGGCTTGGTGGGAGCATTTTCCGTGCCGCTTATTTACATCTATTTCGCCTATGCCGATCTTGCCGGCTTCCAGCTCTTCGCTTTACTCTTGATCTCTGTCATCGGAATGCTTACTGGCCTCGAAGTGCCCCTGCTGACCCGGATACTCGAAAAGGATTTTGAACTCAAAGACAATATTGCCAATATCCTTGCCTTCGATTATCTAGGTGCCCTAGTCGCGACCTTGATCTTTCCCTTCTTCCTGATTCCTTTTATGGGTATCTACAAGTCTTCCCTGATTTTCGGCATGATCAATATTTGCGTAGGCTTTGCCACTTTTATCTATTTCTACCGAGAGCTGAGTTTGCCGTCCTTAAAACGCAATCTAGTTTATCTCAGCTTTGCTTCCAGTATCGCTGTGGTGCTGCTCTGTCTCTTTCTTGCCAGTCAGTTTCTCAGTGGCTGGAATCGAAAAATCTTCAAAAAGCCCGTCATACACCACGAAGAAACACCATATCAATCCATCGTTTTGACACGAGGGGCAAAGGACACACGCTTGTACTTAAATGGAGGAATTCAGTTTTCCTCCAAAGACGAATATCGATACCATGAAGCCTTGGTGCATTATGCATTGATGCAGTTGGACAATCCCAAAAAAGTACTGGTCTTAGGTGGGGGCGAAGGATTGGCTGTCCGCGAAATACTCAAGTACGAGAGCGTCCGGCAAGTAGAGGTCGTCGATATCGATCCCAGAATTACGGAACTTTCCAGCACTGTCGCATCGATTACCGAGGTCAATCAGGGTTCCTTACTCGATCCCCGGGTCCGCATTATCAATCAAGATGCCTTTCGCTTCCTCACCGATACCCAAGATTTCTATGATGCCATCATCTGCGATCTGCCGGATCCCACCAACGAGACCCTAAGCCGATTTTATTCCAATGCATTCTACAAGCTCTTGGACAGGCACCTCAATCGCGGTGGCATTATTGCTACTCAAGCCACCAGTCCAGACATGGTGCCTCGGGCCTTTTGGTGCATCAATGCCAGCATCAAAGCCGGTGGATTTGAGTACAGCTATCCCTATCATGCCTACGTACCTTCCTTTGGCAATTGGGGCTTTATCATGGCCAGCCATCATCCACTAGACATACAATTCAAGGATGACATCGAGACCAAATACCTGAGTGCTGAACAGATGCAGCATGCTTTCTTCTTTTCCAAAGACAGCTATCTGCCACACACCTTACCAAATCAATTGGATCAGCCGATCCTATTGGATTATTACCTCGATCATCTCGGCATCCTTTATACCGACCAAGGTCATTAGGGGAAGAATATGAATATTGATTCTTCTTTTTTGGAGCAGGACAGTATAGCACGTGGCAGAAACTGCTCGCTATCCATTGCAATGCTGGCTGCAGTCAGCTGCTTCGCTGCAGCACTCTGCCTGTCTCTTTTTGGAGCCAGTCATAGCGCTGCGACTCAGCGGCTGTCTGCAGCCAGCATTTCCATTACTATCGAGGCTATTTTGCACCGTCTTTCGCTCGCTCCAAAGGGGCTCAAAACGAAGGAGAATCCCTCAACTCATAAAGACAGCTGGACC
>JAHDDV010000054.1 GCA_020629205.1 Chitinophagales bacterium | reverse complement strand
GACCGGCGGGCTAAACGCTCCTCAGTTCACACAGGTAGACCTAAACTTCGATGGCCTGCCGGATATCTTTGTTTTTGATCGGTACAGTGATCTCACATTGGTCTTTTTTCAGACTGAGGATGGTTATGTACATGACATCGGCTACAGCAAGAATTTTCCACCGATGGAGTCCTGGGCCCTTCTGCGCGATTACAACTGCGATGGCATTCCTGATCTCTTCACGAGTAAAGTGCCAAATGATTTCGAAGGCATTGCGGTCTACGAAGGAACAAGAGTCGGAAATCATCTTGAGTTCAGTTTAATCACGGAGCAAATCACCTTCGATGGAGACAATCCACTCGTTGTTTCTGTGTATGACCTGCCCGATATCAATGATATTGACGGCGACGGGGATCTGGATATCCTCACCTTTCAAACGCCTTCCGGCGGATTTATTGAATACTTTGAAAACATCACCAGCAACTGCGATAAAGGCATGACCTTTTCGCGGGTCGATGAATGCTGGGGCAAAATCTATGAAAGCGGTATAAGTACCACCATCAAACTCGATACGATCTGCGGAGGAGGTGGTGATCTTTTAAGCAACTCCCCTATCGATAGACATAGCGAACGCCATCCCGGATCTACATTGCTTTCCTATGATGAAAACAATGATGGAGCCAGAGAAATGGTACTCGGAGATATTAGCTTCGACAATCTTGTCAAGCTCAACAATGGTGGAAGTAATGTCGAAGCATTCATGGTAGATCAAGACACGCTCTTCCCGGTAAACAACATACAGGCAGTACTGCAAAGCTTCCCTGCGGCATACAGTGTGGATGTGAACTTCGATGGACTGTTGGATATGATCGTATCGCCCAACTCGGGCGCACAATTAGAAACCAGAGACAATGTTTGGTACTATCAAAATGTAGGGAGTAATTCGCAAGCTGTATTCGAAAGACAGACAAGTCGCTGGCTGGTAGATCAAACGATCGACGTGGGGAGATTTGCCCAGCCTGCTTTGGCAGATGTAGATGGAGACGGCCTGCAAGACCTGATCGTCGGACACTATACAAAGTCAAGTGGGTCGATCGAAGCTTCTGGCCTCTACTTTTACAAAAACACAGGTACTAGCACCTCGCCAGCATTCAGCCTCGAAACTGATGACTTTCTCGGACTCCGAGGGACGCTTGGACTACCGGCTCTTTTCGCCCCTGCCTTTGGAGACATCGATAGCGACGGAGATATCGATATGATGCTCGGCATTGGCGACACGGATTACAATGGGCAGCTTATCCTCTTCGAAAATGATGCTGAACCGGGAGCAGCGCCAAATTTTGTATACACACCCTTTAATATCAAGTATGCCGATATTGACGTAGGGCAGTTTAGCATCCCACAACTGATCGACGCCGATCGGGATGGATTGACAGACATACTTGTAGGCAGTAAAAATCAAGGCCGTCTCTTCTTCTACAAAAACATTGGAGAAGTAGGTGCTCCAGCTTTTGGAGAAGGGACCAATTACTGGGGAGAGGTGATCCTCGTGGCAGATGGCTTTCCCGAAGGACATTCCGCCCCTGTACTGACCGACATCAATGGCGACGGAAATTATCACCTTATCGTTGGTACCCGTGAAGGTCCTCTTTATGTTTTTGATGGTATTGAAAACAATGTCGATGGAGGAGCCTTCGATCTGGTCGGCAGCAAAGACCTTCAACTCGGACAGCGGACTGTGCCCTGCATTGGAGAACTAGACGGTGATCCACAACCTGAGATGATCGTTGGCACTGAACGTGGCGGGCTTGTCTACTACAATATCGAAGCCGTTTGGCCAACTGCCTTGACACAAAGCAAAGATGAATATCAGGTGCAGCTTTACCCAAATCCAGCGGACCAGCTCTTGCATATTCAACTACCGGAAAATAGCGACGAAACAAGCCTTGTGACTATCTTCAATATCAAAGGGCAGATCGTTCATGAATCAAGTATTCTCCGAAGCAAGATGTTAGAAATTCAAACACAGGATTGGCCTTCAGGACTTTACCAAATAGAAGTAAAAAGTAAAGCTCAATCACAGTCCCTCAAGCTGATGATACAGCACCAATAAGCGCCCAAAAATCCCTATCTTCGCCGACCTCAACGAAGACGAATGATACTGACTGACCAACAAATAGAAAAGGAGATTGCCGAAGGCTCTATCCTTATTGAACCTTACAGAAAAGAATGCCTTGGCACCAATTCCTACGATGTACATCTTGGCCGTTTTTTGGGCACCTATCAGGCAAGGGTATTGGACGCTAGAAAGCACAATGAGATCGATGTCTTCGAAATTCCTCCGGATGGAGTCGTCCTTGAGCCGGGCACCTTATATTTGGGAGTCACTGAGGAGTACACCGAAACACACAAGCATGTGCCCTTTCTGGAAGGCAAATCGAGTGTGGGCAGATTAGGCATAGATATACATGCAACGGCTGGTAAGGGCGATGTCGGCTTCTGCAATACCTGGACTCTGGAGATTTCCTGTGTCCAGCCCGTTCGAGTCTATCCGGGCATGCCGATCGGTCAACTTATCTACTTCTGCATAGAAGGAGAAGTAAATCGCTTCTATAACGCCAAGTCAGATGCCAAGTATGCCAAGCGTACCATCAAGCCCATCGAATCCATGATGTGGAAAAATAAATTCTAATAGGCAACCTAATGTAAAGGAAGCCGTGGCTATCCGAGACTCTTAAGAAAAGCCATAGTATCCACATTATCCGCATACTGGTCTAGGCCCGGATATTGCGCCTTACCAAAAGGAATGAAATCTCCTCGTTTCAAATGGCCGACCTTGCACTGAATCTGATCTGACAAGGCGTCCAGCTCTGCACTCAAATCTCCCAAATCCTTGTAAAACTCATAATGCACCTGAGCCACAGCCGAGAAGATAGGCTTCTTCTCTTGTAGGATCAGAAAGTTGCAAGGAATCAATAGTTCTTTATTGAGAATCTGTAGGGTTAGATTGTAATCAAAGTTGTTCTTATACTTATTGTTATTCAACAATTTCGCCTCCCATTTCTCGAGACTCTTCATCAATGGCGCGAAGTCATAGCCCTCCGGCAAATATAATTTGCTGACATTGCGACAGCCCAATCCAAAATAGTGAAAGATATCTCCCGCCAAAGCATCTAGTTCCTCTTCTGACTCCCTGCCAGTCAAGACAGCAATCGAAGTTCGGCTCTTGCGAATAATGGAAGGGTACTTTCCAAAATAATATTCAAAGTAACGGGAGCTGTTATTACTCCCGGTTGCAATAATCGCCTGAGCTCCATTCAGTCGCTCCACATACTGCACAAAATCCTCTACCGCAGGATCAAGCTCCTTCATGAAGCTGGTGATCATCTTGAGTAAATCCTGATCCTTGGAAGAAAGCTTGATCATGGCTTTATGCCCTGATAAAAAAACGCAAAGAAAGTCGTGAAAGCCCACCAAGGGAATATTGCCGGCCATTACAATCCCAACAGACTGAGGATCATCCACTTGCTCTGGCAAGTTATAAGATTGGGCCCAGGCGCGGAGCTTCTCAGGATCAAGCATTTGCTGAACAATGGCATCGATTGCCATCATCGTGTTGGTTTCGGTGAACCAACCGTTCTTATAAAACGTCTGTCCTACAAAGGCTGCAATGGTATCTTTCTCTTGTTCAAAGATCACAGGCAGGGTGGCCAGCAGGTCAATTCGCTGTTTAAGGTGCATGCCGATTGTTTAATTTAAGATGTGGTTGGAAATGTGCGTAAAGGCTTTTAAGTTTGGGTCGCAAATTTCGCTAATATTCAGGTAAATTTCGTTCAATGGCAATAATCATTACTGAGGAATGTATCAATTGTGGGGCCTGTGAGCCCGAATGTCCTAACACAGCCATCTATGAAGGTGGTGTAGAATGGGCTTATGAAGATGGTACATCTTCAGTCGGCACCATCAAACTAGTCGATGGCAGCGAAGTAGATACAAGAGAGCGCCGCAGCCCGATAAGCGAAGACCTCTACTATATCGTCCCGGAAAAGTGCACCGAATGCGTCGGCTTCCACGAAGAGCCGCAATGCGCTGCCGTATGCCCGGTAGACTGTTGTGTGCCAGACCCTGATCGACCGGAAGAAGAGGCAATACTACTACAAAAGAAGGCCATCATGCACGGCGAGTAAAGTCTGCAAAAAAGCTCCCAAGGAGCGAAAGCACTGCAAAGCCGGCCGAAGCAAAAAGCTCCGTAGGAGCAACCACGATTGCAAAGCTGGCCAAAGCAAAGAAGCTCCGTAGGAGCGACAAAGATTGTAAAGCTGGCCGATAGGCCAGTCTCCCCGCACACCACGGAGCAGCGAAACGGCCAGTCTCCCACTCCCTACACCCCACGCCCGAAAACAAGTGAAAACTAGCCGCGGGCGCAGCGGAACGAGGTGCCTGTATAGCGTTGCGACTGCCTGCCAATAGCGGCTCCGACGAAGGAGGAGACGGTAGTGGCAGAGCAAGGAGCAGCTAGACAGGTGCCGAGTATTAGCGGAGCACGTGTAGACAGTTGCGACGGCCCAAAACTGCTCGGCTCCAAAAAAACTAAATGGAAAATATCTCCTTCAGGATCGTCCAGAGGAACTTCTTGCGGGTAGGCTTGGAGCCAATAAGACTCAGCGAATCGAAGAAAAAGAGACGAATGCCGAGATAATCGACTGCTTTGGCATTCTTGTAAGGAACATCGATACCCAAATCCCTGGGCTGCATGCCGAAAGTAAGCACAACTTTTATGGTCTCAGTAGCCTTGATGACACGAAAGTCGACGGGATCCTGTGCATGGTCATAAACCGGTGTCCGACTGGGGTCCAACTGTACCGCAATGATCATCTTTCTGAGCATTTCCAACAGCTCTGGCGCGACCTCAGCCTGCTCGCGATAAAGAAAAAGGAAGGGACTACCATGGAGGGAAAGCTTCGAAACCTCAGCAGGATCGGCCTTAGCTCCCAGTTTATAGAGCCCCTCGTTAAAAATCAGTTGGTAAAAGGAACTTTTGTTGTCTGCCATGAGTTTTCTCTTTAGCATTTTCCATCTCTGCGAAAGTGGAAATTACCGCTAATTTTCTTATCTTATTTGAAAGATTAGCAGGCTGTTTGCATAGAAATGTCGTTGAAATAGCCAGATAACATCCCACTCCCTGCCCACCAATCGTAACTGCGTTGTGTCTTATTTGTGAAGTATTCCCTTATCTTTGTGGCAAATTTCAAAAAGCCACGATACGGAGGCGAATTCGCACAAATATCGCTGTTCTTATTTCACTTAACGAATGGTCGAGGCAATAACCAGGCCCCAACCACAAAAAATGTAGATCCTATGAAGAGTGTTATGAATCTATCTGTAGAGAAAATCAAAAAGTCCAGAGTATCGGAGGTTGATTTTAATAATATCCCATTTGGTAAATTTTTCGCGGATCACATGGTCGAAATGGATTGGCATAAGGGCCAATGGGAAACCTGCCATATAAAGCCATACCAAGAGATTATGCTGAGTCCCGCAACCTCTGCCTTGCATTATGGTCAGGCGATTTTTGAGGGGATGAAGGCCTACAAGACGGAATCCGGCGAAGTTTTGCTATTCCGTCCGGACAAGAATGCAGCAAGATTCAATTATTCAGCTACTAGAATGGCCATGCCGAATGTGCCTGAAGAGCAATTTGTAGAGCTTATTCTCGAATTGCTGAAGATGGATCGTGCCTGGATACCGACAGGGGAAGACGGTGCTTTGTACATTCGTCCCTTTATGTTTGCTACCAATACTTCTGTAGGGGTGAAGATAGCCGAGCATTACAAGTTTATGATCATCACTTGTCCTGTAGGAAAGTATTACTCCAAGCCAGTAAGTGTACTGGTACAGGACGAGTACTTCAGGGCATTCCCAGGCGGGACTGGCGCAGCAAAGGCGGCAGGCAATTATGGAGGGACCTTATTCCCAGCAGGAGAAGCGGCAAAAGAGGGCTATGACCAAATCCTTTGGTTGGATGGCGTCGAAAAGAAGTATGTACAGGAAATTGGAACAATGAACTTCTTTGTCTCTATTGATGGAGAGTTGCTCACCCCTCCTGCGAGCGATAGTATCCTTGACGGAGTGACACGAATGTCTGTGATCGATGTACTGCGCGATCTGGGATATGAAGTAACAGAGCGCGACATTAGCATCCACGAAATTGCAGAAGCACATAAGGCTGGCAAACTGGATGCAGCATTTGGAACAGGTACTGCTGCGACGATTGCCTTTATTAGGGAAATCGGATATAAGGGAGAGCGTCTGGAGCTGCCTGTATTTGACGAAAATTATGTAGCTTACAAGGTCAAAGACAGACTCGAAGGAATCAAGCGAGGACGTTATGAAGATACCTATGGTTGGAATGTCAAGGTCTAATGTCCACAAGCAAAATACTTTTTCTTTGATGGTTCATGACAGCGCGCAAGGAAGGCGCTGTCATGGACCATTTGTCTGCTGCCTCCGTATTCCGGAGGCAGGACTTTTTTGATCAATGGCCTCATACATCAGGCCCAATTTTAAGAAACCATTTTACGATCTATGGATAATCCTACTTTGGACTTTCTAAAGCAGAATCAACCTTTGGCGGAAAGCCGGCAAGGTGAATCGCTCGAGATGGCTCGCGAGATCAAAGATCCCAACGGCAAGAAGTTTTACATCGAGAGCTATGGCTGTCAGATGAACTTTAGCGATAGCGAGATTGTCGCTTCCGTACTCATGGATGAAGGATATGATATCACCAAGAACCACGAAGAGGCAGATGTCATTCTACTCAATACCTGTGCTATCCGCGACAATGCGGAGCAAAGGGTGCGGGCTCGACTCAAGAACTTCACCCAAAACAAGGTAAAAAATCCTGCGGTGCAATTGGGTATCCTTGGCTGCATGGCGGAGCGCTTGAAAGAGAAACTGCTCGAAGAGGAGAAACTGGTTGATATTGTTTGTGGACCGGATGCCTATCGGGATTTGCCTCGACTGGTTCAGGAAGCCGACTCCGGTCGTCAGGCGGTGAATGTCTTCCTCTCTCGGGAGGAGACTTATGCAGACATCAGCCCTGTAAGATTAGATCGAACAGGCGTGACCGCCTTTGTGTCCATCATGAGGGGCTGCAATAATATGTGCTCTTTCTGTGTGGTACCATTCACACGTGGAAGAGAGCGAAGCAGGTCTGCTTATAGCATACAGGCTGAATGTCGCGATTTATTTGAAAAGGGCTATCGAGAGGTGACATTGCTTGGACAAAATGTGGATTCTTACAATTGGAAAAACGAGGAGACCGGAGAGGAAGTAAGTTTTGCAGGGCTTCTGGAAATGGCAGCTCAGGTAAATCCACTGCTGCGTGTACGATTCTCCACCTCTCACCCAAAAGATATGGTCGATGAAGTGTTGCATACCATGGCCAAATACAACAATATCTGCAACTACATTCACCTGCCTGTACAATCGGGCAATAGCCGTGTATTGGATGTAATGAATCGCAATTATACCAGAGAATGGTATTTGGAACGCATTGAGGCGATCAATCGAATCATTCCGGGTTGTGCTATTAGTAGCGATTTCATCACGGGCTTCTGCACTGAGACAGAGGAGGAGCATCAAGACACGCTTAGCCTGATGGAGATTGTCAAGTATGACTTTGCCTACATGTACTATTACTCGGAACGACCGGGCACCCTTGCGGCCAGAAAAATGAAGGACGATGTACCTTTGGACATCAAAAAACGCCGGCTGGTGGAGATCATCGATCTGCAACAACTACATGCCCTGGAAAGAAATCAGGGGGAAATCGGGAAAACGCTAACGGTCTTGGTAGAGAAAACATCCAAGCGTTCTGAGGAGGATTTCTACGGCAGATCGGACGAAAATAGAGTTGTCATCTTCCCAAGACAAAACTATAAAATAGGTGACTACGTTAATGTTACAATAGAGAGCTGCACTTCCAGCAGTTTGATCGGAAAGGCCGTGGGCCCTGCCGAAATTCATTAACGAGTACAGAGGATAAAACCAAATATGGACTTAAGGGCATTAAAGCAAAGATTTGCATTAATTGGGAATTCAACTGCCTTCAACCATGCGCTGAGCGTTGCGGTACGGGTGGCTCCTACCAACCTAGCCGTTTTGATCAATGGAGAAAGTGGTGTTGGAAAGGAGGTGTTTTCCAAGATCATTCACACTTTGAGTCCAAGAAAGCACAACGAGTTCATTGCCGTAAATTGTGGAGCCATTCCTGAAGGCACTATTGATTCAGAACTTTTTGGTCATGAAAAAGGCGCCTTTACCGGAGCCTCAGATACGCGAAAAGGTTATTTCGAGTATGTGAATGGCGGAACTATCTTTTTGGATGAGATCGGCGAAATGCCTCTGGGTACCCAAGCTAGATTGCTTCGAATATTGGAAAGCGGGGAGTTTCTGAAAGTAGGCTCCAGCAAAGCCCAAAAGACTGATGTGCGGGTTATTGCCGCTACCAACAAGGATCTTCTCGAATTGATACAGCAGGGAAAGTTTAGGGAAGACCTCTACTACCGATTGAACACTGTTCCGATCATAGTACCACCATTGCGAGAGCGCAAGGAGGACATCCACCTGCTGTTTCGCAAGTTTTCGATGGACTTTTGTGAAAATCACCGGATTGAACCGATCATTCTCGATGAGGAGGCTCAAGCGATGCTTAGTGCCTACCCTTGGTATGGCAATATCCGGGAACTAAAAAACCTGTCTGAGCAAATCGCTGTATTATCACAGGATCGCATCATCAGCGCTGAGCAACTGGCTAGCTTCTTACCGGGTACAGATAAGCGAGCCAACCGACTTCCGATTGTTGTTGGACGGGATTACAAGGATACGGAGTCAAGTTTTCGCGAACGCGAAATGTTGTATACCGTTCTCTTTGAAATGCGAAAAGACATTCGGCAATTGAGAGATATGGTAATGCGGCTGGGTCAGGGCAAGGGTTTGGAAAACTGGGAGAAGGATATCCCTCAGCCTTTCCCATCTGAGTATACTGGAACGCGTCCTCTAAAAGCACTGGAAGCTGGCTCGGCACCAATAGTGATTCAGACAGAAGCCGCCAACGAAGCGGAAGAAGTGGAAGAGTCTTTGTCCATTGCGGACAAAGAGCGCGAACTGATAGAAAAGGCGCTGAGAAAGCACAAAGGCAAGCGAAAAGATGCTGCCTTGGATCTCGAAATTGCGGAAAGAACACTATATCGTAAGATTAAGCAATACAATATCTCCATATAGCATTGTATTATAGCTGTTCGGTTTTGATTCGATAATCAATTGCATCGCAATGAAACGCATCCGATTTTCCAATTGTCTGACAATTTGCTTACTTTTATTGGCGGCCACTTTTTCTTCATGTGGAATTTATTCCTTCACTGGGGCATCCTATTCACCAGATTTGAAGACGTTCCTGGTAGCAGATTTTCCAAATCTGTCATCCTATGTCCTGCCCTCCTTATCACAGGATTTTAAAGAGGCCCTTAGGGACAAATTCCTCACGAATACAAATTTGGCTTTGAACAATGACTCCGGCGATATAGAAATCGAGGGAGCTGTGTTGAGTACGGTGATCAAACCGGCGGCATCGAGCGGAAACGACCGAGCCGCACTTAACAGGTTGACCGTGAGAATTCGGGTTGATTATATCAACCATGTGGAAGACGATTCTTGGAACAAGGAGTTCTCAGCCTTTGCGGATTACGCAGATGAACTCAACATTTCGGATGTCGAAGGTCAGTTGCTGGATGAAATCATCGACCAGCTGACCCAACAAGTATTTAATGAGGCTTTGGTTAAATGGTAAGCGGATTGGCCCCCATTGAGCGATCCAATTTCTATAACAGCCATCTTATGAACGAGAAACTATTTACAGAAGCGGTAGCTGATCCTAAAAAACTAACAGCGCTTTCCCTCGCCGAACTGCGCGAGGTCAAAGCCGAATACCCCTACTTTCATACGGCCTACCTGCTTTGGGCAAAGAAAGCAGCAATGGAAGAAGCTACCGACTTTCGGGAGATACTCGGAGAAGCAGCCAGCTTTACCGCGGATCGAAGCATCTTATCCGATTTCATCAAAGATGACCTAAATCTCCGTATCCCTTATTCTTCCAGCAGCTTCGTTGAGAAATTTCCAAAAGGCCCGATTTTGGATGTTGAGGAGCCGGTATGGAAAGCAGGAATCGCAGGTGAGGACGATAACCAGAAATCCAAAAGCCACATTTTACCCCTTTCGGAACAAGCACAGCCGGAAAATGAAGTTTCGTCCGAAAACAATTTGAAAAGCCTGACTGAAGAGATTCAGTCGGAAGCTCAGCAAACCATTCGTACGAATGTTGACCAAGACTTAAATGAACTAAGAATGGAGGAAGAAGTGAAGAGATCCCAGAAACTCGCGGAATTGCAATCGCAAAAAGACGCGCTACGGGAACTGAAGTTAAAAATACAACAGTATAGTGCCAGCAGAGAGCAAAAGAAGAAAAAAGAAGAAGAAGTCAAGCGAAGCCTGACAGATGAAGCTGATCTGGATCGATCAGTGACACAACTTATCAAGAAATACGGCAACAAAGACGGAAAAAAGAAAGCAAAAAAGGAGGAAGAGCCTTTGCCAAATCTGAAAGACAGTCCTCTATTCTCTTCTCAAAACGAAAACATCAAACAGATTGAGGAATATCTTCATAACTACGATATTCCAGATCAAGACAATGCAATACCTAGCAGTGCCGAGTTTGACTCCGAAGAGATCAATCAGGTATCCGAAACCATGGCGCGTGTCTACATCGATCAAGGAAAATACGAGAAAGCTATAAGCGTCTACAAGCAATTAAAGTTGAAATATCCCGAAAAATTCGTTTACTTTGCGCAGCAAATACGCGTTTTGACGGAAAAGCTATAATATGTTTGGAATAATTGTCATAATCATAATCATCGCAGCCTTCTTATTAATGGGCGTCGTACTGATACAAGCTCCGAAAGGAGGTGGATTGGGTGCCGGCTTTGGCGGCGGCGGTGGAGCCAACATGATGGGAGGCGTTCAAAGAACGACCGATCTTCTTGAAAGAGCTACCTGGGGGCTCATGGCCTTTATTCTGGTAGCCAGTGTTGTTTCTGTTATGTTCATCGAAACAGACAGAGTAAGTAACGGTATCAATCCTGATGAAGGAACCAAGTTGATGCAGAGAATTCAGGATATGCCTGAGTAATCTCCGAAAGACAGAAAAATAAGAGAGGCAGTGATCGATTAGATCACTGCCTTTTTTGTTTAATCTGGGTAGATTCTCCACAAGAACAACTGCTTGTCATCCCCCCCCGAGATTAATATAGAGCGCTCCGGTATCCAAAGCAGCGAGTTGATTGAGTAAGTATGGGTCTCTAGCTTGCTTTTCTCAATCACCTTCAGGAGTTTCATGCTACGGGTTGACCACAGCTTGATCGTTCTATCACGACTTCCACTAGCAAGTAAGCCAAGGGAAGGAATCACTGCCAGGCTATTAATGGTCAATAAATGTGCAGGAATGCGAAGCTCCAGCTCACCAACTCGCCACAGATGCAAATGCGCATCCCTGCTTCCACTATATAAATCCCCCTTTTCAGTCTCCGCCAGTGCAAAGACCGAATTCTCATGACCCAGCAGCTTTTTGACACCGAGTAGCCGCTCATCCTCTCTTCCCGGCTTTTCTGGTGTGAATTGATATATGACACCGCTGCTTCCTGCTACATATAGGGTCCCGAACTTACTGCAGATTACGGCCCGAAGGCTCTGGTCAGAAAGAGCATAGGCCCGGCTGAGATGCAGATCTTGAAGATCGATGCTGTACAAAATTCCACTTCCCGTAGCTACATAGAGGACCAGACCGTCCAGAACCATATCAAAAACGGCAGACCCAAACGCGAAGGATCGATCCAGCAACTTGCCTTGTTTCAGATCCACCAAGTAGACCTCCCCTTGCAATGTACCAATAGCCATGATGTGAAGGGATGGGATTAGGCGTAATGCGAAGATATTGGCCGGCACTTTTGCCACAAGTGTGCCCTCATCCCTGGCTCCCAAATCCCACTGAACCAGCCAGCCTGCTCCATCTCCGGAGTAGTAGATATCGGGACTTAGGCCCTTTTCCAAAACATATACCGCAGACCTTAGTCCCGTTTTCTTGCCATAGCTTTCAAATCCAATCTTCTGCATATCTTGTTGACATTAGAAATCGCGTGAATGCCGCTCATAATACAGAAAAATATCAATAGCGAAATCAAGCTAGCTGTCTGGAAAGTCAATGAGAGTCTGGAAGAGCTGGAAGTTCTGGCAACAGGGCTACAGGATACCAACCATCAACACATAAAGTTGAACACCAAAAAGAAAGAGTTTCTACTGAACAGAATCCTCCTAGCTCATCTGGCTAATCCGCAGGCGCGCTTGTCCTACCACCCTACAGGACAACCATACAGCAAGGCGCACAAAATTAGCATTAGTCATTGTAAAGGCTACCAAACCATGCTTCTTAGTGCTAATACACCAGTAGGACTTGATCTGGAGTGTGAACGCTCTCAGCTCAAGAGAATTCAACACAAATTTGTCAGTGAAGAAGAACTGGCATTACTAAGTCATCTCCCAGCACAAAAGAGACTTCTCTTTGCCTGGTGTGCTAAGGAAGCAGCCTATAAGTACTATGCAAAGAGAAACATCGGATTTCGAGAAAATTTACAAATCAAGAAAGTCGATGACAAACTGTGCATCTTGTTAGCCATTGGTCAAATCACCAAATTTCTTGCACTTCAATACCTTGTCATTGATCGGCACACTTTGTTAGTGCTTTGTGTAGAGCAAGCCGCTGTAGAGTAAAACTCTACAATAATTGCCCGCTCGTTCCGCAAATCATTCAATTTCAAGGGCCTATAACAATGTTATAACGTTGAGTTTACTCAAAATAAGGCTAGAAGGTAGGGCACATGTAGGGACATGTTGCAGATCTTGCTGGGCTTTTGTAGTGAGCTTTCAGCTTTTTAAATGGCTGACTTTCAGCTATCTTTGAGACGTTGGCAGTATTGTTGCCCTTTAACCACTGTCGATATTTGTAGTGAACCCGTTGCTAATTGCAGAGAAGTCAAGAGCTCTCGATTAGTGAAACTACGCTGAGAAAGTTGAATTGACCCTCGACCCATCCTTCTCGCTGCTGGATTTTGTTTGATTCGTCGATAGTACGCTTCGGGAAACGTATATCGCATCATTAAATTCTTATTGACCTATGTTGATAAAAATGCCACTTAAAAATGCGCCGGACCAGAATGTCATCCTTGATAGTAAAGGATACGATCTGCTTGTGAAAATGAACCTGATCGAATTTGGTCAGGACGCTATCTTCAGACTTCACTCGGCCGGATATGCAGTGCACCAAAAATGGTCAGGTGACACCTGCCATACGGTCTACCTGCATAAATTTATTGCTAATCAGTTTTTGGTAAAACCCGAAACCAGTAAGAGACTCTTTGTGAGAATGCTCAATGGAAACAAGCTTGATTGTCGAATCGAAAACCTGGAATGGGTAACGATGAGCATGCTTCGTCGACAAATGAAAACAAAGCACAACCAGACTGGATATCGAGGTGTTACAAAAGACCGAGGATATTACCGTTCTGTAATCAATATTGACGGTAAACGAATAAACTTAGGCACCTTCAAGACAGCCGAAGAAGCAGCCCTTGCCTACAATGAGAAGTCAAGAGAGCTGTTTGGCGAAACCAAGAGTCTCAATCAGCTGCAAGGCGAATAGAGGCTATACCTTACACTTTTACACCGAATCTACCTAAGCTCCCACAGATGCATCTGTCGGGAGCTTTTTCTTGCCCAAATGTAAAGTCTCAACTAAGTGCAATAATCATGCTTCACAAGAGCCGATACGAGTGCTGCGTAAACAAAGTTCGTGACACCTTTGAGGAGCTTATCTTTTTGTCAGACGAGGCGCGAGGATGGAGCATAGCCTTAGCTACGCGACTGACGAGCAACGAAGTATGACAGAAATAGAAGCCCTTAAAGGTGGTGCGAACTTTGTTTGCGTAGCACTTGTGCTGCGTAAATTGTTTACGTAGCACTAATTTTGTTGTGAAAGAACTTGCCAAACAACCTCATTGGGCACCGGTGCAAGAATCCGAATAGGCTGACTATTGAAAGGATGTTGAAAAGAAAGTCCTCGCGAATGTAGATGGATGCTGCCGTCCTTGTTGGTCCGCTTTGATCCGTACTTGATGTCTCCCTTGATGGGCATATTCCGATGACTCATCTGAGCCCTGATCTGATGATGCTTGCCAGTGAGCAAACTTATCTCCAACAGAAAATAGCGATCTGATTTCGCTATCAGACTGTATTTCAAGGAGCAGGCTTTGGCCCCTTCCTTCTCTGTCTCCGAAATGAAGCTCTTGTTTATTCGACCATTCTTACTGATGAAGTCATCCCACTGACCGGTTTCAGTCTCTGGCTTTGTCGCAGTCACCGCCCAATACAACTTAGCTACCGATCCAGCCTTAAACATCTCCGAAACTTTTGCTGTCGCAGATTTACTCTTGGCAAACAACACGGCTCCCGAAGCTCGCTTGTCGATTCTGTGCACCAACCAAATTCGTACATCGTCTCCCTGCGCTCGGTAGTGAATAGACACCAAATGATGTAAAGATCGGCCTTTGGTCTTATCGTCCTGAACACTCAAACCGGGTGGCTTATTCACCACAATGAACCACTGATCCTCGTATAGAATCTCTAAATCCTGATGTTGATTACTTGGCAAAATACTGTTGATTTATCTGATCAATAAATTCGAGGATTTCTTCTTTTCCTGTCTCATCTGAAGAGGAGCTAAATAATTGTTGAGGCATCTCCTCCCAATGCTTCAGCATCTCCTTCTCAAAAGCCTGAATATTTGTCTTCCACTTCTTCCTTTGCCGCTTGTCCAACTTGGTAAAGATAAACACAAAGGGAATCTGCATCTCCCCAAGCCAATTGGCAAACTCCAAATCTATCTTCTGCGGTGGGATTCGACCGTCAATCAAGAGAAACACGCACTGTAGGTTCTCCCGCTTTACTAAATAATTGCGGATCATCTTTTCCCATTTGCTCCTTTGTGTTTTGGAGACCTTCGCATATCCATAACCTGGCAAATCGACAATGTACCACTTGTTGTTTATCTCAAAATGATTCAGCAACTGGGTCTTACCAGGCGTACCGGAAACTTTAGCTAGTTTTTTGTGTCCACACAAGAAATTAATCAGACTTGACTTTCCTACATTGGATCGACCGATAAAAGCATACTCCGGCTTAGTTGGCTCAGGGCATAGGTTCACCGTAGGCGAACTGCAGATAAAATTTGCATACTTGATCTTCACGACAATACATTTTCGATTTTCTTTCCTCCGGCCTCCAGACTCACCATACCAGATCCATCTATCACCCCGCAAACCTGCGCTTCATACTTGGCCTCTTTACAGAGCCGAAGGCATTGCTCAGCCCTATCCGGAGACTGAACAATCAACATTCCATTTCCCATATTCCAATAAAGATAAGCCTGCTCGTCTGATATTCCCGCAAGCTCCTGCAGCGCTTTCATCACCGGTAGTGGTTCTTGTAAGCTATCTAAACTTGCTCCAAGCCCGGTCTTTCGCAGCACTCGGGCAAAATTGTCGGCTATACCTCCACCAGTAATGTGTACGATTCCTGAAGGAATCAGTCCAGCATCCAAAAGAGCTACTATGAGCGGACTATAAATCAAGCTCGGTGTCAGTAGCACTTCTCCCCAGCTTCGACCATCTTGAAATGTTTCCTCATGCCATTTATCCCCCAAACAAGACTGCATACTCCGCCGGATCAATGAAAATCCATTGCTGCGAAATCCTTGGCTACGTACACTGATAACCTGATCACCCTCGCGAATCTCAAGCCCACTGATAGGCTGTTCAAGTGATTTATGAAGATTCCCGATGGCAGTAGAGCACCAGTTGAAATTCATGCCCTCTCCATATCCTCCTATTCGATCTCCCAATTCCGCAATCTCTCCTCCGGAAATGGCCACACCACAAAAGTTCGCTGCATCGTGCAAGCCCTTCATCAAGCGATCAATCACATCATAATCAAGGCGATTGACATCGATGATATTGGATATATTGCTGGGCTCAAAGCCCGCTGTAGCCAAATCATCGACCACCATAGCCATTAGGTCGAAACCCAATGTATCGTAGATTCCAGTGCGCTCCGCCAACTCTATCTTTGTCCCGATACCATCTGAGGCAATACCAATACGACTACTCCCAAACAGCAGCAGATTGCTAAAGCCGCCCTCCAATCCCTCTGCCGGCATACCTGGCTTGCCATCCCGATTCTTAAATGTTGCCTTAGACCAATTGTAGGCATTGCGTGAACATCGATTTCCCAAATCTATGTCCATGCCACTCTTCTGCTTTTCCATATTGCCAGCTATTTCAGCGCAAAGGTAGCGAAAAGCACCATCCTGATCTGCCCTTTGTAAGCCCTCCGTTTTAAATCTAAATTAAGTATGTGAAAAAGAAGCTCAATTCCCTACATTCCTGAGTACATTTGTGTGATAAACGCTAATCGCCAAACCAACACGAATGCAGAAGTTTATCGCACAAGGACTCACTTTCGACGACGTATTACTTATCCCAGAGTACTCTGAAATTCTTCCCAGAGACATCCAACTCAAAACCAGACTTACCAAAAAAATACAATTGAGCATCCCGCTCATGAGCGCCGGAATGGATACCGTCACCGAGTCCAGCATGGCCATCGCAATGTCCCGCCAGGGAGGGATAGGTGTAATCCACAAAAACATGACGGCCAAACAACAAGCCGAAGAAGTTGATATTGTCAAGCGATCGCAAAACGTCATCATCAAAGACCCGTTTTTCCTCTCTCCCGAACACAAAGTCTACGAAGCTGATCAGCTGATGGCCAAGTACAAGATTTCTGGCGTGCCCATCACCCGAGATAACAAGCTGGTCGGCATCATCACCAATCGCGACATTCGATTCGAACAAGACCATCAGCAGGAAATCGCAAATGTGATGACCAAGGAGAACCTGATCACCGCTGCCATCGGCACAACACTTGAAGAAGCGAAGCAAATCCTAATGAAACACAAGATCGAAAAACTCCCGCTCACAGATGATGAAGGGAATCTGATCGGTCTGATTACCATCAAAGACATAGAAAAATCTATCCAGTTCCCAAATGCTTCCAAAGACCAACATGGTCGTCTTCTTGCCGGTGCAGCGCTCGGCGTCACAGAAGATCTAATTGATCGGGCAAAACAGCTCTATGAGGCTCAGGTAGATGTGTTGGTACTCGATACCGCACACGGTCATTCCATAGGGGTAATCACTGCCCTCAAAAAACTCAAACAACATTTTCCTGATCTTGATGTCATCGCCGGAAATGTTGCCACAGGAGCAGCAACAAAGGCCCTAATCGAAGCGGGAGCAGACGCCGTAAAAGTGGGTATCGGCCCCGGATCTATTTGCACCACCAGAATCGTAGCCGGTGTTGGTATGCCGCAGATCACCGCTGTTTATGATTGTGCTACCGTCGCCAATGAATACGACATTCCAGTCATCGCAGATGGTGGCATCAAATACTCCGGAGACATTGTCAAAGCCATTGCAGCCGGAGCCTCCTCCTGCATGCTCGGTTCTATGTTTGCAGGTTGTGCGGAGAGCCCAGGTGCTACCGAATTATACCAGGGACGACGCTACAAAGTATACCGGGGCATGGGCTCCATCGGAGCCATGAAAAGCGGCAGCAAAGACCGATACTTCCAACAAGGGGCAAAAAAACTGGTCCCGGAAGGCATAGAAGGACGGGTAGCATACAAAGGACAATTAGCCGACACAATCTTTCAATTAGTCGGTGGAATTCGGCAAGGTATGGGCTATTGCGGAAAAGCTGATATCGAAAGCCTGCGTAGCTCGGCAAAATTTGTACAAATCACCAATGCCGGACTGAAGGAAAGCCACCCTCACGACGTGCAAATCACCAAAGAGGCACCAAATTACAGCATCAGATAACATTCTGAACATTGCATAACAGCAAATAGTTGTAGATTCTCCACTATCTTCGTTTTCCTTCGTCAATCCAGCGACAGGCCCCTACTTCCGTTTGTGCCCCCATACCCTATTTGCTAAATTACAAGCTAAACAATCTACATAGACCAAGATGAAAAACACTTTCTACCTGTTGACCCTGCTCTTGCTATGCGCTATGCTCCCGCTCAATGCTCAGCAGATACACCATGCTATGTCTGATAAGGAAAAGGCACTCATGCCACAATACCTTGACAATCACAGCAGCAGCACCCGAGGCTTTACAAATCCGCCCGCTAACACCGTTCGATGCATGGCCGAATGGGAAGAGATTCAAGGTCTATGTGTTGCCTGGACAGGATTCACCGAAGTTGTGCGAGAGATCGTGCGACACGCTGTAACAGAAACACAGGTATACATCTTCTGCGACAATGCAACCCAGGTCCAAAACAATCTGGAAAGCAACGGCATCCCCACAGATAATGTCACCTTTGTCGTAGAGGACTTTGACAGCATTTGGATTCGCGACTACGGTCCCTGGAGTGCCTATATCAATGACGTAGATACTTTGATTACCGTAGACTGGATCTACAATCGACCACGTCCTAACGATGATAACTCACCTCAGTATATCTCTGATCTGATCGAGACCCCCTTCTACGAAATGACGGAAGCACCATACGATCTAATCCATACTGGCGGAAACTTCATGGTCGACGGATTGGGTACTGGATTCGCTTCAGAACTCATCATCGATGAGAACCCTGACAAATCACTCGCTGAGATCAACGAGTCACTAAATGCCTTCCTCGGCATCGACCGTATGATCCTCATGCCAACCCTGCCTTACGATGTAATCCACCATATCGACATGCATATGAAGCTACTCGATGAAGAAACTCTATTGGTGGGAGAATACCCGGAAGGCTCCGCAGATGGCCCTCAAATCGAAGCCAATTTGCAATACATCCTTGACAATTTTGACTCCGCATTTGGTACGCCCTACGATGTCGTGCGCATCCCGATGCCGCCAGATTTTGGCAATGATTACCCCGACA
Source organism: Chitinophagales bacterium (assembly GCA_020629205.1). Classification (GTDB taxonomy): domain Bacteria; phylum Bacteroidota; class Bacteroidia; order Chitinophagales; family UBA2359; genus JAHDDV01. The sequence goes on along the minus strand of JAHDDV010000054.1, from coordinate 1,102 downwards.
CAAACGGAGACTATAGAACCTACACAAATCTGGTCTTTGTCAACAATGCAATCTTACTGCCTGTCTATGAAGAACAATATGACACGACTGCCATCCGCATCCTGGAAGAAGCACTGCCCGGCTATCGGATCCATGGAATCAATAGCAATCAGATCATCCAGGCACTTGGCGCTATACACTGCATCACCAAAGGCGTCGGTACCAGCGATCCATTGCGCATCGTGCATCAGCCCATCAAGCAAGTCGACTATGAGCTCGGAAATGACCAAACAGCCATCGCGACTATCCAGCATCCCAGCGGAATCGCTTCTGCCCAGTTGATGTATGCCACTAACACTGAGGGCCCTTTCACAGGCTTAGAGATGAACGAAGGCTTCAATGATAATTGGAGCGCCATCATTCCGGCCGAAGCATTTGCAGAAACTAATCAACTTTATTACTACATTGCGGCCGAATCGGAAAACGGTAAACAGCAAACCCGACCCATGCCAGCTCCAGATGGTTTTTGGACCGTCGAGGTACTTGGCGCAAGCTCGGTGAACAATGTAAACTTAGGGACCGAAAACAAAATGCAACAGATATATCCAAACCCATCAAATGGGATTACTGTTGTACCATTAACGACGGCACAAACCTGCACCGGCACACTCGTCCTCAAAGACATTTTGGGTCGGGAAGTTGAGATGATACACCAAGGCAAATTTGCCCCTGGCGAACAAAATTACTTCTTCATCTCTACCGATATGGCTCCTGGCGTTTACATCGTCGAATGGGCCACCGAGCTAGGACTCAAAACCCAGTCCGTCATTGTAAAATAGATTTTTGGTTACTGTTAATGGATGGGAACCAAATTAACACATTGCCAGAAGGGCTTCGGCCCTATAGGCGGCTTTCAATATTGTACACTATGGGGTTGCGAATCTTCGGATTCGCAATTCCTTTTTTAGACTTATCCCAAAATTCTCTGCCCGTTTTTTTGGAGCAAAACAGTATTCGAGCGCGGCAGCGACCGTCCTGCTATCCGCTAATATGCAGGCAACCTCCAGAGGCTTCGTGTATCCTGTACTGAAGTCTCTCCGCCTGCGCTCCGAGCCTTCATTAC
>JAHDDV010000486.1 GCA_020629205.1 Chitinophagales bacterium | reverse complement strand
TAGTCCCAATATACCATCAATTCAAGCCACCCTGCGTGAGGGATCGCAGCGGAACGAGCCGCTGGCACTAGCCACAAGGGGAGTACTAGCGTAGAGCCCGACCCGAAATGAACGGAAGAAGCGCGATAGCGCGACTGAAGAGAATGTAGGGGCACGCCCTAAAACTCACCGCTTCACAAACTTAGCAGCCCCAGTGCCAGCCGCATTCTCTACACTGATGAAGTACACCCCGGCCGGATAATCATCCAATCGGAAGATCTGATTTTGTAGGGCTTTGGCGTCCATGAAGTGAAAGGAGTCAAGGATCGAGCCTGATACTGTACGAAGGTAAACCCGGCTAGGTCCCTTGAGGCCTGTAGCATCAATGCTGAACAAATCTTCCGTGGGATTTGGGTAGACCTGGATGTCGTAAATAAGTGTATTATCGACTACAGGAACAGGCGTGTTTTCTGGCAGCATTGGACTGTTGCTATAGCTGATAATCTGTCCATCTATGACATATCTGGCCTTGTAGCTATCATTGCAATCAGGGCAAGTCACACCGGATACACAGTCGGGATTACTGGGATGGCAGAAGTCCGTATAGCTGGGATCAAAACGATAGACCAGATCAATGTTGTCTTTCCAAATCTGTAAACTCATATCCACTCTGTCTGGATGAGCGATGGCTCCGGGACACCAACCTGCACGATTGTATTGCCAGGTGCCAGCTTGATTGGTACAGTCATCGGGATTGGGATTGCAATCATTCCAGAGATCTTGCGTGTAGAATTCATCGCCATCAATGTCGATGAAGTTGGTGGCATGGTAAAACTCTGCGGCGTTTTGGGAGTTGTTTTCTCCCCAGCCATGACCAGTATTGGAGAGTCGCAGGACAGCTGCCTGTGCGCCCTCGGGAAAAACAAAGTTCACCGTATCTACTGGCTGCAGGTTGGCTGGGTTTCCGAGATCCCAGCTACCATCCCATATCTCATCTACACGTGAATACAAAAAGTCTGGAACCCCTTTTTGGAAGTCAAAGTCAAGGGTAATTTGCCATCCGCCAGTTCCCCAGGTATCAATGAACATTCGGAAGTTTAGCGCTCCCTGCAAGATTGAAGATAGATCGGTAACATCAATCTCATGGTTGCAAGCGACACCGTAGGGTGTGATATATCGGATCAGCTGAATCCAGTTGCCATCAGGAGCCTGTACATCGATATGTGCCAGGCGGTCCCAATCATCACAATTGTTGTTTGGGCATTCGACAGTGAGATAGGCGGTGATTTTATCGTAGCTGCCTACATGTTGTGGCATGGTATAACTACCATTAAACCAACGACTGTTTTCTCCGCCAAACTCGATCACCACATCCTCCATGCTCACCACATTTTGGCTGTTGTAGAGCGAGGTGACGATCAGCTCTCTGCTGATGCTGCTCTGCTTGCCATTGCTTGCCGTGGCCGTGATATCAATACTGTACTCGCCAACATATTCGGGAGTCCACAGGTAGTAATAGAAATTGTCTTTGTAGTCTGCCTGCACGGTTTCTCCATTGATGCTCAAAAGTACCTGATCAATGCTAAGTGCTTCTGGCTCGGCGATAGAGCTGCTGATATAGATTGGGTAGGCGGCAAGCGAGGCCATTTCGATCGCATAATCCTCTGTCAGTCTTGTATTGACTTCCGGATAGATTTCGTTGAGATCAATCACCAAAAAGGACTGTGTGCTGTAGGCGGGGTAATAGTCATCATTTCCAGTTTGTTCGGCCTGTACTTGTACTATTCCTCCGCTGCCCTCCAGGCTTAATGTGTTGCCTGATACAGTGGCTGGACCGGAGAGAATATTGAAGGAAACATCAAGGCCGGCACTGCTGCTTGCTATGAGTTCGAATGGGGCATCGCTACCGTATTTCCTTTCGATACTTTCAAAGCTAATGCTTTGGTTCATTTGTCCGGTAGCAGCGTCTGCTGTTTCCTGAAAGGTCAAATCTCCCGTATGTACATTTCCATCGCCACTTTGGCTGCTGGTGTATACTAGTTTAGCATAGCGGGCGCTTATGGCCCCGATATTTATTTCCTGTGCCGAGACATCACTGGCATCTGCCCATTGAAATTCCCCAAGGGTCTCCGGCTCTCCCCATTCGATTCCGTCTTGACTCAGATAGAATTCAAAGCCAATGGCTCTTGTACCTGCATTGGCAGGATTTGGGGTGTAGACGAAACCGTTGACATCATATTCGGCCCCAAGGTCTACCTCAACACTGCCGGGCAGTGAGAAACCTGCCTCATTGTATAGCGCCCACCAGGTGGCTGGATCGCCATCAAATGCGTGTGCTACGGGATGGTTTGCATTGTCAGTGCTGTAGTTCATGACAATGTAGTCTTCCTGCGGTATTGTACCGGCTGATAGTCCATGTAGCCCGATGCTTAGAATGACTAGCAGGATGGATAGGTGCCTTATATGCATGGCTAGAGTGTTTTGTTGTTTTCTATTGATCCAAGATAATATAAGAAGGGCCACAAAAGAGACTTTCTGTCTTAATTTGTGGCCCTTTTGTCGAATGGCGTTTTATTGTCTTAGGGTGTCTTCAAGACTCTCAATCCTATCTGTTGGTTTGCGTTTAAACTATTGATTTTCTTGTCTCTAGCTCTTCTTTTTCTTGACAAAAAGAAGCAAAAGTCAAGGCTTTAGATAGCTTTGCTAAAATTCGAAAGCAAGGCGCTAAAACATTTAAACTCGCCGTGGGCTGCAAGTAATTTTTTGGATTTCCTTGCGGCTCAGACAGTAAATGTTTCTTTACGCGCCTTGCTTTCGAATTTCTTAACGCAAAACTATCTAAGGCCGGTCATTTTTATGGTCGTCTTGCGTCTTGCGTCTTGCCAGCAAAAGTCAAGGTTACTGAATCATTACCTTCTTCTTTAGGGTGCTACCATTAATCTTGAGCTGGAGCAGATACAAACCTGCCGGGATATCTCCGACTTCAAAGCTCACTTTGTCTTTCGTATTTGCCTTGTGCAGCACCTTGCCTTCAAGATTAGTCAATTCTATGATTGCATCGGAGGTAATGGTTCGACTTAGTTCTACGTTCAGGATGTCCTTAGCTGGGTTCGGAAATACCTCCCAATTAAGTTGGCTTAGGTCATCGACCGAAACTGGTGGGTCAACTACCTCATCTTCAGTTGCTTCGACAATCTCTGTGGTGACGGAAGCACAGGCTTCGTGATCGCCATCAGCTGTCACACATGCCTCATTGGTGATCAGACGTGCATCGCTGAATTGGATGTCGTCGATGTACCAGCCCAGACC
>JAHDDV010000485.1 GCA_020629205.1 Chitinophagales bacterium | reverse complement strand
GGAAGCCAGCCAATAGTGGCTCCGACGAAGGAGGAGACGATAGTGGCTGTGCTGGAGTAGCTATCCAGGTACTGAGTATTAGCGGAACACGGGACGGTCGCTGCGACGGCCTTATACCCTTGCGCTGCATAAAAAAACAATCAGCTATCTATGGGCGCATTCATTTGGAGGGCACTGGTATTGTCTATACGCGCCTTTGCGACCATATAAATTTGGTGAAGTTCAGGGATTGCTGTATAATTGCAGTATCAAGGGGCTAATTGTGGCCCTCCCCCCGATCTCCATTCTTTCCACATACCATTTTCTACTGTTCATAGCTGTGTTTTTGATGGTCCTTTGGGGTGTTCCTTGCCATAAATGAACAGTTTACATTCACACAAACCATCCGGTTTTTCGTTTTCTTAAATACTTCCTATGTACGATATCCTGCAACTCAATGATATGTTGCTGACTGAGCTTAAAGCATTGGCTGAGTCGATGAAATTGAAAGGTTATAAGAACCTGCCTAAGCAAGAAATAATTTTCAAAATTTTGGACGCTCAAAATGCTGATTCTGGTAAAGAAGAAGTAGAGCAGGTCGTAGAGGAAAAGCCGAAGCGCAAGACGCGCATTCGCAAGAAGAAAGTGGTGGAAGAGGTGCCTGAGCAGCCTGTAGCAGAAGAGCTTGAGGAGGATACTGAAGCGGAGGAAGAGCCGGCTGAGGTAGCTGCTGAAGCGTCTACTGAAGAGGAGGCCAAAGAGGAGAGCAAGGAGAAAGAAGCGGAGGCGGAACCGGCTGCTAAAGCACCAGCTGCTCGTACTCGTGAAGAACGTAGTAGCAGAGGCCGTGGGCGAGAGAGAGAGGGTCGCGGACGCAGAGAAAATAAAAAGGATACAAATAAATTCAATATAGAAATCGACGGAATTATCGCTGGCGATGGCGTACTGGAGATCATGTCTGATGGCTATGGTTTCCTACGTTCCAGTGACTATAATTACCTGACCTCTCCGGATGATATTTATGTGTCTCCTTCTCAGATTAAGCTCTTTGATCTTCGTACAGGTGATACCGTAAATGGTACGATTCGCCCGCCTAAAGAGGGGGAAAAGTACTTTGCTCTTTTGAAGGTGGATACCATCAATGGATTCCCGGTTAACGACATTCGTGACCGTGTGCCTTTTGATTATCTGACGCCGCTATTCCCTACGGAGCGGCTAAATCTTGCCAAGGATTCTGAGAAGTATTCGACGCGAATTATCGACTTGTTTACACCGATCGGCAAGGGGCAGCGTGGCCTGATTGTGGCACAACCAAAGACGGGTAAAACTGTACTACTAAAGGACGTGGCAAATGCCATTGCACGCAATCATCCTGAAGTATATTTGTTAATCTTATTGATTGACGAACGTCCGGAAGAGGTGACAGATATGGAACGCTCGGTGAATGCTGAGGTGATCTCCTCTACCTTTGATGAGCCGGCAGATCGCCATGTGAAAGTGGCTACGATTGTGCTTCAAAAAGCGAAGCGATTGGTGGAATGTGGTCAGGATGTGGTCATCCTTTTGGATTCGATTACCCGACTGGCGAGAGCGCATAACACAGTGGCTCCGGCTTCTGGTAAAGTACTCTCTGGTGGTGTGGAATCCAATGCACTACAGAAGCCAAAGAAATTCTTTGGTGCGGCTCGTAATATCGAAAATGGTGGCTCCCTTACCATCCTTGCAACTGCTTTGACCGATACCGGATCCAAGATGGATGAGGTGATTTTTGAGGAGTTTAAGGGTACGGGTAATATGGAGCTTCAATTGGATCGTCGCTTGTCTAATAAGCGTATCTATCCTGCTGTGGATGTGGTGGCTTCCAGTACAAGACGTGAGGATCTGCTACTTGAAAAGGATGTGCTTCAGCGTATGTGGATTCTTCGCAATCACATTGCGGACATGAATGCGGATGAGGCAATGAAGTTCTTGATGCAGCAGTTGAAGAATACGAGGAATAATGAGGAGTTGATGATTTCTATGAATGGATAAATTCTGGTTACTGGTTACTGATGACGGATGACTGGTTGATGACTGGTTGATGACTGGTTGATGACTGGTTGATGACGGATGACTAATGTCAACAGAATCGAAGGATCAGCGCGGTAATTTCTGGGATGATTTTAAATGTCCTGGCACGTGGGGCGACATTGATATGTCGCTAAACCTCCTAGCCTGATACCTATCAACTATCCACAATGAACAAAACCAAACTGCTGTTAGGAACAGATTGTTGATTGTTTCCAAATCTCTTGCAAATAAAACAACACTACGTGTTTACAGGTATTATAGAGTCCATGGGTGAGGTTGTTGGCCTTGAAAAAGAAGGGGGCAATCTGCATTTAAGGGTTCGGTCGGATATCTCCGATGACTTGAAGATCGATCAGAGTGTGTCTCATAATGGGGTCTGTCTGACTGTGGTATCGATGGAGCCGGGCACCCATACGGTGACGGCGATACAGGAGACCCTGGATGTCACGGCCATCGGTGAATTGACAGTGGGCTCTATCGTAAATCTGGAACGCGCCATGCTTCCTTCTCAGCGACTGGACGGACACTTTGTACAGGGCCATGTTGATCAAGTAGCCCGCTGCCAGGAAATCATCGAATCGGATGGTAGCTGGTATTTCCATTTTACTTTTCCAGATACCGCCAAAGAGGTGCTGGTCGACAAAGGTTCGATTTGTATCAATGGCGTGAGTTTGACCCTTGTAGAAACCAGTGACAGTGGCTTTTCGGTGGCTATCATTCCCTACACATACGAGCATACGAATTTTCAACAGCTAGTGCCTGGATCACGGGTCAATATTGAGTTTGATGTGATTGGGAAGTATGTTGCGAAGTTGTTTGCGCGGTATCAGAAGGGGTGATTGTGTATTGTGTATTGTGTATTGTGTATTGTGTATTGTGTATTGTGTATTGTGTATTATTAAATACACAAAATATACTATCAATATAATCGAAGGTTTAGCGCGGTGATTTTGGGGGTGCTATTGAAGGACTGCTCACGTGGGGCGACATTGATATGTCGCTGAACCTCGTGATTAGATGGGACACTAAGCACTAGACACCAGGCACTAGAAACTAAGCACTAAGCACTAGACACCAGGCACCAGGCACCAGGCACCAGGCACTAGAAACATAGAAACTAGACACTAGACACCAGGCACTAAACACCAGGCACTAGACACCAGGCACTAGACACCAGGCACTAGACACCAGGCACTATCTCATAACGTGGATATACCCACTTAGCTCATCAAACTGTAC
>JAHDDV010000484.1 GCA_020629205.1 Chitinophagales bacterium | reverse complement strand
GCATTCGGCAGAAAGTTCATGAACTTTCTCTACACCATGCACACAATTTCTCTTCCAACTGCTAGAAGAGAAATCACATAATCCCGGCAATCCTAATTCAGACTAAAGAGGGGTAATTTCACCAATCACCGAATCCGACGACAGAACTGCAAAACAATTGGGTGAAACAACATACCGCTCCGAATGTAAAATAAATGCAAAAACGCTAGTCCATTGCCCAAATATATTCTGTACATAATATGGCATCCGCAGTTCGCATTCGAAGGATGTGCGGCCCAGTAGGCAGACGGCCAGCTGGCAGACATTTGTATTGACGAGACAGCTCTTCCTCTGCCAGTAATTTACCATCAATACTATATACCTCGACTGTCAAATTGTCAAGATTGTCTGGAAAAGCCAGACAACAAACACTGCGGCTCAAGGGATCGATGGCGATTGGGCAGCTGGGTCTGTCGACTTCTTCTACCTTGGTGTAGCCCCCATATTGATTGTAATACAATTTTATAGACCCATTCTCTGCACTCACATCGAGGAGATCAAGATAACCATCGGAATTGAAATCCATCACATGATCATCTCTTCCACATAAGATGTTTTGACCAAATGACCCCCCGGGAAGTTCAAAGGCTTCGAATTCTCCTTCTCCTTGATAGAGAAAGTAATTTCGAAGAGAAAGTAAATCCAACAAACCATCATTGTTGAGATCATGAAAATAGACCATATCACTGAAAGCAATATTCTCCTCAATGTTAATCGGGTATTGTACCAAAGAATCAGGTAGATTATGATAAATCCTGATTTCAGAATCTTGCTCATACCACAGATCTGGTCGGCCATCCATATCCAAATCTGCTATGGTAAATCGAGGGTTTCCATCAGTTTCATCATCCAGTGGTTGCAGCTCCTCGAAATTCAATTCTTCATTATAAGCAATCAAAAGGCCCAAACCTGATTTTCTATACAAATAATCCAGATCGCCATCCGCATCCCAATCGGCAAAACCAAAGTTAGGAGACATATCGAGATCCAGTTCAATGCTGGTGTCGGAAAGCCCATCGGCGTTTCCTGCAAGCATATAAAATCTGGAAATACCTGAGACAGTTGCAGTGTACACAAGGTCCTCAAAACCATCATTGTTTAGGTCCATGACCCGCAATCGATTTGCCGGAACATCCAGAATCAATTGCAGGGTATCCCGATGACTTTCTTCACTGAGCTCCACTGAGAATAATCCGAGGTCAGGTCGGGACACATATATTTCGGGGAGTTCATTTTGATCAAAATCCGCAAGGCATAATCCGGCCGCCGCTTCAGGAGCTACGCCGACAATGGTAGCCCGACCGGTTTCAGCTGATTGAACATTCATTTGCCCTATGTGACCAGTTTGCTCACAATAAACATAAACCGCATTAAATTCGGGATTACTACTGCTGAAAGAAGCACTGCACTTGAATCGCTGTAGCTCCGGGACCGATTGATACTCAAGGTTCAATGTTTCCTCTTCCTTACTTAGTTCAACTATAAAATTCCCCTCAATGTAGTCCATGCGTCTTGCGTTTACGATCAGTCTGTCATGGGGATCTGCTTCGATTATGATCGGTCCCTTGGCCTGCGAAAAGACCTCAAGCATAGTGAGGGAACTTACCTGCTGAACCAGACTATCTGGTCCAAACAATGCATGGAGGGAATAAACCATTTCTGAGGCAAAACCATTAAAGAATTCATTGACAAGCAAGACATCACTGTTCTCGCTGCTGTAGTTGAAACTGTAAGCAGCACTGTACCCCATCAATGTGTTCGGGTCATTTACAAAGACAGATTCCTCAGAGCTACCCCAAAAGACTACAGGAGGCATAGGATCAGTGCCAAAACTATCTGCCTGCCGAGCGCTGTAGATCATGTCCTGATACTGGTCTCCATTCCAATCTCCAATCGTGAGAAATTGTAAGAAATGAGTTTCCTCTAGTTCAATGCCAGTGTCGATATGCTCAAATGCAAAACTGCCCAGGTTCTTTGCCAACTTAATCTTAGAACCATCTATATACACAAAGTCCGGTGCATCGCTGCCAAGCTGCAATTGGGTCTCATCTCGAAATAATGGTTGGTGTGAATAAGCTTCACCCAATTCCAATGGGTGTGCAGCTGCTGCAAGTAGGCCATCGCCGACATCTTCGAGAATTTGCCCACCATCCTCTAATGTCCAGATGGCAAGATCCATATCTCCATCCAGATCATAGTCATTCATATCCAATAGATGCCCTGACCTAAGCAGCTGTATGTCAAAATCACCTTGACCATCATTAATGAAACAAAGAAGACTCACGTTGGTGGCGGGATCGTCACCGATGAAATCCATAGCTCCATCTTTGTTTAAATCCACAAAATGTGCCGCCCTAATCTCATAGGATTCATCCCAAGAATGATGTTCCAAGGGCACTCCATCTTCATCCATACGGATCCAGGTGCTTGGCATAATGTAGTCCTTGACTCCATCCTGATCAATATCATACACCGCAATCAAAGGAGTCTGCTCACGCTCATGCAAAAATATACCATCTAGAAACTGAGCGTCAAGCGAAGCAAATGGAAAGCACAGTATGCAAATGACGATACTCGTTAAACTTACTTTGGCCAGAGTGACTGTACCCATTTATCAGAATTCTTATACAATTAACAAATTAACATTGCTCAGTCGCTTAACTAATTCAGATTGAAGTTGAATCTAAGTAGCAGATGAACTAATGCTAAAGTTAATCAATTATTCTTATAGATAAATATACTACATGCCAGGAAGTGATTGTTACGACATATCGGTTCATTTCTCTTTTCTATTTATCGTCGAGCCAGCGCTACTGGCACAGTCAGTCGATCTGGCAGCACCTACATTTCTCTTCGATCAGGGCTACATTGCTAGCGGCATTCGGGCGCTCGGACAATCTATCTTTTCGAATCCTTCTTGGCTATCCGGAGGGGGAACTCTTCAGCTCCGTCAAATAATTTGTCCCTTTCACTTGTGCCCTAACCCAGACATACAGCTGCGTATAATTTCGGTAGTAATCATACTGCTCAGACATTAGCTCATGGAGGCCCTTTTTCAAAACTTTTTTTACCTCCAGCGGTGAGGTCTGTACCAGTGCTAACATCATATTCATCCAAGAGACTAGATACGGAGCAATTTCATCTTTTTTCTGCAGGGACTTTAGGCGAGCAGTAAGCTTCTTATGCTGCCCTTCTTCATAAAGAAATATTAGTTCAATTACTTCTACTACTCCCGGCAGCAATTGATCTAGT
>JAHDDV010000053.1 GCA_020629205.1 Chitinophagales bacterium | reverse complement strand
GACGGGTGCTGCCACGTGTGAATCTGCTGCGCTGCCTAAGCAAAATCATCATCATCCCATAGATTGTCGTCGAAGTCTTCTTTTAATCGCTCAATGTCCCTTCTTTCCTTTTTTGTAGGGCGACCTGCACCGCGCTCACGCTGAGCGACGGGGAAATTGAAGAAGGCGCTGTCCAACAATTTGTTGGGATCGCGCGGGGTAGGGGGAGGCGATTTGTCTTCATAGCAGTCGACGGCCAGCTTGTAGGAGACGCGCTTTTCTATCAGTTTCTTAGCGACTACGATCTTCTTGTCGGGCCCGAAGCTAATGGTGACTTCTTCGTCTAACTTGATCTTTTTGGAGGGCTTTACGGATTCGCCATTGATTTTGACGCGACCGCTACCGCAGGCAGTTGTTGCTAAAGATCGGGTCTTGAACATGCGAATTGCCCAGAGCCATTTGTCGATTCGAAGTGTGCTTTCAGCCAAATTAGTTTGCTTTTTATTTCCGCTATACTTGTTGTCTTGCTTTGCGGACATAATTTTAATTGTTTTCCAGCCAACATACAAGTGTGTGGATAAACGTATCTTTATCCGATGCTGAAAAAAGTCTTGATTGTTGCTTTGCTACTGTTTTCTTCTTTTGGTCTTCGGGCTCAGGAGACGGTGGAAATGATGTTTTATAATGTGCTTAATTTTCCGAATCCAGTGCCTGATGGGCGCTGGGATACTTTGCGGACGATTTTGGAGTATCGGCCTGTGGATATCCTTATGATTTGTGAATTGAAGACTGAGGAAGGGGCGGATTTGATTTTGAATGAGTCGCTGAATGTGAATGGGGAGACGAGTTTTGCACGGGCAGAGTATGTGCCACAGCAATCGAATCCCGGCAGTAGCTGGCCTTTGCAGCAGATGCTTTTTTATGATAGTGATAAGTTTACTTTGCAGAGTCAGGATTATCAATTGACGCAGCGGAGGGATATCAATGAGTATGTTTTGTATTACAATGATCCGGATCTGGCTGTGCATCAGGATACGAGTTTTTTGGACATTTATGTGCTTCATTTAAAGTCGGGTGATGGGGATTATGAGGAAGGGCAGCGCAAGCGCATGGTTGATTCCTTGTATGCACATTTGGTGGATCGGCCGGGTAATAGAAATCTGGTTTTGGCAGGTGATTTTAATGTTTACAGTAGTCAGGATGATGCTTATCAGCGCTTGACCAATGCGGCTGAAGGCGGTGTGTTTGTGGATCCTTTGCAGACACCAGGCAATTGGCATAATAGCTACGATCTTCGGAATGTACATACGCAGTCGAGTCGGACTGGTTCTATTTTTGGTGATGGATCAGGGGGAGGGATGGATGATCGCTTTGATTTTATACTGCTGTCTGGCAACATGTTTGGGGATGGAGATTTTGCTTATTGGCCTGGCAGCTATAGTAGCTTAGGAAATACTGGAGATTGCTTCAATGATGGGATTTTGGATTGCGATGAGGGGAGCTATCCTGAATATTTGCTGCGCTCTTTGTTTAACATGTCGGATCACCTTCCGGTGTACTTGGAATTGTTGATTAATGAGGCGGTTCCCAACGAGTCTTTGGCTGCCCGAAAAGCAGCGAGTTGGTCTGTGATTAACTCATTTGGGGGTGATGGTCAATTGTCGATTTGGCTGGATAGTCCTCTTTCGTCATCCAGTGACTTACATCTTTATGATCAGTATGGTCGCTTGGTGAGAAGTGAGAAAATGGTTGTATCTGCTGGGCTTCAGCAGTATAGTTATGATATGGCTGGTTTGCCTTCGGGCACTTACTTTTTGCTTGCTCCTGAGCTGCGTCTTGATTTAGGACTTAGGCCTTTGAAATTCGTAGGTCCTTAGGCGTTTTCTTCTTCTGGTTCGAATTTGGCCAGCATCTCATCGATCATGTAAAGCCCTTGCCCATCGAGGCCAATGAGTTTCATTCGGTCGATAAGCTTCATGAAACTTGTTTCTTCTTCATGCTGCTCTTCAACATACCATTGTAGGAATTGATTGGTTTTGTAGTCACGATTTTTGATTGCTAACTCTACCAATCTATCAATGGAAGCAGACACCGCCTGTTCGTTCTTTAAGGCTTCTTCAAAGAGCTCGATGACATTACCAAAATTTGTTTCAGGTGTGCCTAGTTCACTTATCTTGACTTCTGCGCCTGAGTCATGCAGGTAGTTGATGATTTTCATCATATGCATTCGTTCCTCATCTGATTGGCGGAACATAAAGCTGGCACAGCCTTCGAGTGATTGGGTTTCTGCCCAGCAGGCCATGGCCAGGTATTTGTGTGAGGCGGTACTTTCCATAGTAACCTGCTCATTCAGTGCGGCGATCATGTTTTCTTGCAACATTGGGTTGGTTTTTGTGGCTTGTCGTACTTAGAATGGTATAAAGTAAAGGACTTAATGGAACAGCAAGCGTCGTAAATTGTTCAAACGGTCCATTGCGCGGGCAATTTACAGACTGTAAGGGAAGATTGGAAATATTAGTCCCAGCGAAGCGTTAAACTTGTATCTTGTTTGTTCAGTCTGATGGATGCCTTTTGATTAAGGTTGCGTTTATTTATTTCAAGATTATCACTATGAAAAAGATTAAGGGCTTAGGTTTGTTGGCAATATCTGTATTCTTTATCGGTACATTGAGCAGCTGTTCGACTATGAAAGGAAAAAAATGTGATTGTCCTCGCTTTGGATATGAGCAACCTGCTGACCAACCTGATCAGTTGACTGCCACTACAGAAGAGTTTGGTGCGTAAGGCTCTCTTGTGATTTAGCTATGTTGGAAGCGAAACACTACTTCAGTGTTTCTCGCTGTTAATTTGGATTGCATGCCTTTGATGTCTTTGCAGATTCCCAGCATGTATCCTCCTCCTCCGGCCCCACAGACTTTTAGCCAGTAGTCTGCACTGTTTAGCCCTTCTTTCCAGAGGGCTTTTGTTTCTTCTGGTATCATTGCTTGAAAGTGTTTCCACTGGAAATCTGAAATGTCTTTCCAAGCCTCCATTAACTCAAGGCCGTTCCCTGTCAAGAAGCTGTTGATCAGTTTTTCATTGTTAGGTATCAATTGCTTTTCAATCTTGTCCAGGAAAGTTTGTTTTTCACAGCTTTGCAGAAATTCCTTTACCAAAGGACCAGTTTGCCTTGGTTTTCTGGTGTTTAGTAGAAAAATGGCTGCATTGCCATTGGTATAATCGGGAAGGTCTTTGGGAAGAAGCCCCTCTTTGGTCACCAATACAGGTTGATTAAGGTAAGATATGAGCGGATCCAGACCACTGCTTTTGCCGTGAAAATGTGACTCCATTTTAGCGAAGATAGGCTTAAGTGCCTGCCATTCCTTGTCTTTATGCAGCTTGTAGCGATCATAAACTGCTGCCACAAGTGCTCCGGAGCTGCCGAGCCCATATCCATTGGGAATAGAAGATTCGAAATACCAGTTGTTGTAGATATCCTCTTCAAGAATCCTGGTGTTGATATGCGGCTTGAGGTGGTTTTCCAGGTAGCCCAGATAGATCTTGAGTGCTTTTGCGGAAGCTTGTTGTTGGCTTGAGCCAGCTCCTTCATATTTGGCAAAGAAGCCATTGTACTTGGGGTAAGGTACTGCCAGAGCCTGACTGCCTTTGAGTACGGCATGTTCGCCGAAGAGCAATATTTTTGCGGCGAAAGTCTTCACGGTTTTAGGCTTCACTTAGTTTTTTTGGTCCTGTTCCCATGTGATCATAGATCAGGTATTTGTTTTGGCAGAAATTGCTCAGGTTGCCTTCTATAAAGCCGCGAATTTGCTTTGAGATTCTAGATGGGTACAATATGTGCACATTGGGCCCTGCGTCCAAGGTAAAGCAAATCGGTAATCCGGTTGCCTTGCGGTAGTGTCGAAGTTTTTCAATAATGGCTAGCGTATTGGGTTTGAGGAGTGTGAAAGATTGACGGCAGGCCATCATCAATGCATGTAATCCGAGCGCTTCTTCTTCTACAATTTCGATAAAGGTCTGTTCGTCGCCCTCTTTTAGCGCAGAAAGCAGCTCTGTGAGGTTTTTAGCGGCTCTTTCGAAGCGTTGCTGAGCGTAGGGGTGCTCATTCATGAGTGCATGTCCAGCGCTACTGGAAACGCTTTTTCTACCTTTGTCGACTATGAGTATCGTGTCTTGATAATCTTGAAAGTTGGTATGTAGTTGCTTGTAAGGGATAGCGAATTCATTATTGCTTCCTTCGAGCTCATGTTGTCCCCAGACCGCGGCTTGTGCAAACAAAGAGCGGCTGGCACTTCCCGAACCCAGTCGCGCAATATGAGAGGCTCTTTGGTAGAATTTCGTGTCAATTTCCAGTCCTTTGATTTGGTATTCTTTTTCGACCAGACAAAGTGCCAGGGCGCTCATAGCGGATGCGGAAGAAGCGATGCCTGAAGAATGTGGAAAAGAGTTCTCTGATTCTATGTGAAGAGCAAAATCTCTAAGGAAGGGCATCTCATCATTGATACTTGTAAGAAATCTCTGGATTCGTTCTTGAAAGGCGGGATTAGGACTACCTTCAAAGAGAAAGTCAACTTGCACTGCATCTTGTTGCTTGTCTAATTTGGTCCAAGCTACTTTGGTGTTTGTGTGGCTCTGAGAAAGTGTGAAACTGATGGAAGGGTTTCGGGGTAATTGTCTTCCAAATTTGCCCCAATATTTGATGAGTGCGATGTTGGAAGGGCTGCGCCATGCATTGCTGTTCATGAACTTGTCTTTAGGGATGGTACCATTCTTTTCCAAGGGATAAAGGTAGTGAATCCTTTGTCACGGAAGTAGGACTGAGTTTCCTGCTGATCGCATCTGGAGCTCACTAACACAAAATCTCCACCCCAAGCGCCCAGAGACTTGACGGTCCCCCAATAGTCTGGAAAATGTAAGTCCTTTACCTTTGGTAATTGCAGGCTTTGCGATACGATTGTTTCGTGTTGGTCCATCAGTTTTTCGAAGTCAGAAAGACTGTCGGTGGTCAGTAGTTCCTCAGTGATTTGATCTAGTTTTCCTATTGTCGTTTTATGTTGGCTTCGATGCTTTAGGTAATAGCGTATCGCATCGATGGAGCTTTGCTTTTTTGTTAGGTGCACAAAATGTAGCGCGTCAGAAAAAGTCGGATCAAAGGAGCATTCCTTCACCAGTGGTGTGGGCGTGGACTTTTGATAGACTATTGGGCTGTCGGTTTGAGCGCAGGCAATGTCATAACCCGATCCCCCGAAGGATGCTTCCAGCAATTTATAAGGGTTGACCTCTGCCCATTGAGCGAGATTATTGACTAGAGTGGAACTACTGCCCAGACCCCAGTTTCTCGGGAAGCTCAATTGAGTAATCACTTCCGCTCCCTCCAGTTTTTTGATAAAGTCGGGATTGAGTTCCAAAGCGGTTTGCAAAAGAATTTGCAGTTTTTCTGTTGGGCCGAAGCTAGTCTTGACAATTAGTTGGGGTAGTTCAATGACAACCTGCAGCCAGCAGTTGGCCTGGTCATCGAGACTGTACCAATGGAGGACTTTGCTAGCTAGTTTCTGTCTAACAACCATGTCCTGACCTCGGCGCACGGGTAAAGCCAGGGCTTTAGCACCATCTAGTACATAGTATTCCCCAGTGAGCAAGAGCTTACCATTGGAATAGAATTGTTGCACGTGTGAAAATTTTAGTAGGCAAATTGTCCTTCTCCGTCCCTCAGTTTGGAAAGAAAAACCCTAACGGCGGTAAAAGAGATGGTTTTGTCCTGAAAATAGGCAAAAGCCTTATCCATTTCACTCTGGTCGGCTTCTAATTGCAAAAGAATATTGGACAGGTGCATCTTCATATGTCCGAATTGGATGCCAGTCGTGACCAAGGATTTGACAGCGGCAAAGTTTTGGGCTAGTCCGACCGAGGCAATCACACCCATTAATTCCCGGGCACTTGGATTGCCAAGTAGCTCCAGTGATCTTTTGGCCAAAGGGTGAATCGTTGTTAGACCACCGACAGTGCCGATAGCCAGCGGTACTTCCAGCTCAAAAAAGAGCAGCCCATTTTCTATGTAGGCATTGCTTAGGCTTTGGTATTTCCCGTTTCTGCATGCATATGCATGTCCACAGGCTTCAATGGCGCGAAAATCGTTGCCAGTAGCAATGATCACGGCATCGATGCCGTTGAAGATTCCTTTGTTGTGGGTCGTAGCTCGATAGACATCATTTCGTGCGATCTTGACTGCTCGCACAAATTTCTCGGCAAAGGCCTCGGGTTCCATGCCTCCTTTTAGCTTACCAAGTTCACTAATTGGATGACTTACCTGACTTCTCACCACGCAGGAAGGCGTGTAATTGGACAGGATGGACATGATGACTTGTACTTCCTTTTGCTCATCAGCGAAGTCGACATTTTCTCGAATCTCCTTGATCAAAATCTCTGCAAAAGCCTCTAGTACGGAATTGATGAAGTTGGCGCCCATCGCATCGCAGGTCTCGAACTCGACCTTGATTTGATAGTAGTCTTGCTCGATTTCTGGCAGGTGTAGAATTTCGACATTTTTTACACCCCCGCCTCTACGTTCCATGTTTGTGGTGATATGCTTGACACCTTCCAACATGATAGCTTTCAATTGATCGAAGAAGGCAAAGAGGTTGAAGGGTTCTCCTTGCCAGCAGAAATGCACATGACCTACTTTGGTGGTAGAAATGACTTCTGTTTGGAAGCCACCTTTGGAGTGCCAGAATTTTGCCCCGCTTGAGGCAGCAGCGACCACTGAGCTTTCTTCAATGACCATTGGTACACAGTAGGCCTTACCGTTGATCAGGAAATTGGGGGCCACACAATAGGGTAGGTAGAAATTGGTGATCACATTTTCGCTAATGCCATCAAACAGCTTTTGTGACTCTATATTTGAGTGCCAAAAGCTTCCAAATTCGC
The DNA here is from genome assembly GCA_020629205.1 of Chitinophagales bacterium. GTDB lineage: Bacteria > Bacteroidota > Bacteroidia > Chitinophagales > UBA2359 > JAHDDV01. Next base: position 13,476 of record JAHDDV010000053.1, on the reverse strand, counting down.
GAACGGCATCCAATGGATTGGCATTGAAAAAGTGCCTTGCGAGCCAGGAAAGTTTTTCCCGTTTAGATAATTTTGAAAACCCCGAAACGAACTTGCCCGTCTTCTGAGCCATAGTTGTAGTCTTTAGATAAGTAACAATTTCTCCTTATTGAGGCCTCCAGTCCTTAACGAAGAAAATCACCCTGAACTTGTTGTTGTTTGTTTACTGTTAGAAAGGCATTTGCCAACTTTAGACCTGCAATTTGGCTATCCAGATATTGCTTTACAGCTTTGTAGGATTCCTTTGCACGGATCAAAAATGGGTATCCTTGCCCATAAATGGAGTTGCAATTTAGCACATTCATACTATAATATCCATCGAGGAAAGTCTTTATGCCGCCTGAAATGATGATCTGCTGGCATTGAGCCTTGTTACCAAGCGATTCCAGCAGATGATTCACATAATCAATCATTTGTGTTGCCGAGTGGCCAATCGCTGCAATTTCCTCATAGTGTATTTGTGCCTCCGAGCTGCTTCTTAGCAGCTCTACTTTGGCGAAGTTGGTGCCTCCATGTGCAGCAAAATCAATCGCTGCCAAAGGTAGTTGCATTAGCGCTTTAAGGCTCCTGGGTCCCATTCCCTGGCCGACTTCCTTCACGATCACGGGAAATGATACTTCTTCCAATAGTTGATGGACTAATTCTATAGGTGCAGTCTTAAATCGATCCCCTTCTGGTTGTAGCCACTCTTGCAGTGGATTGACATGCACAATCAGGCCGTCAGTGCGTAGCAATCCGATCATGTCGTGAAGTCGATTGAGTTCACTTCCTTCCAGCAGTTCCTCCAATTGGGCAATGCCAATATTGGCATAAAAGGGTAGCTCTGGTCCGATAATATCTCTTAAGTCGAAGTCGTCCAGGCGCTCCTTGGAATAAAGCAGGGAACGACAGGATCCAAGTCCCATGCCAATGCCATATTCGGCGCAGGCTCTGGCCAGATTTTGGTTGATCTTTTTGGCTAGGGCTGTACCACCTGTCATGCTCGATATCCATATCGGAGCCCGGAGTTGCTTGCCTAGAAAGTGGGTTGATGGCAGATCTGAATCTCGATGTCCTGCGAGCATCGGTTCGTAAAAGAAACGGCTATCAGTGGATGCGATTTGGGAAATGCCGGCCAGGCTAATATGATCCTTCTTTCTTTCCGCTGCCGTCGGGTCAGGTTCTTCCACTTCGTTGATACTTTCTTGATAGGTGAACGTCAATCAATTTTTCGCTTTATTCTACAGCGAATTTAAAGGATGGCATTGGTTTTAAAAAGTCGCATGCATTTATCCTACTATCTTGTACAATTGCAAGCCTTCAATGTTCAAGACAAAATCTGACTCATGATGGTCTTATCATCAATTTTGTCGTCTTCAGTAAGCATAAAAGCTTTTGAGAGGATTATTGATAGTTGCTGGTCCCCTTCAAAAGGCAGAAACACGTTTTTCTCTTTCTTGCTTTGATCACTGACGATGCAGAGATACTCGTTGTTGGGCTCCATCAGGATATTGGTGCTACCCAGATGTATCTTGTAGATACGCAGCTTACCTTTAACCACGAGGAATCGTCCACTAATCTTGCATTTTTTGGCAATTTTCAACTTAGGCAGTAGGTTCTGCAGAATTTTCTTCCTTGTTCTGGCCGTAGAAGAGAGTTCTCCAAAGGAGAAATTATGCCAATAGTCCCTATGTTCTGTGATGCCACCACGATCTTCCCAATTTGGATCATTTCCAATGCTGGCCACACCCACAAAGAGATCTACATCCCTCATTAACTCCGAGAAAACCAGTGGAGGCACCGATGCTAATGACATGGCCTGCATGCTGCGAAGATCCGTAAAACGCACCTGATCCGTGGATATGAACTTCCAAAGATAGTTGGGGTCCATATGCTCGGTGTTGTCTACCTCACTAACCCAGTATTCAGCCTTGATATTGGCTGAAGGTAATTCGAAGCTGATGGCATCTGATTCCCGGTGATCAAAGTTGCCTAACATGGAGTATCTCCAGCCTCGACTTCTACCCAGTGAATTGAATTGATGTTGTCGCAGGATATGGGCCGCCATTCTGTTGGAATAGAACTCAGTGCCTTCCTCCGCTGCTGTAAGTCGGTAGATTTCCCGATGGGCCTGTTTGATCGGCTGCTTGATTTCATTTTGTTCAATGAACTGCTGCCAAGCTGCGACTTCTTTAGAGGATTTAGAAATTGGATGCCATAACGAGACAGTGGTTCGGCTATTGATGCCACTAATCTTTTTGCCTTGACGATTGACAAAAGATCCATCCTGGAAAATTCCGTTCGTGGATTTGGATCCACGCCTAAACTCTAGAATCAGTTTACGACTGATGAGGCCCAAAAGTCCATGGTTTAGGAAGTGCTCCTGGAAGAATGGAAAGGACCACCGACGATCGAGCAATAAACTTCGATCTATTCGTTGTTTTTGGGCCTGTAAATTCTTCTGGATGGATGATGCCAGATGCTTTAAAGCCTTTCGCTCTGTCTTAAAAGATTGACGAACAATCTTTGGGGCTTGTTTGATCACATCACCCTGGCTGTTCAACCAGATTAGTTTGGTCTTCCGGCCTTTAGAAGCATCGATCACAGCACTGCTGGGTCCAATACTCATTTTCATACTTCCTTCTTTCAAACCGAAATCCGGCACGGACAAATCTTCTAAGTCAAGCTTATCGAGCCCTAAGACTGTGGCTGCTGAATCAAGGTACCTTTCAACAATTCTGGTGACTGAGAAGTTTTTGATTCTCCATTTCAATCTCGACAAGTGAGCGAGTCCTGCGATGCCCTTCGACTGCCCAAGTGTGTAGATTGCAGCGTTGGATACGGAGGCAGCAGCAGACTTTTTCCCATAGAGTTTACGATATCCGCGTTCAGCTACATCCGCTAGTAGCAAGTGTAAATCTTCATCTTCAAAGTGGCTGCTACACCACAGGAGACCACGCATACTTTCCCGATTGTCAGGGCAAAAAAGGTAAGGTGAATCAGTGCTGGTCCACAAAGGCATTTTAATCGTATGGCTAAGTATTGCCTTGAATGGACCTAAAAACTGCGGAGCTGCGAATTGATCAAAGAGCAATTTTGTTTTCTTCAAGAAGCCAGCATTCGGTCTGCTCTTTCCGGCTTTTTCACATAGCACAAGCAATTGGTACCAGAGAGAAGTCGATGCAGGATCCATCTCAAGTAGCAGCTGATTGGCAAACAAGCCAAAGTGATCCAACTCGGGCAGATGGTAACTTGGTGCTAGTACTTTTTCTGACTTCCCAGATATGATATCCTGTATTCTGGTATACACTTTTTGGCTTTGACGGTCTTTTCGATTCAGTAATGAAGATCTTGAGAGCCCAAGCAACTTTTTTCTTAGCTCCTTATCTAAACCATTGGCATCAATCCAGGATTCGACTTTATGCATAATCTTGTCCAGAATTGGGAGCATTTCTGGTGCAAGATGGGCAGCATGATCGATTAGGAAATAGAGGGAGCTTGCTTCTTTGATTGACCAATGTTCCAGACTCTTGTACAGCAGAGATAATGGAGCTCTTCTTTGAGGATACAGTACAATTTCAAACCAACAAAATCGGATCAGCAGCGCTTGAACCAGGCTGTCAATACTGCAGGAATTTTCAGCCAGGATTTCCTGGAATAAGGGAATCTCTTGTTTGCTCAAACTGTGGTCAATGTTATTGCTTTCACAGTGTAGGAGAAAGTCGCTGATCATTTGCTGCGCGTCCTTGAACCGGCCTTTTTTGCTGGAGGGAAATTTGTCCGGAGCTGATCCTGGTCTCTTTCGAAAAACTTGATCGGGGAAAAGAGACTGGATTTCCTGCACTGGATCAAATTGTCCGGTCAGTTTTTTACAGCGTAGCAATAGTGCTTTGCCTTGTTGATGGGAAAAGGCAGCCGCACCGCTTTCTATCAAGTGCATCAGCTTTAGTAAGACCGCGCGAAGACTGCCTTTGAGCCCGTCCATTTGGATGTATGTTGCTGTAAGTTCGAGCACTTTTTCGAAGCAAACAGCACCATGTTGCTGGGTCTGTGAAGAGATAATGGCATCGATGAGGCCGGCCAGATCTGCCGCGCTCAAGGGGAGCTCAGCGTCAATTAGGTCTCCATATAGTTCCCTAAAGAAGTGTATAAAACACACGCGGGCCTTGCTGGATTCTTTCTGTAGATGAAAAATCAGCCTTTCAAGGGTAGCATGTAGCAAGCGGATCTTAGCAGGTGCGAGATTATTGCTGAAGGGCTCGTAAGACGGGATGTCTTTACGATAGAAGATCTTGACCTGCTGCGGCTGATAACAATCTTTCAGATGCTCCGATAGAATCTCATGCTCAGCCTTGTAATAATGGGTACGCGCTATATAGAAGTCATCCATGGCAAAGGGCTACTTATTCATCATACTTCTTGCTAGTGTTCAGATTCAAATGCAGTCCAATAGATAGTCTTAAGGGAGCAGTGGATATTGTTCTGTCATTTAGCTTGGCTTCAAACCCGGCCTGAGCCTGAAGCTTCATCTGACGAAAGCCAGCTCGCAATGTGATAGCGGGTTCTGCAAATAAATGAGCACCAGAATCTAGACCATCTATCTCCTCTGCAATCAACTCGGTACTTGAAAAGTAGGCTGTGCTCATTTGATTGAGAGACAGTGACGAAAATCGTGTGGATAATCCAATCTCATATTGATCTCTCTTTATCCCAAATGCAGGTTGCACAAATACACGGTTCAAATTCACTTCCATCTTCTTTTGCTCCTGTGAAAAGTCGCCTTCATAGTTCAATTTGCCCAGACCGACACCAGCATACATTTCAAAGACAAATTGGCTGCCTCCAGCAGGTTTGAAATATCCTGCAGCAAGTTCTCCATAACGCATTTTCGAGTTTCTACGTTGCTCGTTAAATAACTCAGGTGGTGGTTGAGAAACCACTACGCTGTCATGGTTCCAGCTATATTGACGCAAGAAGCCATTTGCTAGCAGTGCAATCTGATCTGAAACCGCATAGGAAGCCTGCAGGTCTTTGGGGCCAACAGCAAATCGAAAGTCGCCTTGCTCCTGCATCATCGGAACTTGTTGAAGATTACTCTGATAGTAGGCATTGCATGACTGTAGGAAACAAGAAAGCAACAGCACAAAACAGGTCTTGGCTAAGCATATAGAGAATCGTGATAGAATTGGCCCAATCACTGTTTGTCCCATTCTTTAAGAAAATGTTGCACCACAGTTGCCAGCGCATTGATTCCATCTGGATTCAGGTTTTCCAAGGTATCGAGTCGGGTGTGGTAGGTTGGGTCCAACTTATCGGTTGACATGCCAATGACACTGATGGAAGGAATGCTGTAGCGTCGAAATGGGGCCGCATCTGTACCGCCTACCATTAGCTTGATAATCTTGCAGGGCACTGAACAATTTCTAAAGGCTTGCTCCATTTGGTCGATCAAATCTCTGGGATACGAAACCCGAGTGGTCACCTCTGCCTCCAAAATGGTAAGCTGTGCTCTTTCCCGAATGGTGTCAAAATTCAAGACGATTGTGTTTTCTTCTTGCAACTGTTCCGCATATTTAGCAGCAAAAGCGAAAGACCCTCTCAGGCCACATTCCTCACTTCCAAAGCTAACAATCTTTATTCGTGTATTCTGAAGTAGAGACTTCCCAATGACTTGACCATGAGCAAGATTTCTACCAGTATGTAATGCTACAGCTATGCCGCTCAGATTATCGATGGCGCCATCCACCACATTCTTGCCTCGCATATCCAGAAAGACGATAGTAGAAGGGGCTAGCAGCACAAGTACCCACCACACCTGCATTGACCATTGACCTAGCCTGGATGAAAAGAGAAATAGTAGCGCAAATAGTAAGGGCTGCAAAAACAGTAATGCCCCACCAACCAGTGTTAACTTTGCACCGAATTGCTTCAAGCGATACCACCATTTAAACTCACGTACGGAATCCATATGCCCAGAGAGAATGACGGTTTGCTTTACTTCGGATTGTGGCTCCAAAGTGCCAAAAACGTTCAAGGATTTTAGATTCGGAAACAGGAAATCCAGCCAATTGCGAAAGGTCAAAAAATGACCCCAAAAGAGCAGGAAATTGATGAATCCAAGAATAGCCGCCGCCATCGGATGGAAAAAGAACACCAGAAAGTTCAAGTAGAAAACGAGGCAGAAAAATTTCAGACTGCCAAATTTGGCAGTAAGCTTTGCTTCAAACTCCTGTACAGTGACATCAATGCAGAATTCTGAGAGAAGTTCTCTAAAATATAGCTGTGCATTGCGTTCCTGGGTACTGCCTGCAAGCCTCCCCCCAAAACGATCTACAATGTCAGCAATAAAGTTTAGCATATTCTGATTTACCAAACGAAGATATAAAAGATAGTTGATAGTGGTCCGTCCTTTTGTCTGCAATCAGCTAGCGAGCCAGCGCTAAGTGATTTAACTTTATATTTGCCATAGAATCCTGACAAAATTTCTACTAATGAAGCAGCTGTTTCTATTCTTCTTATCGACGCTGATTTGCAGCACCGCCATCGCGCAAGAACTTAAATATCATAAGTCTGAACGGATCAATATTAGCCCCAGTGGCACCGTAAATCTGCAAGATATCCAGCAGGACTTTGCTGCTAGCGTCAGCAGATTGGAGATGCCGCATCCGAACAGCAAAAGGGCGCAAAACATCGAAATGCAGCAGCTGGCCAAACAATGGTTTGAGGAAAAGAAAGCCATAGGAGAAATCAAGAAAAGGACTTCGGCCAAGACAGGGGCCGTAGATCAGCCGATAGTACTCAAAGACTTTGCAGGTAATCCATTCGACGGCATTCCATGTGACAATAGCATGGCTATCTCGGATGAGGGCAAACTCATTTCTGTAGTCAACTCTATGATCTTTGTTTATGATGTCGAGGCTGACGAGGAGTTGGCGCAAGTTTCTCTTTCTGCATTTATTGAAGATGAAGAAACCATCTCGACCAATAAATATGATCCAGTTGTCATTTACGATTATGATAAGGACAGATTTGCCCTATGCTTTTTGAGCGGAACAACACACGAAACGAGCGAGATCATTCTGGCCTTTTCTGCGTCAAACGACCCTAGTGCGGGTTGGTTCAAATACGTGTTGGATGGCAACCCTTTGGAAAATGACACCTGGTCCGATTTTCCACATATCGCAATGAATGAGAGAGAGATCTTCATATCAATCAATACCTACTACAATGGTTCTACGAACAACAGTGGCTATGCGGAATCGACACTGTGGCAGATCGGTAAGCAAAAAGCATTTCTTGGCCTTGAACTAGAAACAGGATACTTTTCCGGTATCACATATGATGATCGACCAGTCTTTAATCTCTGCCCCATAAGCGGCGCTTCAGAGCATTATGGGGACAACATGTTCGTGCTGTCTAACTGGCCATTCGACTTTCCGGACGATGGTATTGATAACCTAAAGAATGATACCATTCTTTTGCTACAAGTGACGGACAACCTCTGGAATGAAGATCGCGAGATCGTAATGGAGGTAGTGCGAAGCGATCTCGATTACTACATTCCCGTTTTAGCAGAGCAAGCTGCTGGCGAGAAACTGGAAACCAATGATGCACGGATTCTGGGAGGCTTCTATAATCAAGAAGAAGACTATATAGAGTTCGTATTGAATGGAGGAGATCTCTATGAAGACGGTACTGGCTTTAGTGGCATATACCACGGAGTCATCGATAATGCCAGCTCAGAGCCGCAATGCACAGGGCATATGATTTCGGATCCCAACATGTCCCTGGGCTTCGCACAAGTGGCTTACACCGGTATCGGTGAAGGAGATCGACAGTCAATGATTGTCTTCAATCATGCTGGCCCCGATGATCCGGCTGGTTGCTCAGCGATTATGCATAATCAGGGAGAGTACTCCGATATCCTGATAGTCAAAGAAGGGGAAACCTACGTGGACCAACTCACCAGTTCCATTGAACGATGGGGCGACTACATTGGCATGCAGCCTCGCTACAGCAACCCAGGGGAAGTTTGGATGGCAGGCCTCTATGGAAAGATGGGGGTCACGATGTTCAATAATCACCGTAATGCCACCTGGATCATCGGACTTGAATCGCCCGTCGAAGGGGTACTAGCAGATAATGAAAACATAATTCAAAAACCTACAGGCTTACTGTATCCGAATCCCGCCTGGGAGCTAGCCACCTATCGCTTCGAGGTCAAGGAAAGGATGATGCTCGATTTCTTCGTTTACGATCAGTCGGGCAAGCTGGTCAAGCAAATATTCCAAACCGAATGCAAGCCCGGTCAACACCATTTTCGACTAAACCTCAAAGCTTTGCCCGCTGGGCAGTATCTGCTCGTAGGCACAGGCAATGGGCAAAGAGTTTTGGAAGAAAAGTTAATCGTACAATAGCGCATGCCTCAAGAGCCTTCACCCTCTTGGCAGGACAATCTGATCAGGCTCTGTTTTCAGGCTTGCCTGCTGTGGATTCTGGCAGTTCCGCTATTCTATTCCAAAGTTCTGATAGACACCTCCTTAATCCACCGGTGGTGGCTAATTATGGCCCTCTCCGTACTTGCACTTGTCAATCTCGGAGTCCAGAAAGCTCCTCAATCAAAGATAGGAGGACAGTGGCTGGCCTTACTAGCCGCTGTACCCATCTGTATGGTCTTCTCGGCCGCGATTAGCGGTCGTTGGCTGACGCTATGGCCGGATCTTAGTCTCTCGCTGCAATTGCTGATATGTGCCTATCTCTTTTATATATGCATAGCTAGGGTTACACTGGACCGATTCCTGCTTCTTGCAGCATATTACATCACAATAATAGCTTCGGCGATAGCCTTCATCGGTATTGCACAAACCTACGGCCTAAATCTGCTGGATCTTCCGGTGGTCCGCCTTCCTGGATCTACCCTTGCCGATCGGCCCTTTGCCGCCGAATATGTCGTAGCAGTTTTCCCCTGGATTGCGCTGGCACTTTATCAGACAGAAAAGCGTATACCTAGCCTGCTGATCATGGCAGCACTAGCTATGCAATTTTACTACTTGCTCTTATTACGTGGTAGAGCTGGCTATCTGGCCTTTGCCCTTGGATTACTTTTCATCTGCGGCATGACGCTGATTGCCTACAGAGAAAAGATCGTTTGGAAGAAGCTGATTGGGCAAGTCGGAGTAGGACTTACACTCTTGGCCATCATCGCTTTATTGGCAAGACAAGACCAAAGTCTACTACCGAGACCTAGTTTCCAAAAGACAGTGAGCAATATGCTGGACTCAGGCAATTCACGGATATGGTATTGGACCGAGAGCGCCAGGATGATCCAACAACATCCCATTATCGGGACCGGACCCATGTCCTGGTCTTCCGAATTTGCACTTTCCGCTCCGGAGCAATTTCTTGACCAGCATATCAATCACGTACACCTTAATCCTCACAATGATTACCTCGAACACTGGACAGAAAACGGTTTGCCTGGACTGGTCTGCTTCAGCTTATTTACCCTCATTCCACTTTTCATCCTGACCAAAGCAGGATTTACAGATAAGCGAATGCTATTCGTCGCCACTTCCGCATTCTGCTTGATCATCGCCAGCAATTTCTCCTTCACTAAGGACCGCACGGCTCCTATGATCATTGCCATGCTCAATCTGGCTGTAGCGCTTCATGTAGCGAACTATGGCAGAAGCAGTAAGGGGATAAACTGGTCCAGATTTCCCTATAGGTTAATCATTTTCCTAGGTGCTTGCCTACTGTTGGTCTACACCAGCATTAGACTGCAATCAGAGCATCATTATTTGCGCGCCATTGCCTTCAAGTTCCACAGCCAATACGAACTAATGAATCAGGAAATGCAGCAGATCAACACCCGCATCTATCCGCTCGATCCCAATGAAGTGCCCATCGATTATTACCATGCAGTAGGGCTTTTCAAGCAAAAACAATTCAAACAAGCTTTGTTGAAAACGGAGCAAGCGCTCCTGCTACAGCCAAACCTGCCTACCATAAAGCAAAACTACGCTGCTAGCCTTTTCAAACTCGGGCAATTAGCCGATGCAGCGAGCTATTTCGAAGGCATGAAGCAGCAATACCCGAACTACTTTGCACCACAACTCAATTTGGTCGCCGTGTATACAGAAACAAAGCAATATCATGAGGCAGCAAACATATTGTTATCCATAGAAAAGGCGTTTTACAACTATACCCAGCAGGAATCCGTCTTTCACGAGTATTCCTATAGCTTTTCGTTCATCAAAAATGTGCGGGACAACCCTACTTACCTTAAAATGAAAGAATATTATGCGAAAAACCACCCCGAAGCCCTTTTCAAAGAAGGGCTCTTCAAATACCCCAAAGAATCAACTGTCTATCTATACGAGGCGGGACATAAACGAAAGATTGAGTCTGCTAGCGCATTCGCTGGCCGAGGGTACCAATGGGAAAATGTTATCACCCTGCCTGAAACCATCTTTTTCCCCAATGGACAAGCAATCAAATGAGCAGAATGATTAAATTGTAGCTCGATTAGGCCCAAAGCCACCTAATCTTGCTTTTACACGTATTTCAGGATACATTTGCCCTATACAAAAAACGAGTCATGAACAAAATCCTACTATTTACCCTTGCCATGGCATTTTGCTTTGGCAGTTTCCACACCTATGCACAAGACCTTACTGCCGATCCCAATGAAGGCGAGAAAGGCAGCATCTTTCCCATCACCATCACCGGGGAAGGAAGCGATTGGCAGGTGACGCCTTACAGCTACTTTTATGTCAATATCTCCGGTATGCTCATGAGCCTCGAAAATGAGTTCATGACGGATGAAGGAGCTATTACCGCGGATGGCATCATCATGAATAATGCCGAAGCCGGACCTCGCGATATCGACGTCGCCTATTACAATGGATACGAATGGAATACCACCTTCGGTCCAGAAGCATTCAATGTGCTCGAATCCTCCCTGGAGTCTGTTGAGCCATCAATGTTGCCACGGGGTACTACTACCACGGTCACGATTACCGGAAACAATACCAACTGGAGCGATGAGGACACCTTCCTCGATAGCTATTGCACCGATGAAGAAAACATCACTATTTCCAATGTTACCTTGGAAGACAGCAATACCTTAACAGTGGACATTACTGTAGACGGACAGGCGGATTTGGGTACGCAGGATATATTCGTTTACTATCTGCTCAATGGCAATGCTGGTGGAGAACGTACTGATGCACTGGAGTCCGCCATTGAAATCGTGCAAGGTATTGGCACAGAAGATTTGCCTACCGCCATTGCAGAATTCCATCTGGCCCCGAATCCATTTGTCAATCAATTGGAGATCAATTACCAGTTGGATAAAGAGGCAGAAGTAAGCATCGAGCTATTCGACCTGTCAGGCAAATCTGTAGCAAGAATCCTTGAGGCCAATCAGCTGCCGGGTACATACAATGCCTCTTTCTCGGCCGATGCGCAGGACTTTGAAGCAGGCATGTACATCCTAAAAATGACCGTCAATGGTCAAGTGCATTCCCGTTCAGTACTGAAGATCAAATAATCAAGCCAGCCACCGAAGCAATCGCACTTTCGCTGGCAGGTTTAACTTAAGAACAATTAGGAGCGCGACGGCATTCGCTTATGGCGATACCCGTCCCGCTGTCCGTTCCAATGCAGGCACCATGTAGCCGCTTCGTGTATCCACTACCGAGGTCTCTCCGCCTTTGCTGCGAGCCCTCGCTAGTGGCACACTCAGTCGGCTTCATGGTACCTGCATTTCCTCTTCCATCGGGGCTATTTTCACCGTCTTTCACTCTGGCCAGGAGCCCATTTCCGAGCAATACGAAGCCCCCCTAAGGTGGAGCGCGAGGTCTCGTCGCGTCTCCAAGCTACTACAGTAAGTGTGTTGGAATTAGCGACTGTCGCTAGCAATACGAAGCCCTCACTCCACGACCTCCGGCAATACCTTCTCCAGCGCAATGCCTCGGGATCCCTTAACTAATACATGAAACTCATTATAGCTGTTCCAATCCAGCTGCGCCTTAAGCGTTTGTACATCCGAGAAGGTCTTGAAATCGTAGTTCCCAGCAACAGCTTTAAATTCCTCTCCCACAAGAAGCACCTGATCGAAGCCTATCTGCTTGAGCTGATCCAGGATAGCGGTATGCTCTATCGCCGAATCAGCACCTAGCTCAAGCATGTCGCCAAGTATTAGCATTTTTTTGGGGGCTGTCATCTGCACAAAGTTGGCGATGGCAGCGCGCATGCTACTAGGATTGGCATTATAGCAGTCAAGGATGAATTGCTTGTTGTCGAGCTTAAGCACTTGGGAGCGCTTGTTGGAGGGCACATAGGATTCAATGCCTTTTTTGATCATGGCTGGTTTTACTCCAAAGAAATCACCTACGGCTATCGCAGCGATGATATTGTCCAGATTGTATTCGCCAATGAGACTGGATTCTATGGTTAATGGCGCTGGCTGCTCTCCCGTCTTTTTGTTTTTTCTGGGATACCACCGAAGGTGTAAGAAAGGTTTTGCCCCAAGGCTCTCAACATGGGTTTTGCAAAACTTATTGGAGCCATAGGTCCAAACAGATGGGGCCCAATAAGCAAGTTTAGCAACTCGTTCATCATTGCTATTGACAAAGAGTTTGCCTCCGGAATGTTCGAGGAACTCGAAGAGTTCGCCCTTAGCCGCCATGACCCCATCTATTCCGCCGAAGCCTTCGAGATGGGCTTTGCCGATATTGGTGATAAGACCAAAGTTTGGCAGAGCGTGTTTGCAGAGCTGGTTGATTTCATAAGGGTGATTGGCACCCATTTCTACGATGGCCATCTGAGTGTCTTTCCGGATGCTAAGCAGCGTCAGCGGCACACCTATATGATTGTTGAGATTGCCAAGCGTTGCCTGAGTTTTGTAGCTGGTGGAGAGCACAGCATGTATCAGCTCTTTGGTTGTGGTCTTGCCATTGGAGCCTGTGATAGCAAAGATGGGAATACCCAGTGCTTTTCGATGATAAGTGGATAGCTCTTGTAAGCATTCAAGACCGTCTTCTACAAGGATGTATCGTGGATCGTCCAACTTAAAGGCTGGCTCGTCGATGATGGCATAGGCTGCTCCTGCTTCCAGCGCTTGTGCAGCATAAGTATTGCCATTGAATCGCTCTCCCTTTAGGGAGAAATAGATTTCGCCGCCGGTGATTTTTCTGCTGTCGGTACTGACCTTGTTCCGCTCTCGAAACAGCTTGTAGAGTTCGGATATTTCCATTTTGCAAGTTAAGGTTTTTTGCCTTCTGGATTGGCTCGTTTTAATGCTGCAATAATCACAAAGCTTAGTCGAAATGGCCCTCCTCCCCACGAGCAAGGGTGGTGAAAATTAGCCGCGGGCGCAACGGAACGAGGTGCCCGGATAGCGTCGCGGAAGCCAGCCAATAGTGGCTCCGACGATAGGAGGAGACACTAGTG
>JAHDDV010000483.1 GCA_020629205.1 Chitinophagales bacterium | reverse complement strand
TCACCTTCACCTTCACCTTCACCTTCACTTGAGCCACCTGAACAAGACCATAGTAATGTGCCATTTGATAATCCATATAGGCTTAAGCAGTTGTAGTTGCTCTGGCTGGTACAATAAAGCTGGCCTTGATCATTGTACATGCTGCCTATACCGCAATCGCCCGATTCCGCGGCCTCTACAAATAGATACGTACTAGAGCCGCTTTGGTAGCTGTAGACTGTGGATGCACTACAGCAATCGCTGGAAGAAAGTAGGTTATCTAACCAGCTGTAGCCGGTATCGATTTCTTCTGGCTCCGGACATTCACCACTGATATAAGCTACTCCTGCACAATCTGCCTCGCAGCTATTCAAGTAGGTAGTTCCATTCGTTCCGCAAACTGGTTCTTCCTCAGTAGAGCATTCACAGTCTACCGGCTCGCAAGTCCAGATACTTTGTCCAGCAGAAAAGCCGTATGCTGCTACGCAATCATAGTTGCCACTTTCTGTGCAGTACAATTGTCCTTGAGCATTGTACAGTACTGAGTTGGTTCCAGAACCTTCGGCAGCATTGAAGTACAGGTATTCGTAGGCTCCACTAGTATAGAGCAGTACCTCGGAGTAATTGTTACAGCCAAAGCCTGGAATAGTACTGGATACCCAAGTGTAGTCCTCTAAATTTTCTGTTTCACCTTCGCCTTCGCCTTCGCCGCCACCACAAGGACCATTGGTGAAGCCTACTCCCGCGCAGCTAGCTTCGCAGGCATTCAGGTACTCGATTCCATTGCTACCACAAACCGGGTCACTTACAGCCGAGCAATTGCATTGCTCTCCTTGGGAACCCCCACAATTTTCTTCAGACCAGTCTATGCTGCCACAATCTGCAAAGCAGCTATTATAGTACTCAATACCATCTGATCCACAAACCGGCTCGAAAGTCAAAGGGCAATCACATGCATTTATATTAGCACCACAATACCAGATCAACTGGGGATCAGTCAAGCCATAAGCGGCGACGCAGTCATAGTTGCTGTATTCAGTACAGTATAAAGTGCCATCCTGACTATACAATGTTGTGTTTTCACCACTTGAAGCAGATGGTTCTATTAGTAGGTAAAGGCTATTTCCAAGGCTGTATTGAGTGATGCTTTCGTAGCTGCTACAATCCGTTTCGATGGTAATAAGGTCAAACCAGTCAAAGCCCGGTATATTGATAGGCTCATCAGCTTCATAATTACCGCAATAGGGTGCTCCCAGAAGGCTTACCGTAAAATCGCGCTCATGCGTGGTAATACCGCAAGTGGGACAATTGGAATAGGTAGTGGTTACGGTATAGGTTGTTGAGTATTCAGGCACAATGGTAAAAAGGGAGAAACTATGAGAGATCACCCCATCAGTAGGACTGATGGACCAGCCTACTGGGCCTTGTGGACCTGTGCCCTCCGAGATTGGTTGGATACCAAAAGCGAAGATTGTATCTCCGGGACAGATGTATTCTGCATTGCTGTCAAGGCATGGCCCTATTTGATAATCAAGGCCCAAACATTCTGCCACACAGAAGTTTTGAAATTCTTCTCCGTTGGCACAGACAGGAGCATATAGTTCCCCACAGTTACAATCGTTTTCCCAACGTTGTACGGTCATCTTTCCTTGCTTCTTTCCTCCGATATACACCGTGCCCAGACTGCCTGCTTTAACGGATTCTGCGACAAAGTCATCCAGTGTCGTCAGGTTAGTTTCTGATACCACATTAGCCTGCTCATCCACTTCCAGAAGTATGCTTTCTTGAGTGCCATCTGATAAGTCGAGGTTAATAATAAATACAATGCCACCATCGAGCTTTTGTTCTCTTGCGCTGATCTGTCGATTGGCAGCTGAGGTGGTCTCACTTGCTTGTCCCAGTGTGATTTGCAAACTGCCCAAACTACTTCCCTCTTCATCAAATCGAATAATAGTCAGCTCTTGATCTTCACTTTCTACATGTTGTAGCCATATTTCATCATTAACTTTACTAGCGATAGTCTCCGTATGGGGCAGCTCTATGAGAAGGGACTCATCCTGTAAGTCTCCTTCATAGTCAAGCTCATACTTATACAAGGGCCATAGTCCAGATGGGCCAACATTGCCGTGTCCGATCACAGTAGTGGAGGAATCAGCATTGACAATGAAATTGCCGCCTGCCAGATCAGCCCGAAGATTTGGTAAAGTTTCTGACCAATACAAAGGGAAGTATTTTCCATACAGACCCACACGGTTTGAATCAATCATGGTTAACCTGCTGTCAATGTAGGGGTGAGGTGTTAGGCCCCAAAGTGGGGCGATTGGCTTGATGCCATCATTATCCCAAGAGTTAAGTTGAGCATCGATCATTTCTGTGCTGAAAGGCAGGGTGTCTTTTTTGGTAAAGCCCAATTTGTAACGGGGATTTATGTGCGAAAAGGCATTTAGTATTCTGACAGATATCAGGGTATCGAAACCCTCCGTTAAAGGGCCAAAGGCTAAGTTGCTGCCTAGGTTAAGGTCCTGATCCGTCCGTAATATTCGGTCCTGTCCTACAAAGTCCAAGACGGAATCCGCCGAGCTGGCATAAATGTCTACCACTGAGCCATCCTCCGTAAAACTATGCGAATCTTTTAGCTGCAATTGTCCAAAGAGAAAGGATGTGGAAAGCAGTAAGACAAGGGGGAAAACAAATAATTGTTTCATGGTTGATTTATTGGGTGATGTACTTTTGGATACAGGTTACTTCCTTTAGACGATCTAATCGACAGGCTTCGGAAAGGGATAAATATCTTTTCCCGACAATTTTGCGTCTCCAGTTCATTGAAGGGGGGAGTTTCTTTAATTGCAGCTCTCGCCCCGCCCTACCGGGCTCGCCATATAGCCTCGATAGCAGTGGAAATGGAAGTGCACAGAGCGCCTGTCCTGCGCCGCTGATGAGGGCTCGGAGCGCATGCGGAGAGACCTCAGCAGTGGATGCAGGCAGCAGCGATGGGTGCTTCCATTGTAACGGATAGCGAGTAGATCGCTGCGACGAGCCAAACTGATTTGCTCCAAAAAATAATCCAGAAACCTGAATCAATATGCAGCAAATTCCCAACTGCTTAGGTAGAGATACGTTGCATGTGTCTTGGTGCCAGTGGACTAGAATTTTGGGCCACCACTTCTACGCAAAGACATTGCATGTGTTTTGGTGCTATGAGTGGTCAAAGAAAAAGCCCTGCATGGAACAAACCATGCAGGGCCAAATTTTATTAAGAGCCAAAACTAGAAACTAGAAACTAAGCCTAACCTTTAATCTTAAAAGCTTTCTTCACCT
>JAHDDV010000052.1 GCA_020629205.1 Chitinophagales bacterium | reverse complement strand
CCAGAATGCATCGATGGCACATTCTCTAGAACCTACACAATTACGATTCGTGATGCTTGTGGCAACGCGAGCACCTGCTCTGTCAGCTACAGCGGAGTCTGCGAACAATTCTGTACCCTAACACAAGGAGGCTGGGGCAATGCAGGAGGGAATTATCCATTCGATACTCCATCAGGGATTGCCAGCACTACAGACATCATATCGAGTTTGATGGCTGTACACGGCCCATTGATAATTGGAACTGGAGTGAATACCCTCGAAGTACAATCTGCAGGCTGTGTGATTGCCTTGCTACCAAGTGCAGGCGGACCCAAGCCATTGTCTAATGGCTCCTATACAGCAGCTCCAGATAACAATTGTGATGCAGGTCCTGGGAACAAGAACCCGCAGAATAATGAGAAGAGACTCAAGAATAATTTGGCAACAAATACGATTGCACTGCAACTGAATATCTGGTATAGTGACGTTTTGGGTGGTGATCTTGCCAACTATGATCTCAGCAGTGGCTGTGTCGATTTTGATCTGAGCATTACCTACTATGGATACCCAGCAACGGTACAAGGAGTATTGGATTTTGCCAATGATGTTTTAGGAGGGCTTTACGGAAACGAAAAGAACAAGACGGCCAAACGTTTGGCGGGAGTGGCTACTAATGCCATTACTGCCATCAATGAATACTGGCATGAGTGCAGCATTCCTGATCCTTGTAGTGGAGACACTCCAAAGATTGCCTTTGACATGGGCAACGAGCTTTTGGCTCAAGGGCTAAGTAAGGAATTTGTGCATATGGCCTATCCGAATCCGGTTATGGACCAAGCACTTAATATTCGTTTCAAGACCATTAGCGACACACATGTTGTCCTAAGTATGTTCAATACTTCAGGGCAAAGAATTGCAGCGTTTTTCAACGATACGGTGGAAGGGAACACACTTCACGATGTCCAGGTCGATCTGCAGGACCAACCTGCAGGCGTCTACTTCTATCAGATACACTTGTACGATGCAGACAAGGAAGCCATTCATCACGGGAGAGTGGTTGTATTGAAGTAACCTATGATCTGGATGGTACGATTCGAGGTAGATTCTGAGGCAATCCCATTGTCATGGTGGGCACAAGGGGATAAGAATCATACCAAAGCATAGTACCAGATTAACCTGCTCACGAGGCCAGGGGAACTGAAAGGTTTCACTGGCCTCGGTTTGTTTGGGGCAGAATTAACCAGACTTATCCTGTTTGCTTAGGTACCACCGAATCCTTAAAGTGTTTGGTAATCCTTGCACTAGTGCCCAGGGCACTAGTGCTACGCAAACGAATTTCGCACCACCTTTAAGGGCTTCTATTTCTGTCATACTTCCTTGCTCGTCAGTCGCGTAGCTAAGGCTATGCTCCATCCTCGCGCCTCGTCTGACAAAAAGATAAGCTCCTCAAAGGTGTCGCGAACTTTGTTTACGCAGCACTAGTTTACTACATACTGATAGCTTACTTGTCCAAACTCGTTGTCAAGAGATAGTATATAGGTGCCCGAAGGAAGCCAATCAATATCGACAAACAAGCCTTCGCGTTCTTCGCGTAATCCAAGAACTTCTTGAAAAACTACTCGTCCTGTAACAGTACTGATACTTAAGGAAGTTGACGAGCTTATGCTAGAGTAGCGCAAGAAAAACCGGTCTTTAACTGGATTAGGGGCAAACTGCAGCATGCTCAATCCAGCTACACTACAAGTGGCACAATTGCCAATTGCATCTGGATTGTCGTCTGTGTCATCGGCATTGTCAACATAGCCTAAGGGCGGATCACAGGCTAATGAATCCATCAAAGCGTTTCCCAAGCCATCTCCATCCGCGTCCTGATACCAGGTTAGGAGACCGGGGCCATCGCACAGTCCACACTCGTCAAGAATTGCGGTTCCTTCGCAGATATCTAGACAGTCAAACATATTGGAAGGGCAATTGTCATCTATGTCATCGCCATTGGAAACCCAACCAAATGGCACATCACAGGTTTCGGTGCCCGTCTCAGGATCGCCCAGACCATCACCATCCGCATCCACATACCAAGATATCAAACCTGGGCCACCACAAGCACCACATTCATCAATTTCAAGGGTGCCATCGCAGTTGCCTTCGCAGTCGTAGGTGTTACTCGCACAATTGTCATCAAAGTCGTACCAGCCAGAAACGTATCCTTCCGGTTGCTCACAGCTTTGAATGAGCGTGGCAGGGCTACCTTGTCCATCTCCATCCAGATCCTGATACCAGTTGGTAGGTCCGTTACCAGCACAAACTCCACATTCATCAACAACCGCGCTGCCGTCACAGACACCTGCACAATCATAGACATTGCTGGAGCAGGCATCGTCTAGATCAACATTGTTGTTGGCATATCCTTCTTGTCCCTCACATGATTCGAATTGGATGATACCACTTCCTAGTCCGTCATTGTCATTGTCCAGGTACCAGGTGATTTGAGTATTGATGCTAATGTTCTGTGTACTTTCAATGATGCAGGAGCCTATCTGCAGTGTATATGTAACTTCGGCTGTTTGCTCCTCTACAAGACTCGGGTCAAATGTACTTCCTACAACACCGAGGCCAGAGAAGGTGCCTCCGGCTTGATTTGGGACAAGAAGCACAGGTTCAGAAGAAATGCAAACAGGGTTTTCTGAAATCTGAAAATCCGGATCCGGATTGCCAATCACTATGCATGTTTGCGTAACTGTTTCGCCAGCCAGTAGGTAGCTAATTTCCAACAGCTCTCCCCATTGATCTTCTTGGACAGTTGAAGGCGAAAATAGTCCATCGGCTACACCCGGGCCACTGAAAATTCCTCCTGCGTTTTCTGCCAACAAGATGACCGGCTCATCATGAGGACAGTACTGTGCTGCCAAGCCGGAGAAATTGGCATTTGAATTAAGCTCTGTCGAGCTCGCCTCTGCCTCTTGTTGAAACTGTTCCCTGTTGCCTACACTGTCCATTGCCAAAACGTAAAAAGAGTAGTCTTGTTGCGGATCGCTTGAAAAGATGGCCTGGGAATTCAATAGCCCATCTTGATAAAGGGTGTATGGGGAACCATTAGTGCTAAAATGCAATTCATAGCTGGCCAATCCAGATCCAATGTCACTGGATTGCCATTGCAGTTCGTACTCTGCAGCTGCAATTTGCTGTATACTAGTGATTTCGCTGATCGGAAAATCGGCATCAATCGTATTGAAGATTTCCGGAGTCCGAATGGCTTCATTATCATCGAAGATTATGTCGGCCTTGGCATGAATAGTATCTCCGGTCAAAGATTGTTGAAGGGCCTTAACCTTGAAGGAGACGAACCCTTCCCCTTTCTGTATTAAGGTATCGTTGAAACGATTTGTCAACGTGTCATTGACTGGAAGGAATCCGAGATTCGGGTCGGCAGGTGGTAGTCCAGTTTGGGGATCTAGGGACTCCAATACCCAGAAAGCACGATTGTTTACGATGTCTATCCCTGCTGTTACATTCACCACCACTCCAAGAGAATCCACTACATCCACTTGGGTAGAATAGGTGTTGCTGGATGAAGGAATTTCAAAGCTAAAGTAGCCGAAACCAAAGTTCCCTAGCTCGAATGAAAAGGGGTCTATGTTATCATCAAGATCGTGATAGATATAGACATTTTGTGCCGGGGCTGTAGCAAATTCAGGATCGTTTTCGAAGCGTATATTGTAGCTTAGGAGATCATTGATAGATACCCACTTTTGGTCGCCTACACCTATCGGTCCCTGAATGTCATTAGGGTCAACTGCATGTACGCGATCTATCTCCATAGAGAAGCAATCGCTATCTGGGGACCATGTTTCGGATGCCTCGCTACAATCGCTGTCACAAGTAGGGTCGAGAACTATACTGACTTCTGTTTCTGCAATCGCAAGAAGACAGTCATCTCTAAGGACTTTGACAAAATAGATTCCCGGAGCTGATACGGTGAGCAAGGGTGAAGTAGTTGTAGTATTGAGGCCTGGGCCGCCCCATCGAAAGTCAATATCTTCAACTGTTCCTCCATATGCAATGAGTTCAGCAAACAACTCGACTTCCAATGCCTCTTCTGTATTACAGATTAAATGTTCACCACCACCCAGAATAGCTACTTCGTATTCTCCTTTGTCGATACGGATTTCGTGAAATTCCGACAATCCACCATTGATTGCTGGCTGAAAATTTCCGTCGTCGTTCCGAACCGGTAACTGATCGTATGCTACGATCGAAGCTGCTGCCGATCGTTCAAAAGTATGCAGCAAGTTGCCTGCAAAATCTGTCCCGGTGATAAACAACTGATAATCGTCGGAAACGGCATTTTCGCAAAGCCAATCCTCTGGGACGATAAAATCAAAGTAGCTGTCTTGCTCAGCTCCAGCTGCATTAAAGCTATAACTGGAGCCAACACCCGATTTAGGCTTGAGTGTGAGCTCCACTGTCTTCATTGGTTCAGAAAATTCAAGAGAAATTCGGATGTCACTTTCAGCAGGACTACTGGCGTCGATGCTCTCGTTGAGTTGAAGTTGTTGATCTGCTTCATTGTGCTGCCATGTCGTTTGATAGAAGTCCAAATCATCGTCCCAAGCCCTTACCTCAACTAAAAAAGGAGCGAAGTTATCTACTAGAATTTCTTCTCGATAGGTGTCGAAATTGTTATAGTCAGTCAAAGGGATATTTATGCGATATCGACCATCCCGAAACATAGCTTCTTCATTTACTCTGGAGATGTTGAGGCCGCCTAAGTATCCGTTCGGAGAAGGTGTGCCACTAATGGCATTGGTTTGCCAACATTGATCTGCATCCAGATTGGCAACATCTCCACTATTCGAAGTACAATTGGTTACGATGAAACTATGCCAATAATCATAGTTGTTTTGAGGGGGATCTACGGCGATTTTAGAGGTTCTCACATCATTGATAGTTTTTACCCTGTCTAGAGGTGGAGGGCCGGAAATAGTACCGAGGAAATTATCATTGTCAGCAATCACATAGTGACTGGCTGGGTCATGGACCACGTTTTGCCAGGAGCCATTATTGCGTTGGATAAAATAGCCCACTGTCTTCGGATTGGTCCAAGGTGAATCGGAGCTGGATCGATCAGCTGCTTCAATCACAATATCGACAGCCCCAAAAACGACCTTTCTACCATCATAATCGATTTCAGGTATTTCATTGGTTTCATTAGGGCCGCGGAGAAAGTATAAGACATCTCCATCACTTTCCACATCATAGGTTTCCGGTGTATTGTTTTGTGGATCCGTATACTGAGATCCGGGATGGAAATCTGAATAGAAGGTGAGGGGATTCAGCGTGCTGTTTCCCTTATTGTGGTAATCTGTCCAGTAGTGAAAGTGGGTGTGGGAAGTAAAAGTTCCCCAAGATGTACCTCCAGCATAGATGTTTCCAATTGATTGTCCAGGCTCTATGCTATTCCAGACAGTGTTAGCCGGAACCAGATTCTGCAGGTGATTGAATTGTATGAAACGGAAGCCTGTAGCAGTTTTCACACGTAGATCAACATGCTGATCAGACCCGCTTCCGGAATTACTTAGTATTGTGGCTCCTACTGGTGCAACACAAGCCTCTGTAGCGAAGTTGTCTGAACCCTGTATGTCAATTCCCTCATGCAGAATTAGTCCAGTATTCGCTCGATATACCTGATTAAACCCAGTAATCAATTCAAAACTTTCAGGACTATTTATATCTGGGTCTCTCACTGGCCAAATAACCTCAAAACTGTTCCCTTTTACCACTGAGCTTCCGAGTTCCGTACCTCCGTCCAATGCTCGGAACTGGAACTCATAGGAAACACCTGCTGTGAAAGGACCGGGAAAGGAAACATACCAATTTGTGCCCGAAGCACTACCGGTTGAAATTGGAAGAGTGGACTCAAAGGGCGACCAAGCACCGCCATCGGTTCTATTTCTAACTTCAAAGGTGGCCGTGGCAGGGCCAGTCCAGTCGATCACGGCAACCAGAGATCCGTCAGCAAAATCTGGATAAACGCGTTCCAGAGATGGTGCTTGAGCCGTAGCGCTGACTGGTAGAATCAACATCAAAAAGTAGAGCAAATTCTTCATGATAATCTTTCTAGTGGGTGAGCGAATATTGTAGCCTGTCTTCGTAGATGAGTAAATATTGCTCATTCAACTTCTTTATTAGCTGATACCTTTGAAGGCTTGGTTGTCCAGTCACTTGACCCAAGGAATAGATTCCTCCAGATTCCAAGTTTAGCCTGTGCAGCAGGTATCCATTATTACTTTGGTCAAAACTGGCTGTCAACATGATCAGAGAAGATTCGTTTTCGAGCATGAGTCCTGAAGCCCCCATGCTATAGCCCGGCATGGGCCCCGTCATTCCTTCGATATACTGTCCATCCGCAGTCCTGATTTGCCAGTGGTCATTAGACATGGTTACCAGCTTGTTAAAGTCTTTTGGGAAGCAGTTTTGAAGGGTAGAATTGCTGGTGAATTCTGCGATTTTTACGCCACTTGAAGTATAGGTTTCCAGAAAACTCGTACCTGAATAGGACAAAGGATCTATCCCGCAAATGACTAGGTAATCATTATCTACGGACAGCCTGATCATTGTCGGAAAGAGCACGCTATTTACTGGTCTTGACCAGCGGTAGTTGCCGTTTTGATCAAATTTCATTAATAGCAATCCCTCTGTGCTGGATTGCGGCTCCGGGTGCACACCGCAGACATATACCTCACCAATGGGACTGCAGCTGATACGCCAGGGATAAGTCAAGACGCTATCCCAGCTTTTCAAGATATCTCCGCTTTGATCGTAGAAGATCAGATGCAGGGTATTAGACCCGCAGCGGTCAAAGTTCTCTCCATAGGCGATGTATCGATTTCCATCGGCGGAGACCATCAAGTCGCGCAATGGATTGCTAATCACCATGGACTCATTTGGTAGAGCAATTTCCATTTGCTTTGTGTACCCAGGTCTTTCGATTAGTCCTCTTACTTCGCGATTACCGTCCAACAAGTACTCTTGATGGTCTTTCTTCGACCATTCTTCGGAGTTAACAATGGAAAGGCTTTGGCCATACAGCATCGGTGATAGGAGGATCAATAGTATTACATATCTCATCTTATTCAGTTTTGAGTACTTTGAAGTTTAGGCCATCTGACGAAAAAGCGTAAAAGGTCACGGTTGCAACGGCCCCGGGTCTCAGAACTTCCGGCGGCCCATCTGCCTCAGCGAAACTAAGCGTAAGTGTGCTTTGAGTACTGGTCAGAGCAGATTCACTATCATAGGCCAATGGTGCACCACCCAGGCTTTGTACCGCCCTCATAGGTGTGGCGATGTTTGTATTCCCATTGTTAATCATTTGCACACTAATTGGTACAATACGATTGATACGGACTTCCTGAGGATAAATAAAATTGACCAGTAGTAGTGGATCATGGCCTGGTACTACTTCGAATGAATCTTCTAGTATGGCCACTTCACCAGATGGCTTCCGAAGCCCCATACTGTAAAGGCCCAATTCGGCGTTGGCGAGGTCAAAGGTGGCAAAGCAGCTTAATTGATCTGCAAGGAGTAAGTCGACCGCTTGCAGTTCTTCACCTGAATCATTTATGAGGAATGCTTGGTGCACACCATCGAATCGGTAGCCTTCCATTTGAACAGTCACTTGGCCCGTGTTGCCCCCTTGCCCTGAATTGATCTCAGTTACTTCAAAAAAACGAATCTGGCTGGATAGGCTCAAGGCCTGACTTTCCGGAGATTCGCCAAATACCATCACATAGTAGGTTCCTATGTTTAGATTTGGAGCCGTCAGCTGTTGATCATTGGATAAGGGTTCTTCAAAGTAGAAGTCCTGCTGACTGCGACTTGGAATTGCTTCGTAGGATAGGTACAGCTCATTGATGGCAAGCTCCGGTCCTCCCAGTAGTTCAAGTACCATCGTTTCTGATTGATAGGCAGAAGGGACTTCAATCTGGAAATATTTCGGTACTCCAGTTTCCAGCTCTAAAGAGACCTGATCTTCCAATAGGAGAGAGGTAATGGATACCTCGATTGCTTGTTCTCCGAAACTTAGATTGTTGCCACTATCAGACTCGTTAATCGTGTTGAGTAGGTTGGTCTTTACCAATACAAAATATTGCCCGGGTAGTATGCCCGGAACACGTACCTGAGCAAATTGCTGCCGTTGGCTGAAAGGTGCTAATTGAATTGCCGTTTCTTCGACACCCAGCAGGATATCGCCTTCATCCCATGTTTGATCTGTGGAGAGAAATAAACCCTCACGCAAGAGTCCCTCTGCGGGATTCACGCCTTCGTTCTTCAGTGTCCAGGAAACAGTGATTTCATCAGAGGCAAAGGCTTCTGCCGCCTGCATCACTTGTGCAACACTTAGGTCGGCCGGCAAAGCCAAAGTAGCCTCTACCAAGTCAGCGGAAAGATTGTTGCTTTCATTCGTTTCAAAGACGGCATTACTAGCATCAGTTTTGAAGATTAACTGATAACTGCCTTCGCCTACCTGAGGAACCTCAAAGTTTATCGTGCCTGTGTAGGTTTCTCCTGAGACAAGTGGGCCTTGTTGTTCACGATACCCTAGCAAAGTGGCTCCTTGCAGATTACCGTCAGATGATAAGTACAGGGCATCCTTCCAAAGCTCAAAATTGGGGCTGGCTTCTCCCAAATTTTGAATGCTGTAGTTGTATTCAATTACTTGCCCAATCTTTAGTTGCTCGATAGGCATCGTTTCGGATAAAGCTAAGTCTGCTGAGGCTAATTGGTTAACATCTATAAGGATTGGTCCGCCATCTTGATTTCTGAAAACCTTGTGGTTGTTGCTCCTATCTGTGTCTTCCAGCAAATCTGTGTGATCCGAAACAAGTAATAAGTATTGTGGGCCGTCGATTCCATATGGTACCTCAAACTCAGCCGAGAATGTGTATACACTGTCCATTTTCAAGGGGGCATGAAAGACCCAGTCAGTAACAAAACGGTCAGTTTCGTCGGGCAGACTATCGCTCGAGAAAAACACCCCATCATACCAGTATTCATAATCCCAAAAAGTAGGATTGCTACCATTGTTGACTACCGACCATTGGATGGATAGTTGCTCGCCACTTTCCACAGTTGTAGCATCCCAGAAGATTTCAATTACCTCCAAGTCTGGTCGAACGGGACAAGTTGCGAATACCCCTGAACTCTGCGTAATATTATTCTCGATGGTAGATTCGAAGACATCAGAGATGGGTGATAGCAATGCGTAGAAATAGATGTCCACGTTATCTAATCCAGGGCTGAGGGAAGAGAGCATCGGTGTAGGCACATTCAAGCTTATGCTGGTAGATTCATTGACGTCCAGCTCTAGGAATTCATGGGTTTGCTTGACAAATAGAGCTTGTTCCGGTGTCCATTCGGGGTATTCAGAAATGTAAAACTGAATTTTCCATTCCGAGTCGATTGCTTGCTCTCCTTCATTTATAATGCTGACAGAGATTGGGTACTCATAGCCAGCTGTAATGGATTCTGCATCCAGCAATAAGGAATAAATCGCCAGATCCAAAGCTGGCCCCGCAGCTATGGAGACTGCCCTTGACATGTGGTTGTTGTTTTCCTGATTTGCCTCAAAAACTTGTTCCAGTCCGTCTGCAAGAGCGATCACATAATAAGGGCCGGTCAGGTTGTTGGGAAATCCAATTCTCAAACTGCCTGTCTGTTCTTGTTCTACCTCAAGATCGTCAAAATGGGTCTTGCTGCCCAGCACTAGATCGTCCCCAGAGGGAAAGGCATCCAGAGAGAGCAAGATTTGCAAATCCCAGAATGATCCCAGCAATTTGCCAGGGCCTTCATTTCGAAAACTATAGGAAATATCGAGGCTATCTCCGCCACTGAAGGTATCCTCAATCGTGAGTTGAGATACCAGGAGATCGGGACTGAGTAAGGTGATTGGACCAATGCTAGTGACATTGTTGCCCTCAAAAGTATATTCAAATATCCTGTCTGTTTTGTCGGTATAGATATGTATATACTGCGGTGCACTGCTTTGATCAGGCATTTTGACTTGTGTAGTATTGAAGATGGTATCGCCGATAGCTAGTACACCACCATTGAGTAGTCCTTTTTCAAAGGTATGATCCCCTAGGGATAGCTCTGCTTGATCGGATACATATAAACTGTCAAACCAGAGCTCATTCTCCGGGATGTCCGCTCCCCCTTGATTCAGGACTCCATAGCTAATTTCGATATATTCTGAATTGCTTGCACTGCTAAAGTCTGCAGCTGTATATGCCACCAGATCCGGGGGCGGCGAAAGGACAATTTCTATGTCGGCACTTGCCGTGTTGTTGCCTTCATTGACAAGTTCAAAAACTTGCTCGTTCGCATCGACAACTATATGCAGGAATTGCTGTCCGCTGATAGCTTGCGGAACGGATACAATCGTAGACATATCGTAGGATTCCCCAGTGGACACGACACCGCTATGGTTGACAGCTACGAGTTCTGTTGCTTCTTCCAGATCAAGTACCTCGGAAGGACTGATGTAGACACGGTCTATCCAGTTAGCCACATTTGTATTGCCAACACCTGTGTTAGCTACGGTCCATTCCACTTCAATTTCAGCATTGCTAAATGCAATAGATGGAACGAGCAGGGATGTCGGCTGCAGATCGGCTGGGGGCAGTGGCGCTATCTCAATAGGAACTACAGCCACATTGTTGGGTTCGGCGTTTTCCGAAACGGCTTGATAAGCGTCGGTCTTCAGGATCAGGTACCATTGTCCATAATCTTCAGGCGCGAGTGCAAGACTGAGACTTTGCGAATATTGTTGCCCCGGTTCCAAAGCGGAGAAATTTGATACTCCGCCCAATACCCGATCCTCAAAGTCCTGGCTTTGATCCAGGGACAGATAAGCCATATCATACCAGGTGGTAGCACTCGTGTTGAGTTGTCCGATATTTTCTACTTGATAGCTGAAAGTCAAAGTGGTGCCAGAGGTGATTTGCTCTGGTACCTCTGTTATAGAAGCGCTAAGGTCTGCCTGCCCAGTAGTAGCAGCATAGGTAAAGGAGAAAATGTCACTGCTACTGATGCAGCCGCCATTATGTGCTTCGACTTGCCAGTTGAAACTTGTACCCTCCTCAGCGATGATGAAATAGAATGTTTCCAATTCAGTTAGCTGGGGGAATGTAGGTTCATCTGGCTTCGTATCTGTGGATTCCCATACGAAGAGGTCATAGTAAATAGCATCCTGAGAGGCAAACCAGGACAATGCTTGAAAGTTGAAGGACACAGATGCACCGTCTGTCGGGCTGTCCAGAAATAACTCATCGGGTTGTTGTCCATTATTTAGCTGAATCTCAAGGCTATTGTTGGCTTGGTTGGGATCATTTACTGATGCGACAGTGACGTTAAGGTTCTGGCTTCCGTATGATTCCAATAGCAGGGGACTGTTAAAGCTGTACACTAAGCTGCCTGAAGCTGGTATTATTTGTTCACTCACTGTTTCTGTGATTGCTGCTTCTCCATCGAGCTGAAAAGTGATCTCAAAATTCGTACAGTCAATATTGCTGAGGTTTTCAATCAAGACACTCAACTCAATGTTGCCTTGTGCTTCGCAAAGCATACTTTGAGGACTCAGTACTTCCGCCAGGCGAAGGTCATATTCGTCTTGGGCTATTGATCCAAACTCATCGGCTCCTATATCCGGCATCTGCGGATCTCTAATATCCCCATCAATGTCTGTGCTTATCTGCCCAAGGGCGAATCCCGCCCCGTCGATAAGAGGACTACTTGTCCTGAGATCAGTTAGAGAATTGAACTGTGGATCTCCGAAAAGACTGTTTGCATTCCAGCTATTGGCATTTTGATAACTTTCAAGGTCCGAATAAGTGATATCATCATCGCCAATTAGTAGTTCAGGGCCAGCAGTATAATATAGATTGTGGTCGAGTATATTGCTCGCTTCATTTTCGTCCAACTTGCTTTCCATTGTCAGACCCTCTGCAGCGTTGTAAAAGATGTTGTTGTATACCAGCGCATCATCTCCATTGCCGATGAAAACTGTCTGTTCACAATTTGGACTAGTCGAAACAATGGTATTATAGGCAAACAGGTAATTGTCTCCTCCTATAGAGACAGCGTTACTGTAACTTCCTCCAACACTAATCATATTGTTGGCTATGAGGCAGAATAATTGAGGGTTGAGAAAGTTGAGTGCAGTGAGCTGAAATGCGTATGCATTGGATTCTCCGTAAATCTCATTTCCGATAATCTCGGAATTGAGAATGCCAGTGCCGACTATGGCGTAGGTTCCGAAACCTTCAGTACCCAAGAAGAATATGTTATCTAAAATTCGGAGATTCTGCTGTGAAGATGGTCGGATTGCTTGACCAAAGTGCTGGTCGAAGGTGCAAGCGATGATGCTATTGTCACTTCCATATTGTGCTAGATCTATAGAGAAGGCTGGGCCGGATAGCGTTATCGCTGAAAAAGCAGGGCCAAAATAGCAGCTTTGAAAGAGCAAATGATCATTTGGTATTGCTGGCTCGTAGTAGTCTGTAGTACCGCAGAGAACCAGAGAGTCGTCTGCGGGCTCGGTGGCACTAAATGAACAGTTCAGAAAACTGATATGGTGAGCACCGCTGTCTAAAACTACTGGACCGGAGTTGCCCGTAGACACAAAACTCAAATGTTCGAAAGTGATGTTGCCAATTTCTGCAAGGTACAAAGTTGCATTGCTTAGATCACCGCCGCTATCGTGCAGGATTTGAACTTCAGAACTATCGGCAGCTTCTCCCAGGAAACTAAGTGGATTCTGCTCTGACAATCCGGAGATATTTTCCAGAGAAATACGATCCTCATAGATACCCGAACGCACAATGAACACTGTAGGACCACTGAGCCCTTCTGATTCAAGACTCTCGACGGCTTCAGAAAAGTTTTCAAAATCCGGAAACAGTCCACCTATGGTGTATTCTCCTTCCAAAGCCCAAACAGCATGTAGGGGAAGAAGCATTTCCAAAAGGAGAAGAGTGGCAATGGCGAGCCAGGCTCGCTGCCGTACACAGTAAGTCATACCAAAATTCGTTTAGCTGATAAAGAACTGTGGTAGTGCTTTCCCTTGAAAGTTTATATTGCCTGTTTTCTTAAATAGTGATAGTGTGTAAGGTGAAGTTAGTATTTTCGTTTGGATTTTAAAACCCTGTATTTCATATTGCGTACTACCATGATGATCTAAACTTTAGAATATTTGCGTCGTGATGTCCCGCCCTGTAAATTTCCAAATAATGAGCGAAGTACTAGACTACATATACCAACAGGAAGGCAAGGAAAGAGAGATCATGTTACTGTTACATGGCATGCTTACTGACGAGTTTGGTCTGCAAGACAAAATTCGGTATCGGGTTCCATTCTATTTTGGACGCACTTGGATTGTCTATATGAATCCGCAAAAGAAAGGAGGGATAGAGTTGGCTTTTGTACGTGCGAATGAACTGTCTGATGAGCTAGGTTTGTTGGATTTCAGAGACCGCAAGCAGGTGGCAGGCATCCTGTACTTAGCAGCTCGGGATGTGGACTTTGAGGCATTGCGATTGCTACTTCATGAAGCCGTTTTGTTGGATGATACAACACCCTATGCTTCGAAGCGGAAGTAGCTATCGACCAGTAACCTCAAACCTCAAAAGTCAAGACGAACGGCTAAAGACGAATCACGGAGCCAAAAAAAATGAGCATCTTTGCGAAAAACAAAATGACTATGAAAACCATCTATCTTTCTCTACTACTATTGCTTGGCTATGCTTTACTATCCGCACAAGTCTGCTTTACAATCGAGGATAATCCCAATACGGATGATGTGGCACTTAGCGGATTTGATCGCTATGTGAATGTGTTTGGTATTGGGATCTATGGGGAGCCCGGTGTATCGGATGAGAAGGTCTTGCATGTAGCAGCAATCACTGCCGAATGGCTGGACAATAATGAAGACGGGCTTGTGGACGACGAAATTGTGCTGGCCGAGTTGCTGGCACGAGAGGCACTGATGCCAGTCTTTGCTTCAGAAGGCTCGGCTGCTGAAGAACTAATGTTTGAGAACTATGAAGGCGAAGGTATTGGAGCAGTATGTTATGACTTCGAAATAGTTATTGATCGACCATTGACTAGTCAATTTGATGCTACCCTGGAAGAAGTGCTTCACACAATCAGTCAGGTTGGTTATGCAAATGCCTATCCAGCAGACTTTGCTGAGGGCCCTAATTCTGGTTCCACATTGACTGCAGCAATGGATCTGGCCAGAGGCGGTCACTTTCTTAGCATTCCAGCAAACTACCCAGATGATGCCTGGTATCACTATGATGATTTCACTTGCGACTACAATTGCATGGCCACAGAATATTTCTATTGGGGTCTGACCTCGATGTTGGGCATTCAGGATTACGGTAATCGATGTGCACAAATAGACAACGAGTGGGAAGCTTGTACAGCAGCAGAATTTGAGAGCATGGATCTTGCGCTTTTTGCACTCTTTTCAAATCCGGCCTACGATATGCCAAGCGTAGCTCCGGATGGCAACTATTGCCCTACAGCCATCTCCGTATCGCAAGTGCCTTCGAAATCGATTTCTGTCTATCCCAATCCGAGCTCAGGGTCGATCACGATTGCTAGCAAAGAATCAGTGGAGGTATTTGATGCGATTGGACGATTACATATTACAATCGAATTCATCTCTGGACAAAAGCAGTCACTGAGCCTTGATCTTGAGCCGGGCTTGTATTGGCTTAAGGCAAAAGGGGCGGAAGTTAAACGGGTTTTGATTTTGTAGAAGATGTTGGGTGCAGGGATAAAGGTACGGCTTGCCACTCATTCAGACACAGGCAGTGTGGCTAACTGTGCAAGCGTATCATTGTCTGATATATTGAGTTCTTTTATGTATACCAGATTGTCGAAGCCATCTATGGTAACCAGGTTTTGGTTATCATTGAGGGAAAGTCCGTTATAGGAATTGCTTTCATTTAAGCTGTTGAATCGCACGACTGTTTCGAGTTGGCTATTTCAAGGGGCTCATCTAGCTGACACATCAAGACACACTGCCTGTGTCAAGGTGGGCGTTTCGACTGCCCTTGTTTTGGCGAGAATCAACAGTATCTTGGTGGTACCAGCGCCCCCAAAAAAGAAAAAGCCAGCATTCAGAAAACGATCATTGGGATGATCATCTGAACACTGACTTTTTGAAACTACTCCTAAGGGTGCTGACCTAGACTATTCCTAAGAGAAGTCTAAATCTTTAGGGAACACAATCTAATCCATTATGACAATCTTGGTCTGTGTAAGTAATCGATCATTAGCATATGCAGCCACGAAGTAGACACCAGAGGGCAAGTCATGGCTCTTTACCGAGTAACTCATTTCATTCACTTGTGTTGGGTCGGTAGATATACTGCCGATGTTTTGCACCAACTGGGCCTGAAGGTTGTAAAGTCGAATTTGGACCTGCTGCTCAAGTGCAGCATCTACCTGAATGAGCATCTGATCGCTTACCAGATTTGGTACCGCGTTTAGCACCACTGCATCTTGTGCACTGTTAAATTCTTGCTGCGTTTTAAGTCTGCCAGAACGACGTTCGTTTGGAACCCAGTACCAGCCCTCTGTGGTCTGTGGTGGGTTACTAGAGTCTGTCACCACTAGTGAGTACCAACCGGGTTCAAGGTTTTCGATCAAATCTTGATTCAGTACATTGCCTCCTGAAGATCCAGGGTCCCATGCGTAGTAATATGGCGCAGTACCGCCAACAACTTCCACTTGAATGGAGCCATTTTGGCCCTCTGAACCGGTGATGGTAACACTGTCAATGTCCAATATGTTTCCTGCCGTAGATACATTTCCTACAGAGTCATTTGAGATCGTAAGTGCCGCAGCAGCACAATCATCTCCTATATCGGTGATCGACAGTTCCCAATCGGCATTGTCTGCATAGATGACGGTGATCATCATGCCGTTGTCTGTTTCTTCGAGCTCAATGCGAACGTATCCTTGTCGATCTACATCAACATCATAAAGCCCGGACCCGCCTTCGATTTCGATAATCTGAGTGTTGTAATATGCAGGTAATACACCACCATTTTGCCCTTCCGAAGTATTGACGGATGTGCTTAGCATATTGATCGGGCTAGCTGCATCTACAGTCACCGAACCAGTAAAGGTGCAGCCATTTTGATCCACCAAAGAATAGTCATAATCTCCTGCAGCCAAAGCAATCAGCGAAGCTGTTCCGGGATCAACAAAGTTGGGGTCAGTAGAAGTCCAGGTAATGTCATAGGGAGCTAGTCCACCCGTGATATCCAAGTCAATAGATCCGGTGGTAGTATCGCATGCAGGTTGTGTTACCGCAGCAGTGCTTTCCAATGTTTCTGGATTTATGATCTCATAAGTCACGGTCGTTTCGCAGATGCCATTGGAGACTTCCACGCTATAAGTACCATCAAAGTAGGCCGGTCTGGATGCAGTCGTAGCGCCATCACTCCACAAGTAAGTCAGTGGCAGGTTTGTGCCTGAGTTGTCTGCTACGGTGAGTATATGATCAGCGCCTCCAACACAAGAGAAATTACCGCCGGAAGTGGTCGATAGCTCTATCACAGGATCCACAGGGTAATGTCGAACCATGAAGGTACATACCGCCTGATTGCCATTGGCATCCTCGGCAGTGATATTTACCTCTGTGTCCCCAATCGCAAATGCAGTTCCTGAAACAGGAGCAACATTCGTGATCATAGAAACACCACAATTGTCTCTCGTAGCTGGTGTATCCCAAGTAGCAAAACCATCACAAGTCATAATATCTGCTGGACAACAGAGAAACTCGGGTGCAGATACATCGTCCACTTCATAGCTGAGTGTTTGATTCAAACAATCGCCTACGGATACATTCACTTCATAGGTGCCGACATCTGCAGCTGAAAAGCCGGTAAAGGTAAGTGAGTTAGTCGTACTGAGAATCGTAGCTGGATCATTCGTATTGTACCAGGAATAAGTGAAACTTGGAGAGGCTTTGATAAACAGTTGCGCATCACTTCCTTCACAGAGATCAAGCTCAATAATCGAAAGGTCTACTTCTTCAATCTCAACCGTTTTGTCATAGCGATTGCAACCGTCGAAGGCTTCAATAACATAGGTGCCAGGTACCAGTCCTGTAAAGAAGTTATCAGTAGTAGGATTGGAGACTTGAGCGACACCATCGATGCTAAGAATATCATAGGAGATCGGTAGATCTCCAGTAGCATCTGAATAGATGGAATAGCTACCGTCATTGCAGGGTGTAGCAAATGCATCCACATAGTCCAATCTATTTGCATAGTGCTCAAACTCAGCCATCACCTGATCACAGATCTTTACACAGCCAAAATCCTGGTGCTTCATACGTGAAAAGCGTACGACTCTAAACTGTCCTTCTTGTTCGATATTGTTTACCGCAGCTTCGCTCACGAGATTGCTACCTGCCTTGCCAACAAATACCCAATTTCCATTTGCGTCCAGCCATTCTACCTGATGCCAAAGCGCATGTCCAGTGTAGATGTCATTGCTTGGTAGCGTCCAACTCACATTGAGCAGTCCACAATTTACTTCCAGATCGTTGAGAATAAAGTGATCCGGGATATCCTCAAGCACATAGTCTTCCAGTAAGTAGACCTCGCCGCAATGCGAAGTATATTCTACATCATAAGTGCCAGGAGGCAATGGACCGACAAAGCCATTTTCTGTACAGTCTCTAAGACCAGTTGTGCCAGCCGGGCCATCCAATACGTTTACAGAACCAATTGCCGCAGGCCACTCTGTCAAAATCGAACCGGTATTTACATCGCAATAATAGCCCGTTCGAATCTCGGTAGGAGCAAATGCATCCGCTCCAAAGGTGACATCCACATCATAAGTACCACAATTATCGCTTATGCTAAGGTTATAATCCCCAGGCATAGCTCCACAAATTTGATAGTTGGACTGTATGGCGGCCGCAAATCCACCCAGTTGGTTGGAGATGCAATTTTCTGATGGTGTGTAGCCACCTTCGACTGCAGAAACATCTGCACCTGCTGGAGCAGAATTCACAGCAATAGAAATGTCTCCTCGAGAGTTCGTCGTTCTAAACAAATGGCAGTTGCAGTTGTCCTGATCGATGATAACATCGGTTACACGCCCAACCATATTTCGCTCACCAGTGTACTCCCTGCCGCAAGCATCGGTACTTACATAGGAAATCCAAAATGGATCATTGGGGAAATATTCAAATACATGAGTATAGTTTTGTACAGAGGCTGAGAAGTTGTAGACAATCTCTGCTCCACCGTTAGGTGGGTGCACAGTGAACACATGTTCCACGGGATACTGTTCGGGCTGAAGTTGCTCATGGCGTATAGTGATGGCCTGTTCGTTGCAGGGAAGTTCAGTGGAACACTGAGGATAATTACGCACACTCAAAAACGGCGTTGGTTCATTGACTTTATGGGATTTTACCTGTTGTCTTCCGCATTCATCCGTAATCAGTAGATCGTAAGTAGCTCCCGGTGTGAGATCTACAAACTCATAAGGAGGGGTATTCACCATATCACCAAGATGGTCAGGACCGCTCTGTACTTCGATACTCGCAATGCTTCCTGCAGTGGGGTCAACAATCAAATCCACATCACACCGTCGATCTACGCTGATATTTACAGTTACGTTTTCGTAAAGGTTATTGACAATAGCCGTGGCTTCTTCGATACAGTAGCCTCCATCTTGCGAGATAGTCGCCTTGACCAGATAAGTGCTTGCCGCCAAACCTGTCAAACTGGTATTGGTAAATGGCCCAGCCACCAGCAGGCGCGGGATTTCATCAATATTGTAGACTTCGTAGCTCACGCTGGCTGCTGGATCTACACCGGAGATGCTCCAGGCTAGCTCACCAGTGGAAGGGCATTGCATATCTGTCGCCACCACAGTGACCGATTGTGCTGCGCTTTCAATACTGAATAATAAGAAAAGCAAGCAGAATAAGAGTGCATTTTTGCTCATGGGGTTTTGAGCTGTACGAACATCGCTTGGCAAATAATGAAGTCTTTGTAGGGCTTGGATTGTTTTGAGTTCAGTTTTCATAATGTAGCATTGATGCGCGGTAGCGCGGTTAAAATTGTAAGCCGATCAGGACCTGCCTTTGAGACCTAGACAAGTCCTTAGATTCAACACTATAAAACTACTCCCTATATAGCTGCTACACTTGACCAAAATGACCAAAACCTTGTCCAAATCGGTCATTTTGGGGGCTGTCGGCCATTCCGCAGTGGCTTTTTGGGCGTGTCCCTCCGCTTTCCGCCCCTTGTGCATACACTAGCCATTCGTAGAAGCAAGGGGCTGAAAGCGGAGGGCCGGGCTATCCGCTCTCATTCACCTTGTGCACAGTGCTTCGGCTTATGCGCTATGGAGTCTCTCCACTGCGTTCCGAGCCTCCATAGCACATGCCTCAGTCACTATGCCCGGCGGCTCATACCGCTTCTATCCCTCACGCGGGCCAATTGATTGTCTGTAGAGACACAAGCCAGTGTCTTGGCGGTGTCCGCTATCCTTGCTATATCAAATTCCATTGGGATGGTGGGGATGGTGCGGAATAAAAGGCCATGAAAAAAAACACCCACGCCCTAAGACCGGTGCCAACTAGCCCTGGGTGAAGCGGTATGCAGGGCTACCACTGGCGTGGTGAAGCCGGAGCCATGGTGGCTCGACGATAGGAGAGACGCAATGGCCCGAGCTGGAACAGCCAGAGGTAGTGCTGCATAAGAGCGGAACACAGGTAGATAGCTGCGACGACAGAGACTGCTGGGCTCCAAAAAAAAGAAAAAGCCAGCATACAGAGCCTTGATGTTTGCAATGCATCAGGACAACTGAATACTGGCTGGAATCAGGGAATAGAGTGCATACGGCCAGGGCCTCTTCCCTGCTAAGGGATTGGCAATCCCTAAGGACCCGGAATGTAGGGAACACTATTTTTGGATGGCCACAATTTTGCTTTTCGATAGTAGCCGCTCTTTTGAATAAGCCGCTACAGAGTAGACCCCAAATGGCAAGTCAATGCTGCCTGCTGAATAACTTAATTTCGCAGCTTGATTTGGTTGCGTGTTTATGCGACCGTCTGTGTTCCGAGCCTCCATAGCACATGTCGGACCGGCCAGCGGCTCCTAACGCTGCTGTAAACAAAGTTCGTAACACCTTTGAGGAGCTTATCTTTTTGTCAGACAAGGCGCGAGGAGGGAGCAGAGCCTTAGCTACGCGACCGACGAGCAACGAAGTATGACAAAAATAGAAGCCCTTAAAGGTGGTGCGAATTTCGTTTGCGTAGCACTAGTGCTTTGCGAGATAAAACCTTTGTGCTGCAATCCCTACTGGACCGGCCGCTTCAAAATTTGCGGTTCAGCAGCTAGAAAATGCCCGGA
>JAHDDV010000482.1 GCA_020629205.1 Chitinophagales bacterium | reverse complement strand
TTCCCGACCATGCATGATTCATCCTTGGAAATTTCTACTTTTGCTAGAGCGAATGCCATGGCAAAATAGCCCCGATGGAAGAGTAAATGCGGGTGCCATGGAGCGGACTGACTGTGCCGCTGCCGGGGGCTCGGAGCAAAGCGGAGAGACCCCGGAAGTGGATACAGGAAGCCGCTCCATGGGGCTCGCATTGGAACGGACAGCGGGAAGCAGGTAGCTAGATCGAATGCTGTTTTGCTCCAAAAAAAGAAATGTATAAAATTTTGATAAACTTAAATACGAAGCTTTGCCCAGTGTAAGTATCATCATGCCGGTAAAAAATACCGAGGCATATCTGGAGGAATGTCTGGATGCTCAGTTGGAGCAGGACTTTGAGGATTGGGAGCTGATTGCGGTGAATGATGGATCGGAGGATGGGTCTGCGGCCATCCTGGAGGCTTATGCCCGGCGGGATGGTCGGATTAAATGGGTGGATAACTCGGGTCAGGGAATCATTGCTGCCTTGCGCTGCGGATATGCGCTTTCAGCTGGTGAGTTGATTAGTCGAATGGATTCTGATGATGTGTCTGCATCGAATAAGATTGGGCATATGTATGCGCAACTTCGGGAGGCTGGCAAGGGGCATTTGGCGACGGGTCAGGTGAAGTATTTTTGTGCCTCAGAGAAAGGGCTTGGAGAGGGGTATTTGGCCTATGAGCAGTGGCTGAATGCTTTGACGAGCCGTGGGCATAATTTTGCAGAGATCTATAAAGAATGTGTGATCCCCTCCCCTTCCTGGATGCTGTATCGGGAGGATTTTGATGCGCTTGGTGGCTTTTCGCCTGATCGATATCCGGAAGATTATGACTTGTGTTTTCGCTTTTATGAGTACGGTTTGAAGGTGATTCCAAGTGATCAGGTTTTGCATCATTGGCGTGATTATTCTACCAGAACTTCGAGGACAGATGCACATTATGCTGACAATAGTTTTTTGGCTCTAAAAGTGGACTATTTTCTGAAGCTGCATAGGGATAATCCACAAAAACTGGTAGTTTGGGGAGCTGGAAAGAGGGGAAAACGGATGGCCCGTCTCTTGCTTGAACGGTCGATTGATTTTGAGTGGATTTGCAATAATCCACAGAAGATAGGACATAATATCTATGGCAAGATCATGCATTCTGTGGAGGCATTGGAAGAAATGCGCCCTTGTCAGGTGCTGGTGACAGTGGCGGTGAAAGAGGCTCAAGAGCGTATTCGCTTGACTATGAAGGCAAAGGGAATGCTGCGTGGAAGGGATTTTTTTGAATTCTGTTGAGAGAAATTCGAAAATCGGCACTTACTTTGCAGATTGGTGTTTAGTGTTAATGAAAGAAACTGATATCGTGAAATATAGCTTTATCCCAGTATTTGCCCTTGCTTTTATTTTCCTTGCGTTTTCTGCTTGTAAGACAGATCCCTCGGGAAAACATGCTTCTGACAATCATAGCCATCAAGAACATAAGCACAAGCATGGTGATCATAGCCATGAAGGGGCTAATGCTCACATGAACAAGAGCAGTTTCGAGGAACTCGTGAAGCGATTTGAAGATCCTGAGCGAGATGCTTATCAAAAACCGGATGAAGTATTGTCATTTCTGGGTAGACTAGGGGGAAAGAAAGTGATGGATCTAGGTGCAGGGACTGGCTATTTTAGTACTCGATTGGCAAAGGCGGGTGCACAGGTGATTGCAGCAGATATTAACCAGCGATTCCTGGATCACATCAAAGATCGAAGGGAGGCAGAGAAGATTCCAACGGCCTCCATTGAGCTGCGAAAGGTGCCGGAAAATGATCCACTATTGAAGAAAGAAGAGGTGGACAAGGTATTGCTTGTGAATACCTATCATCATATCAATGATCGGGTGGAGTATTTTAAGAAGGTACGCGAAGGTCTTAAAGCTCAGGGTGAACTTGTTGTAATTGATTTTAAGAAGCAGGATGATGATATTGGGCCGCCAAAGCATTTGAGGCTGAGCTCCAATGAAGTTGCTACAGAACTCAAGATGGCAGGATACCCTCGTATCAAAGTCGATGTCGATCTACTGGAAAAGCAGTATATCGTGAGAGCCTTCAAATAGCGACATCTCCCCTACAACCACTGATGCCGTTTATCCGATTCTGGCTGCGCCGCCCAAACAGGGCCACGAAAACGTCTTTCCCAGGTGTCTGATTTATCTGAGATCCATTTCATGATAGGGTAAGGTATCATGGCAATGATGCCTCCCAGCACTGCATCCAAAAAGAAGTGATTTCCGGTCGCAACAATTACTGTCAGTACGAGGATTGGATATAAGATCAAGCCGTACCGAACAAAGAAGTTCTTGGAATAAATCCAGGCACCAATTGCGAAAAACAGTGAATAACCAAAATGCATGGATGGCATGGCTGCATATTGATTGAAGAGTTTTGATTTTACTCCTTCATACAGATTGATACCGCTTAATTCGAGTAAGGTGTCGACAAATCCAAGTTCATTGAGCATTCTGGGAGGGGCGCAGGGATAGCCGATGAATATAAACAAGGTGATCACATTGGCGATCATAAATCCGTTTCTAATCCACAGATAATCAGGCTTGTAATATCTCCAGAGCCAGACAAAGAATAGTATTGTACTGGGTACGTGTACCCTGATGTAAATCTCGTTTAGGAACTTTATTAGATTGGGTCTTTCCAAAAACCATTGCTGGATTGGAATCTCATAGTAGATTCCCAAGAGTTTCTCAAGGTCAATCACCTTGTAGGCATTTGCAAATGCCGTGTCTACATCGCCAATGGCGATAAATCGAGAGAACTTGTAAAAGACCAAAAATGCTAGAAACAAGAGCAGCTCTCTGAAGCCAGAATTCTTCTTCCAGGAAGGTGTAAAGTACTTGAGAAAAGCGACAATCTTGTCCATGCAATTCAATTCTAGGTCGACGTTTTTCGAATATACGCCTGATGCAAAGTAAAAATTAGCTCAAAGAGCGCCCGAAGTTACCGTTTTTCGTAATAAGAATAGCAATGTAGATGCCTTAAAAGTGGACTTGGATTTTGGAAGAACAATTCCGACTTTGGTCCTGACATTGACCTTCCAGAATTAGGACAAGATTTCGACCTTATGATCATTGGAATTGGCGGTTTGAGCCGAAGCGGCAAAAGTAGTATAGCGAAGCGATTGCGTACGGAACTGCAAAATAGAGGCAAAGGAGTTTTGCTGCTACATCAGGATGCCTACCCCCAGAAAGTCGACTTAATACCAGTTATCCGGGATCGCCCCGATTTTGAGTCTCCTGCTTCGATCGATTGGGAGCAGTATATATCCTTGGTGAAAGCAGGAATAGACACCCAT
>JAHDDV010000481.1 GCA_020629205.1 Chitinophagales bacterium | reverse complement strand
CAAGGAGCAAGGAGCAAGGAGCAAAGTTTGTTTATTGGATATCGAATTAATCTGTTTTGAATCGACCATCATTTACTATCTCGGATGCATCGTCGTAGCCATCGAGCTTGCTAGTAGAAAGAAGCAACACAGGATTCATTGAGCAAGCGGTGATACAAAAAAGAGACACCGCGAAAGAAAATCTTCAATCGCGGTGCCTCAGCTTTTGCCAATCTATTAGAAAGACTATTCTGCAGCTTCCTCTGCTCCTTCTTCTCCTTGGCTATCCTCACCGGCAGCTTTCGAAGCAGCACTTTTGAGTGCTCTTGGAATTTCAACACCGGCAATTGGAATACCAGGGCCATCTAATAGTTCTATGCCTGGGGCATCAACTGCAGAGACCTTGATCGACTTTCCAAGCATCAATTCGGAAACATCCAACTCGATATGATCGATCAGGTTTTCTGGTGTCGCTTTTACTTTCAGGGTACGCTTTTTCAACAAGAGTTTACCACCTGCTTTCACACCTTCTGCTGTACCTACAAGACGAACAGGCAGGTCAGTGACAAAAGACTTGCCGGGAACCAACTCCAGAAAATCAAGGTGTGTAACCTTGTCTGTCAGTGGGTGAAACTGCATATCTTTTAGGATAGCAGACTTCTGTGTTCCGTTGATGTTCAATTCCACTTTCATAAAATCCGGTGTAAACACAAGATTCTTAATGGCATTTTGACTGGTGATGAAGTGAATGTTCTCTTCACCTCCATAAAGCACACAAGGTACCATAGAGTGCTTTCTCATGGCCTTGTTCACTTTCTTGCCGAGGACCTCTCGCTTTTCGCCTTCAATACTAATTGTCTTCATAAAACAGTATCTAAATTTTTAATTTTCTCTCTAAATGAACAAGGAAGAAATGGAGCGATGCTCATGTACATTCCTTATTGCTGTTGCAAACAGTGATGCCACTGAGAGCACCTTTATCTTACTTGATTCCTTACGCAAAGGAATCGTGTCACAGACAACCAGTTCCTTCATCACAGAATTCTCTATCGACTCATAGGCCTTACCGGACAATACTGGGTGCGTGCAAAATGCCCGAACCGTTTTAGCGCCCTCTTCCATTATCTTTTCGGCTACCATACACAATGTATTGGCCGTGTCGCAGATATCATCGATCACAATGATGTCTTTTCCTTTCACATCTCCAATCAGATTGATATGCGCGACCTGATTGGCTTTCTCCCGGTGCTTATCGCAAATAACCATATCCTTGCCAAAGTACTTGGCATAGGTACGAACCCGGCTGGTGCTACCCATATCCGGTGCTGCAAATACCACATTTTCCAGATCGAGCTTCTTGATGTATGGAATAAAGACGGCTGAGCTGTCCAAATGATCCAATGGAATATCAAAAAAGCCCTGAATCTGCGGCGCGTGAAGGTCCATAGTAATGACCCTGTTGGCACCAGCAGTAGTCAATATGTTGGCTACCAATTTGGAGCCGATTGACACACGTGGCCTATGCTTACGATCCTGTCTGGCGAAACCAAAATATGGAATCACTGCAACGATGTAGGAGGCGGAAGCCCTTCGGGCAGCATCCATCATCATCATCAACTCCATCAGATTGTCTGTCGGCGGAAAGGTCGACTGCACAAAAAACACCGAGCATCCCCTTACTGACTCTAAAATCACGGTCTGAAATTCACCGTCGCTAAACTGCTCAAAGTCAATTTTGCTCAGTGGTTTTTCGTATTCGTGAGAAATCTTTTCCGCGAGATAACGGGAAGCCGATCCCGAGAAGAGTTTGATTTCTGAATTCACCGCCACAAGGTTTTGCCCAAAATTGCTGCAAATTTACGAAATAATTTGCTATCGAACTAGCTTTTCTCTATGTCCCCTATTTACATATCCTATGCTTTATCTCTATCCCTAAAGGGTTTTTATGGCTATCTTTGTGCTCGATTCAAGAAAGCTCTAGCCCTTTGGGTGCTCCAAGATAGGTCTAAGGCACAGATATTGAGTAGATTATTGTAGAATTCAAAACTGGAGAAAATTATGCAAGGCGAAAAAATAACCATCAAGGACGGTGTGCTGTCAGTGCCAAATAATCCAATTATTCCCTACATCGAAGGGGATGGAATTGGGGTTGACATATGGCCGCCGGCGCAACTTGTTTTAGACGCAGCTGTGGAAAAGGCCTATGGAGGAAAACGCAAGATCGAATGGGTAGAAGTGCTGGCTGGCCAAAAGGCATTTGATGCGACCGGCGAATGGCTTCCTCAGGCAACCCTGGATGCAATCAGCGAATATCTTGTTTCGATCAAAGGACCATTGACTACACCAGTTGGGGGCGGTATTCGTTCGCTTAATGTGGCGCTGCGTCAAAAGCTTGATCTCTACACCTGTCTTCGCCCAGTGCGCTTCTTCCCGGGCACGCCTTCTCCGATGAAGGATCCGGCAAAGGTAAATATGGCCATCTTCCGGGAAAACACGGAAGATATCTACGCAGGTATTGAATATCTTGCTGGCACTCCTGAAGCTGAGGAGGTTATCGAATTCCTTCAAAAGAAAATGGGGGTTACTGAAATCCGATTCCCGGCCACCTCTTCGATTGGAATTAAACCAGTGTCAAAGGAAGGCTCTGAGCGATTGATTCGAGCGGCCATCAAGTATTGTATCCAGTACGACCTGAAGAGTGTTGCCCTCGTACACAAGGGCAATATCATGAAATTCACCGAAGGTGGATTTAAGAACT
This sequence comes from Chitinophagales bacterium, assembly GCA_020629205.1. GTDB lineage: Bacteria > Bacteroidota > Bacteroidia > Chitinophagales > UBA2359 > JAHDDV01. Next base: position 616 of record JAHDDV010000481.1, on the reverse strand, counting down.
GGGGCTACGAACTAGCTGAGCGCGAATTTGGAGATAAGGTATTTACCTGGGCTCAGTGGGATCGAATTGAAGCAGAGCATGGAAAGGATGCTGCCAACAAAGCACAAGCAGAGGCAGTAGCAGCCGAAAAGATCATCATCAAAGATGTGATCGCTGATAACTTCCTTCAGCAGATTCAACTACGCCCAGAGGAGTACGATGTGATTGCTACCATGAATCTGAATGGAGATTACATCTCAGATGCTCTGGCAGCTAGTGTTGGTGGTATAGGGATCGCTCCGGGTGCCAATATCAATTACGTGACCGGAAAGTCAATCTTTGAAGCTACGCATGGTACCGCTCCGAAGTACGCTGGTCTGGATGAAGTAAACCCAAGCTCTGTTATTCTATCCGGAGCAATGATGTTTGAATATATGGGCTGGCATGAAGCTGCCGAGCTAATCTACAAAGGTATTGGTGGCGCCATCAAAGGTGGCCGTGTTACTTTTGACTTTGCGCGATTGATGCCAAATGCGACTGAGCTCAAGTGCAGCGAGTTTGGCCATGAGATCGTTGCCCATATGGCATAGGAAAAATGTTCAAGGAGCAAGGAGCAAGAACTGTTCAAGGAGCAAGG
>JAHDDV010000051.1 GCA_020629205.1 Chitinophagales bacterium | reverse complement strand
AAGTCACCGCGCTCGAATGTCCTTGCAATTTGAGGCTTGATATTGCTGTTTAAGATGCAGGCAATGTGTCTCTATAAATTTGTCATGGCTTCCTGTTTTTTGCTCAAGACGAACTGCTAGATACTGATGAATCAATCAAAAGAGGTTCAGCGACATATCAATGTCGCGCTACGGGACAAGGTTCTTGCCATCAAAGGTGAAGTCACCGCGCTCGAATGTCCTTGCAATTTGAGGCTTGATATTGCTGTTTAAGACCCAGGCAATGCACTGTTGTCCGGGGCAATAATTGGGGATGAATTAAATTCAAAGCCCAGCGGACAACAGCAATCCACAATCAACAACCCTATCCGGCGTAGTTTTTGTCTTCAGTTAGGCAGAGAATCATCTAGCTAGCTATGGCCAATCCAATAAACTTTGCGCAATTTAGTCTCTCAATCACAAAGAGCCGAACAATGCGAACTTTACTGCTGTGCTTATTTCCATTCGTGGCAATATTCAGCCACTCTTTTCTGCTAAATGCTCAGACCGATCCTAATCAGCCGAATGTATTATTAATTATTGCCGATGATTTAGGAGTAGATGCAGTGAATGGTTATCTACAGAGCAATGTAATGCCAACTACTCCGGTCTTGGATTCATTGAGACAGCAAGGCCTTACCTTTAAGAATGTTTGGTCATCCCCAAATTGCACACCTACCAGAGCCGGCATTATGAGTGGTAAGTACGGCGTCAAAACAGGGATTACAAAAGCACCGGGCAATCTCGATCCCGTTCATACTTCGCTATTTAGCGCATTGAGCACACAGACCGGAAACGCCTACTCCAAAGCGCTTCTGGGTAAATACCATATCTCCAGTCCCGTGGACCACAGTCATCCAGGGCAATTGGGCATCGACTACTATGATTGTGTGTTTAATTCCGGTGTAGATGATTATTATAATTGGGAGGGAGTGAAAAACGGTCAGGCTTATTCGACAACTGAGTATGTTACCTCTTATTACACTGATGAAGCCATCGATTGGATCAACAATCAAAATCAGTCCTGGCTATTGTGGTTGGCACATCTTGCTCCACACAGTCCTTTTCAGACGCCTCCGGCAGGACTCTATACACAAGGACCAACGAATAATCAAAAGCAGCGATTCATGGCCATGATTGAAGCCATGGATCATGAAATGGGAAGGCTTTTTGCCAACATACCTGCGGCTGTCCTGGCTAATACAGTGATCCTCTTTGTAGGGGATAATGGAAGTCCACAAGGAGTGGGACAAAGCTATCCAAGTGGCCACTACAAACAAACCGTCTATCAAGGTGGTGTGCAAGTGCCATTGATCGTATCGGGAGCCGGAGTCAGTCGATTGGGCGAAGAAGAAACGGCCATTGTCAATACAGTCGATATACATGCTTCAATTCTGGAATTGACAGGAGCTAGTTTGCAGGGTGGTGTCCACAATAGCTACAGCTTTGCTCCCCTACTTGCCAATGCCGGAGCAGTGGAGAAGCCTTATAGCTATACAGAGCGCGAAGGTGATTTAGGGATGGAATGGGCCATCAGGGACGCACAATATAAACTGATTCAATTTGGTGATGGCAGAGAGGAGTTTTATGATTTAATTGCAGATCCATTCGAAACAAATGACTTGATGGGGGCTCTGACGGCTGCTCAGCAGGGCATTAGAGACGATATGAAAGTGGAGGCCTTCTTCATCCAAAGCGATTGGTCTTGTCAGGATTTGATAGAGAATGGAAGTGAATCGGCCATCGATGTTGGAAGCGCAACATGCACGGGAGTTTTGCCTCCCTGCGGATCAGACAATTCAACCAGCACGACAAACATCGGTTGCTGCTCTACACCACAATACGACAATAATGTAATGGAGATCGAATACGATGATGTGCGAATGATCAGCACCAATAACTATCCTGATCATGAGTTTTGCTACACCAATAATGCACATATCCCGGAGCCAAAGAACTATTTGTTGTCTATGGATGCAACGCCACAATTAGCTGCTGAGCCAACTTCAATCTTGACGGGAACTTATCGTCCTTCCATCTTTTTTGGATTAGGTGTAAACGGTGTCTTGCTGGCTCCAGCGCCAGCCACCCCTTTCATATTCGAAAATACAGAAACAGGAGAGTACAATTGGAATTGGGTTTTTGAGCCAACCATGAATCAAGGCCAGGGTCAGGGACGTGTGGGATTGGATTGTTCTTCCGCGCACACTGGCCCTCAAGGCTATCACTACCACGGCAACATGTTTGAGTTTGCAGAGCAATTGGAGCCCGGCATTACTACGAGCAACAATCCTCCGGCACAGCCACTACAGATTGGCTGGGCAGCAGATGGCTTTCCGATCCTGTACCGCTTTGGGCCGGATGGGCAGGGAGGTCTTGCCTTATTAGATCCAAGCTACCAGCTGAAGTCAGGTGACCGTCCCGGAAATGGAATTACAGCTCCCTGCGGACCCTACAACGGAAAGTACACCAATGATTATGAATATGTTGTAGGTGCTGGGGATCTGGATGAATGTAACGGAATTGCCCGATCAGTCAACATCAACACGGTGTGCGGGCTACAGACTTTTGATTACTTCTATGTGATCACGGAGGATTTCCCGCAGATAGGTAGATGCCTGTCCGGTACTCCGGATTTGAGCTTTGACAATGGCAATCCCCAAGGCGAGTGCCAACCTTCTTTGTATAGTCAAGAGCTGCAATTGCAGCCAGGGCAGTCCATCACCGTGGGTTCTAGCACCTATGCTGCAGCAGGTATCTATCAAGACATTCTGGTGAATGCGGCTGGATGTGATTCGGTGGTGGTTTCGAAGATTGAGGAAGTGACGGCTGGTATCAGTCTTGATGCGCGTGTATTTTTGCAAGGTGCCTATATGGGCACTGCAACTATGAAAACGGACCTCAGCTCCCTTGGCCTGCTACCTAATCAGCAGCCTTTTAATGTCGCTCCCTGGAATTATGGTGGTGCGGAAAGCATCAACTTTGATCCTATAGGAGTAGTTGTAGATTGGGTGCTGGTGGAGATCAGAGATGCCAATAACAACAATGTCATTGTTGATCAACAAGCAGCTCTGCTGAGTAGCGATGGCTCCCTTCTCGATGTCAATGGGAATTCCGGTCTTGTCTTTGGGCAGGGATTTAATGGAAATGCCTATTATTTGTCGATCAGAAGTCGCAATCACTTGCCCGTGATCAGCAATGTAGCGATCAATTTTCCGCAGGCTGGGACACACGATTTTAGTCAGTCCGGTGCTGCCCAGGGTGGATTAGCAAACCTTCACAATGAGGGAGATGGAAGATATAGCTTACCGGCCGGTGATTTTGATGCGAATGGAGTGATTAACTTCAACGACTTTAATCTTTTTCAAGCTGCACCCACCAGCATATATTACTATGTCCATAACGACTGCAGTTTGGATGGCTTTACTACCGTGCTCGATTTCAACCTCTACAAAGGAAATTTTGATCTTCTGGCTCCAATGGTTCTACGCTTATGATAAATTTCTTCCAGAACATAGCTCGGATGGCATCAGCAGTAATGCTGAACACCTTGCTTCTATGCTTGCCCTTGGCAGCCCTTCACGAAGTTGCCATGGCTACTTATGAGTTGAGGACATCAGAAGGTACTGTACTGGTGGAGGCTCAGTTTGATCAGCCAGATTTGGACTATGTCCTAAAGGAGAAGGGGGTGCAAGAAGCAAGCTTCGATGCGCTATCAGCTTACATCGGTGATCATATCTCCATTGCAGCAGAAGGGCTGGAAGTGCCGATGATCGTATGTGAGATTGAGCAGGAAGGACATCATTATATCGTTTTTGGAGAGTTTCCCATAGACCTTAGACCTGCTGAATCATTTTCCTTGATCAATGATTGCATGGTAGACGAAATTCCAGACCATTCAAATGTATACTATTTGCACGATAAGGGAGAAGTTCGCGGTTTTCGTTTGCATAGTGAACGGCGAAGGACAATGGTGAAACGCTCTAAGCAATAAGAGGTAATGTGGGAGCACTAGTCTACCTAAGACAAGCCCTGATAGGCGTCATGAACTTGGTTTTTGAGCCACTATACGGAAGCCCGGGCTAGTTCGAAAATGGTGATCTCTGGTCGAACATTAAATCTCACTTGATGCAGATGTCCTATGGCTCTATTGATGTACAGGGTTCTTCCGTCTTGTAGGTCAATTTCTCCCGCAGAGTATCGCTTGTTCTTTACGGGCAGCATCGGTGGAGGTAGAAAGGGGGGCTTGCATTGGCCACCATGTGTATGACCGGAAAGTATCCAGCTATCATACTGATTCCATACGTCAAGATCGCAAACATCCGGATTGTGACATAGAGCAATGTTTGCTCTGGATTTGTCAAATTCGGCAAGTGCCTGAGCAGGCTTGAAGTTCTTCCCCCAGTAGTCATCCAAGCCAATAATCTGTAGTCCATCTACATTGGCTTGTGCGTTGGAGAGTACTTTGATCCCGGATTCTTCCAGAATACCAGTGATTTCCTTGGCTACGGATTGCTCCGCCCAGTTTCTTCCATAGTCGTGATTACCGAGGATGCCCACTGTAGCCAATTTGCCTTGAACAGCATGCCTGAATACCTCTTGCAATTGCCCAAATTGTTGTTCATTTTCGTAATTGACATAGTCGCCTGTGTAGACCACTATATCAGGGCTATATTTCATGGCAGACTGGAAGGAGTCAATCAAATACTGATAGTCGAATCGGTTGCCTACATGCACATCGCTGATCTGCATCAAGGTTTTTCCTATCAGCTTGTCTGGCAAATTCTTGATGGCCATTTTGCGACGAACAAATTCCAACCAAAAGGGCTCTACCTGCCAGGTGTACAATCCCATTCCAGCAGCTATTCCCAATGAAGCGACACTACTTTTTTTAATAAACTGTCTTCGGTTCATGAAGGTTTGTATTTCGCAGATTCCAGCCGTCCTTAAGGCCTCAGGTTCATTGCCAATCTATCCATGAACCGTGCCCATCTACTATGGCCAGGACTTTACTGGATTTTTCTCCTGCCTTGTATTCATTTAGCTCCACCAAAACGCCCTCTTGTTCATAATTGTTGTCGAATACGGTAAACCACTCTACTGCAAGGTAGTAAAGTCGACGATTCTGACCCACTTCATCGAGCATTAGTCGGAATGCCGCACGTTCTTCTTTCGTGAATTGATACAACACGTGTGTATGAAACACCAGTAGATCTTCTTCCGGCGGAATAGTTCCTATGCTTTCCCGAAACTGCTCTATTGTATTGGCCTTGATGAGCTGCTGGTTTTGTAGTTTGGTCGACAGGTCAATAGCTGCAGACATCCGCTCAAATCGTTCCTTCAAATCGGGCCAGATCAATGCTTTGAGCCATAGTGCATTGTCAGGCTTACTCAAGTCGAGTGGGTTTTGATCAATACCAATCCTGCTTTTTATGTTTGGCATCACTTCAAAGCCGGGTGCTTTTCCGGCCTTCACATTGGCGCTGATTTTGACTGGGCTATTGCCGATTCTATGTTGTCCATCATAGTGGTACTCGTACTGGTCCAAGTTCAAGATCAGCCCAGAGCTCGTTCCAATATCAATGAGATGTATGCCATCAGTATCTTTTGCAATGGCTGATAGAATGGGGAGTAAATAGGAGCAGCGTCCCAAAGCATTGGTTTGAACAATTCGCTTAGCTAATATCTCTTTTATGCCTGCTTCGTTTTCCCTGCAGAAGCTGATCAACAAATCGGCAGAAGGATCTGATGCGGCATCTTTGTTAATACTCGGATAGTAGTTCGCCAATTCCTCATTGGGAGATTTCAGCAACAGATAGTGAATGGCTCCGAAAAGCAAATTTGGTGCTGGTTGTCTCGGAGCACAATGGCTGGCCAATTGTAGCAAATATTCTTGTTCTGCGACGAGCTTGCTGAAGCTGTAGTATAATGGAGATTTGGATTTGCATTCGTGTTCGGCGAAAGCCATAAAGCGGTCAGAGAGCGCTTTCAGTTCTTCAGGGATCATATATTTGGGGTTTATACAAATCAACAAAGTTGGCCCTTAAGGGTTCTTGAATTTGCCGAAACTTGCTCCGTATTTCTTGTGCCCCGGGCACTAGTGCTACGCAAACGAAATTCGCAGCACCTTTAAGGGCTTCTGTTTCTGTCATACTTCGTTGCTCGTCGGTCGCGTAGCTAAGGCTATGCTCCCTCCTCGCGCCTCGTCTGGCAAAAATATAAGCTCAGTCAAACTATCCATTACTTTGTTTACGCAGCACTAGGCAGCAGTACGAAGCGCAAAACCCTTTGCTCCATGATCGTATCGTTACCAGCTTGTGCAGTTGACTACGAGAGCTTTTTAGGTTTCAGACTTGACCGGAGGTCAAGCTGGGCCACTAAACCACTGACACAGTTAGTTGCACACTCCTAATCAACAATCAACGATCAACAATCAATCATTCACCATCCACCATCCACCAAAAAAATCCGCGCCGACCAGACGGTGATCAATAGCCTCGGGCGCAGCGGAACGAAGTGCCTGGATGCGCCAGTGACTGCCCGCCGCAGGGTGGCTCGACGATAGGAGAGACGACATGCGGTGCGCAGGAACAAGCAGCCAGGTGCTGAGTATTAGCGGAGCACGAGACGGGTGTGGCCACGGGACTATGCTGCTCGGCTCCAAAGAATCAAAAAAAATCAAGCCCGATTTGTCTTAAAGAAAGTGGAAGGAAAGAGCTAAATTAGCAGAAGTGAGAAGATCATAACCAAGACTGTACAATGAGTATACCGCTAAAAGTAAAATCTCTGCTTTGGTTCCACAATACCTTCAACAAGCTGGATTTTGATACCCTGACACCCAAACAGTTTCGCAAGTTTTCAGACGCGAATCGAAATATGATGGGTATGCTTGATGATAAGCAGATTCCTTTGGCGCAGGTAAAAGATCAGGTGATTCCGGGATCTCAGATTCCAATCCCTATCAGAATTTACCGCCCTTGTGAGGCTGACAATCTACCAGTGATCCTGTACTTTCACGGTGGCGGTTTTGTGATTGGTAGTTTGGATGGCTACGACAATATCTGCCGTCGCATTGCTCGCGATAATGAAGCTATTGTGGTGTCAGTAGATTACCGTTTAGCTCCCGAGTGGAAGTATCCTGCTGCCACTATAGATTGCTATGATGCTACCGTTTGGGTAGCAGCAAATTGCAAAGAGCTGGGTGCTGATGCAAGCAGACTTGTTGTGATGGGGGATAGTGCGGGGGGCAATCTGGCTACTGTCACTGCCATGAAAGCAAGGGATTTGAATGGGCCTGAAATCTGCTATCAGGTGTTAGTCTATCCTTGTACGGATGCACGTTTGATCAACAAGTCTATCAGTCGGAATGGTGAGGGCTACCTGCTCACAGAGCAAATGCTTCATTGGTTTGTGCAGCATTATGTATCTGAAGACGAGCAGAAACTGGAAGCCTATATGTCTCCGGTGCTTGCTCCGGATCTTTCCAAGCTGCCACCAGCTTTGATTCAGGTGGCGGAGTTTGATCCATTGATTGATGAAGGCATTGCTTATGCGCAACGCTTGCAAGAGGCGGGAAATCATGTGCGGCTTAGCCGCTACAAGGGACTGGTTCACGCCTTCTTTACGATGCCCAAATACTCAAAACATTTTCTGGCAGCACATAAGGAAATCCAAAAGGTATTGTCCACAGAATTGTCTCTTTCTGTACAGGGGAAAAAGGCCATAAAGCATCGGAAATCGCAGGGCGCAAATCCCAAACAATATGTCTAGTATACACCGTGATGTACTGATCATCGGAGCCGGTTTGTCTGGTATCTGTTCGGCCTACCATCTTCAGGAGAAATGTCCAAAGAAGAGCTATGTGATCCTGGAGAGTAGAGCCAATTTGGGTGGTACCTGGGACCTGTTTAAGTATCCGGGCATTCGTTCAGATTCAGATATGACTACACTTGGCTTCAAGTTTCGACCATGGACGGGAAAGCAGTTGATTGCAGATGGTCCGGCTATCATGAATTACATTACAGAGACGGCTAGAGATGCAGGGATTCTGGAGAAGATTGTTTATCACAGCAGAGTGGAAAGGGCAGATTGGGATTCTGAGCAAAGCCTGTGGAAAGTGAGTGCCACCGATGGACAGACAGGGGAGCAGCGGGAATATACCTGTAATTTTTTACATACTTGCTGTGGGTACTATCGCTACGATAAGGGCTTTACTCCTGACTTCAAAGGTTTGGATAATTACGAAGGACACTTCATACATCCGCAACATTGGCCGGAAGATTTGGACTACCGAGGTAAATCAATGATTATCATTGGAAGCGGAGCCACTGCTGTTACACTCGTGCCGGCACTTGTAGAAGGCGGTGCTGCAAAAGTGACTATGTTGCAGCGTTCTCCTTCATACTTTTTGGAAGTGCCGAGAGAAGACACTTCTATGAAAACCCTTGGCAAGTTTATGTCTGAGGAGCGGGCCTATCGACTGGTGAGGTGGAGGAATATTCAGCTTGCGAAATTCCTATACGGTATCAGTCGTCGTTATCCGAATTTCATGAAGAAGCGACTGATAAAGGGGGTGCGGAAAGCCTTGCCCGAGGGATACGATGTGGATAAGCATTTCACCCCCAAATATGCTCCTTGGGATCAGCGTCTTTGCATGGATCCGGATGGTCATTTTTTTAAAGCGATTGCAAGTGGATCGGCAGAAGTGGTGACGGATCATATCAAAAATTTTACGGCCAATGGCATAGCACTTGAATCAGGTGCTGAACTGGAAGCGGATATAGTCGTTTCAGCTACGGGACTCAATATGCAACTGATTGGTGGAATCAAAATTTTTCTTGATGGAGAGCCGGTTATTCCACGTCAGCATGTGGCTTATAAGAGCGGAATCATGGTCAGCGAGATCCCCAATTTGGCTGCGGTATCCGGCTATACCAATGCCTCCTGGACGCTCAAGGCTGATTTGGCTGCAGAGTACGTTTGCCGACTGCTCAATTATATGGATAAGCATGGGCATAAAGTAGCGCGCGCGATCTATAAGGGGGATGAGGATCTTAAGCCATTCATGATCAATTTTACTGCCGGTTACATCCAGCGTGCCATTGATCGTTTCCCTTCACAAGGTCAGGAAGACCCTTGGTTGATCAATCAAAACTATAAGCGAGACATTCAATTATTGCTTCATGAAGCCATTAATGATGGACACTTGAGTTTTTCCTAGTGCTACGTTTGCGTAGCGCTAAGAGTTGTTAGAGAGGAAGGAGGAGGGAGACTGTCCAACATGCTTTACGAATAGTCTGGAGAAGTAACTGGCCGAACAGCCCACTTTATAAGCAACCTCGGAAACGCTGTATTCTCTGGTTTGCAAGAGTTCGATTGCCTTCTTGATGCGGATCTTACGGATAAATTCCACGATACTCAATCCTGTAAGGGAGTGGATTTTGCGGTATAACTGCGATCGACTCATGTTGAACGCCCTGGTGATCATGGCAATGCTAAAGTTATCGTCTTCGAGATGGCTTTCAATAAAGGAGCGCATTTTGTCTAAATAGCTGCTTTGGATTTTTACGAGCGTTTTGTTCAAATGCTCTTTGCCGAGCCCTGCTTCATCTCCTGCACTTAGATAAGCCCTTAGTGCTTTGCTTGTCGCTAAGAGATTCTTGCTCTGTAGTTCTAGTTCTTGAGCGCTGAATGGCTTTGCAAGATATGCGTCAGCTCCTTTTTCGAATCCAGTGATCCGGCTTTGCAAGGCTGTTTTACCTGTCAAAAGAATAACAGGAATATGGTTGGTCAGTTCATCTTCTTTGATGGCTGCACAGACTTCGAATCCGTCTTTCCCAGGCATCATTACATCACTAATGATTAGATCAGGCAGACGTTCTCTTGCGATTTCCAGCCCCCTAATGCCATCGAATGCCTGTAGCAGAATGTATTGGTCTTTGAAGATGCTTTTTACATAACGGTGCAAATCTTTAGTGTCCTCAATAAAGAGGATCACAGGTATGTCTTTTCGCTGCTCCATTGAACTCTGGTCGGTAGTCAGAGGGCCCGGCTGTTCTTCATCAATGAGGCTATTGACAGGAATTGCTTGCACTTCGCTTATAGTATCCAATTGCTCATCCTGGGCCAGGTCTACCGGAAGTACTAGCCTGAAGCTGCTGCCCTTCCCAAGTGCCGATTCGACGCTGAGTTCTCCCTGCATTAGTTCGCACAATTCCTTGCTCAGGTTTAATCCGATACCAGTGCCCTTGGTTTCAGTTGTAAATGTACCCTTGTCTTCCTGGTAGTAGCGGTCAAAAACATGACTGATGGCCTCAGGAGAAATGCCCCTTCCGTTGTCGCTTACCTGAATTTCCAGTGTGGCCTGTGATTCTGTTTCTTTATGTTTTGTACTTACCTGGCAAATAACTCGTCCTTGTTCTTCGGTAAACTTGAAGGCATTGGAAAGCAAGTTGTACAAAATCTTGTTCAGCTTGTCGGTGTCCAGAAGCAGGATGAGTTCTTCGGTTTCAAGAATCAAATCCAATTGGATTTGTCTCTGACGGGCCAATCCTTGAAAGGACTTGATCACATTGTCAATGAAGCGGCTTAGAGAAACACGGCTCTTTTGCACGCTCATCATTCCCGCTTCGATCTTGCTGACATCCAAAAGTTGATTGACAAGATCAAGTAGTCTCTGTGCATTTCGCTCAATGATATTGGCTTGGCTTATCTGCTGTTTTGAGTCTTTAGTGTTTTGAATAAGCTGTGCCGGGCCGAGGATAAGGGTTAGCGGGGTTCGCAGCTCATGGGTAATTTGCGAAAAGAATCTGGTCTTGAGTTCCTCAAGTTCCTGCAGTCTTTTGATTTGATCCTGTCTCTCCCTGGTTTGGTACTGCTCGTAGAGCTCTTCGATTTCTTTGGAGCTCCGCTTCTTTTCCAGCTCGATGAATAGTTGGGTGTATTGTTTGTTGTAGTCCAAAGCCGCTTGCAGGTCGCCCAGGGCCTCATAGCTGTTGCTTAAGATGCGATGCATGTCAAGTGCGACCTCTTCTTCCTTTACCTCTCGATTTAGATAAGCATTACCATAGTCGATGGCGGAGGTATAATCACTTTGGAAGAGGGCAAGTCTGGCTTGTATCAATGGCTTGGCTCTCGATACATGGGCTTCCTCCCCCAAATCTCCAAAGTCATCCAGCTTTTGATAGTGTTGGCCTGCTTGTTTCAGCATGTCTGCATCTATGCTTGGGTACTGCGTATCCATATAGATTAAGAGGGCACGACAGCAACTTAAATGACAGGCTGCCAACCTTCGTGGGGACTGCCCCTTCTCAGCTTCTTCCAAGGCTTGCTTCGACATTTGGATCATGCTTTCAAGATCGCCTACACTATGAAAATAGGTAATGTATTTATCGAAGGTAGCCGAGAGCATGCGTTGATCTTCGGCTTTGGAGCTGTAGGCAAAAGACTTATCGAGAAATGCCTTGATTTTTGCAGGGTCTTTGGTGCAGTCCGCCATATTGTGGTAGGCAATGGCTGCGCTTTCCATATTGCCCTTGCTTTCCGCAATCTCAATTCCTTTCAGAAACCAGTCGATAGCTTCCTCATACAAGTGTAGTTCTCGCTTGTTTAAGGCTATGGTGTTGTAGATGGGCCCCAGCCATTCGTCAAGTCCCTGATTCTTCAATACCTGCATTGCCTGAAATAGGGAATCCTGGCTCTCTTCGTACTGCTTGTTTACAAAAAGTAATGTACCGCATGCCTGATGAGCATTGGCAATGGCATAGATGTCTGGTCCACCTTCACTAACCCTCACAGCCTTTCTAACTTTTTCAAGTGCCATCTCGATATCGTTCCGCAGATAGTGGACATTGGCCAAGGCCACTAAAGCATTGGCGCAATAAGCGTGATTTTCATAAATCTCTCCCAACTCAACTGCCTCTGCAAGAAGTGATTGGCACTCTTCCAGTGGTTCGTAGCCTTTCAGGACACAAAGGTGCATCAACAATGGGATTCTATCATCCCTCTCAGTGGTCTTTAAGCTGGCTAAAGTTTCTTCTAGTGAGAGTTCCATGAGCTTCAGTACAGATGAATTATCTTGCGACCTGAGAATATAGTAATTTCTGAGTTAATGTAATGTTATTTTTGCTATTAGGAACGAATAAGGTATCAGCATGATCAAGTGGTCTAAAAAGAAAGCACTTTCCTTTGTGCTAGAGCAGCAGTTTCCGAATGTGCCGAAGGGAAAGGCCGGGGTGCTAGAAGTGATCGAGCATTTGGGCTATGTACAAATGGACACGATCTCGGTCATAGAGCGGGCACATCATCATGTATTGTGGAGCAGAGTGTCTAACTATGAGGAGCAGCATTTGAAATCTTTGATTGAGCAAGATAAGAAGGTGTATGACTATTGGGCACACGCAGCCAGCTTTCTTCCAATGCGTGATTTTGAGTATGGACTATATGCTAAGCAATTGAGAAGTGAAGGCAGCGGATATTGGTATGCGCGTGATCGCAGAGTGATGGAGGCGGTCTTGAAGAAGTTGTCGCATTTTGCTGAATTCAATGCTGTCTCCTTCTGAAAATGGTCTGATTTGTGCTTCTAAAGCCTTGAAATTTACTTACTTGTGGCTCAAAAGGCTCATTTTTCATTGTTAAGAACAAAGTATCATGTCGGGACTACTGAATGTATTTAAAGAGGCCGCCAAAGGCTTAGTTGGTGAAGCTGTGAAGCAAATGCAGAAGAATCAGCGTCGTATGGAAAGCGGCAATGCCAGACGTGGCAAGGCTATACCAGTGGAAGAGGTCATCGGAAACAATAACAGTGGAGATCCCAGGCCCTACTTCAGAGGAAAAATGAAGCCCTTTGATGAGATCCCGGTCGAGAAGTTTCAGCGTAATGAGCATGTGCGCATGGAGAGCAAGGAGCAAAATGGGCAGTATATCTTGCACTATGACTTCATGGATCACAAAGGCAAGTTTCAGTCCTTCGTCCTGCAATATGATAAAAAGCAACTCTTCAAAATGGCAGACCGTTTTGGTCTGCCCCGGAAGTTTATGGGTAGCTTTCGAATGAAGAAACAGGAAAAGGCCAGATGGATGCGAGAGCTAAAGGCGGTCTTGCAACATGGTTTGTTTGATATTGTTGATAACCAGTTTAAGCCTAACCCGCATGCCATTGTAAATTTCTACACGCCCTACATTTGTGAACAAATCTCGCTACAGATTGTAGCAGCGCTAGGTAAGTATGGGGTCGATAGCAGAAGAGAGCGTATTGAAATGGCAATGAAATTTGTCCAGGATATTCCCTATGCCATTCCTTTTCAGAATGATCCGAAGATTGTGTACGGTGGGGTGGTTACTCCACCCCAAATACTGTACTTGAAATTTGGCGATTGTGACTCAAAGAGCTTCTTGTTTGCAGGGATTTTGACCTATCTGATTCTTCCGGGGGATATCGCCTTCCTTACAGTACCAGGACATTTGCTGACTGTGATTCGCGATAAACCCGAGAAAGGTATGGTCATGGTGGAGCAAGACGAGGACCAATACGTCTTAGCGGAGACTGCTGGGCCGGGTCGGAATAATTATGGGGTACCAGCTACTTACAAGCCAGGCGAGATTAAGCTCACAAATTTAAAGTACCATGGCAAACATAAAGTCCTGTCTTATGCAAACCAAGACATGCTTTCCAGCAAATCCTACCATCTCTATAGAGCTCCTTCGATGCCAGTTGATTTGGGAATTATAGATGCCTTGAAGAAATGTAGATCCAGAAGACAAAGAATAAAAAGTATCGTTTTTGATGACAATGGCGGATGGTTGGTGCTGGCAGGAAAGAGTGGCTTCTTTCACCACAACATCCCAGCGCCAATGCTCCAGGGGCTACAGCAATTGCAGGCAAAGAAAGTAGAGATTCATGATGCTGCATTGAATAAGAATCAAGAGTTCGTCTTAGTCTATCACAACGGACTCGGCTTTATGAGCGGCTTGCTAAAAGGTTCATCAGCCAGTCTGGGCAAGGCACTCAATGAAGTCACAGAGAAGCATAATCAGCCGATTCAGGACATAGTGTTTACCAAACAAGCAAAACCAGGTTGGATTTTAACTTTTGGAAAGTACGGCAACGGATTCACCTGCAACGTCAGTAAGTCAATGTTGACCAAACTGCAAGAGCCTGTAACGAAATGCGCAAAAGCAGGAATTCGCAGTATGTCCTTCACAAGTAAAGGAGGATGGGTGATCGTCTACGGCAAGAACAAGTTTAGCATTAACTTACCTCAGCCTCTTGCCAATCAATTACTGCCCGTATTCAAAAATCTTGGTAAAAACAAACACAGCATTCAGCGAGTGTATTTTACACCTACCGATGATTGGATTGTTGTCTATGATGATCATCAGTGGATTGCTTCTTTTGGACACGAAAGATTGGCCTAAATCTCAAATTGCAATAGAGAGAGACCGCTAGTTAAAGCAGCCTCTCCCAACCGGGGTTCACGCATCAAACCTCCGGGCTTTGGTTGTTAGACGATCTCAACTCCCTGTGATCCAAGCGCATTCCATACGCTCAGAAAAGTGGCGTTGCTGTAGACCAATCCTTCTCCATTCGGGTCTCTTGGATTGTTCATGATCAGGTGGCCATCATCAAATCCTGTGATCAGCATGGCCACAGTTGGCTTTGTGCTATCCATTCCTTCTCTTACCAGCACGATCACTGGTTTGTCTTCGCAAATTTTTGCCTTGATTCCACTTAATGTTCCGCCGGTAAAGTCAGTCGCAGTATTTCCACTTGTAGTAAGCGCGTTGTAGCCGTCCTTTTGTTGTTCTTTCGTCGATCCGCTGCAGATGCCCATAGCAGTGCATACTTCAGCAATTGTAGGGTTGTCACCGTAGTATTCAAGCAGTGATTTTACCAGGATTTGTCCGTCTTGGCTCGGGTCAGTGCAGGCCCCGAAGGGCGCATTTACAGCAGGACAGTATGCTTTGCTGGAATGATTCTCTACTGCCAGGTCAGTAGTTTGGTTAGGGAATTGCTCTACTGGTTTTTCGCAAGAGTTGAATGCTGCGAAAGCGATCAGTAGCATTGGGATGAACTTTTTTGGATTTGTCATCTGATTACAGTTTTACAAAGATTTGTTATTAAATGTGTTCGCTTAATAATATTTTAGCTGACAGACCTCTCCTGTTCGCCCTTGTCGCAAGGGTCGCGTTTGATTGCAAAAGGGCATAGGAATCCCTTTGGGCAAAAGCCCATTTTTTAGCGGATTAAGGGAAGGGTATCTAAGGGTACAAGCTGTGTTGACAAAGCTTCGCCATTAGGCCTTATCCCTTTCCTTGGTCAAAGTATGTTCTATCTAAAAATGGAGCTGTAGGTTGCCTGAAAGAGGCGGACAGCTCAAGCAAAAGTTCTTACAGTGCTGTTCTGAAAAAAATGTTTTGAGGAAACACTAGTTATTAACAGACAATCGTTTCTTCGATTGTATCTGGTCTTATCTGCCAGACAAAAATATTAACAGGTACATCTGGCTATTTAGTTCCATGCATATTCGCTATTTCATCAATCTTTAATCTGCGCTCTCGATTTAAGAGCTTTTTGAGTAGGGGCAAAAAAAAAGATCGTCTCGGAATCGAGACGATCTTATCGACAGAATATCACGGTCGTGTATTATTTTTTCTTGCGACTGGATTTTGTCGCTTTGCTCTTCTTACTTGCCTGCTTTGGCGCTGGCTTCGCTGCCTTTCTTGTTGTAGCTTTCTTTGCTACTTTCTTTTTGGAAGCAGGTTTAACCACCTTCTTGGTACTTGCCTTCTTGGCCGCAGGCTTTGTGGTCTTCTTAGCGGCTGGCTTCGCAGCTTTCTTTGTGCTTACCTTCTTCCTTGCTGCTTTGGCCGTCTTTTTTGTGGCTGCCTTCTTTTTGGCTGCAGCTGGCTTGGCAGACTTTCTAGGACTTGCTTTCTTGGCTGCAGGCTTAGCCGCCTTTTTACTCGTGGTCTTCTTTGCAGCTGGCTTCGCAGCTTTTTTTGAGCTCTTTTTCTCGGGGCTCGCCTTCACAGCTGTTTTCCTTGCTTTGGCTGTTGTACTGCTCTTTCTGGTTTTACCAGCTTTAGCTTTCTTCGCCGCCTTCAATTTAGCCATCTTGGCTTTTTCCGCCTTTTCCGCATTCAGATCTTTGATCTTCTTTTTTGCACTCGCCACTGCTTTTTCCCAGTTGGCTGCTCTCTTTGCATTGATTAGCTTTACGTTCTGCTTCAGCTTTTCCCGCTGTAGAGCTATTCGTTCTTGAAGCTCCTCCTTATACTCTGCGCGTTCGCCTAGTGATCGAGCTTTGTCAATTCTCTTCCCAAGTGAGCTTTTCGCTCTTGCTATAGCGCTATCTGTTTTCTCCTTGGCTGCTTGAATCTTACTCTCAGCATTTTCCTTCAAGGAAATTTTCTTCGCTGCCAATCGATCTTTAATTATAGATATCTTAATAGGAATCGTCACCTTGATTGGCTTAGGAGCGGTAGCTTTGCTGGCACCCTTTTTCGCACTGCTTTTACGTTTTGCCATGATTTGTTTGTTTAAAATAAAGTTTCGTTCATTCAAATCTAAAGAAATAGCGAATAGAAGTGTGGTTTTACGCCATTTTTTTACACACAGATACCCACTTTTACGCAAAGATTATGCCCGATTCACGCTAAATTGGTTTAAAAGTGTCCTCTAGGGATGCTTTTTGAAGCATTTTGATTGCGTATATATATATTCACATGTGAAAATAGTGAAATCCTCTAATCAACAATGTGTGTTCGGGTGGACGTCCTGGCTGGCAGGTTAAGCGATATTCACAGCCTTAAGGACTGAATTGCCAAACCTCATTGAATAGGAGCTCGTCTTCATTCAAACCTCCTATTATGACTGCTTCGCACTTCGAAGCAGCAGCGACGCTGCTGTAGCGACTCGGGAAAGGTATGGTAGCTTCTGTCCAGGTATCTGTTTCCAGATCATACTTCCAGATCAGTGAATTGGCGGAGAAGCCATTGACAACGTAGGCAATTTCATCAATAGTGAAACTGGACAGGCCTGCTGTTTGAGAGAATGGTAGTGAATTCAGTTCGGTCCAATTACCAAAGGTATCCAGTGAATAAAAATCTTGTTCGCCTAAAGACCCACCTCCCACAAAGGCACGGTTGCCAATGACAAAGGAGAAGGCAGCTGACCGTGCTGAACCAGGAAATGTAGGAGCCGCAACCCACTGACCAGTGGGATTGAAAGTGTAGAAATCAGCAGTGTTGGTGCTGCCGTCGAAACCAAGACCAACATACACACTATTGTTGAGCGTAAATGTCACTGGATTGCTACGACCTGTGGCTGGAAAATCTGGCCCGGCCTCCCAGGTACCATTAGCAGAAAGTGAGTAAGCAAAAAAGTCTCTGTGAAAGTTGGTCCCTGTTACGCCCAGGCCAACATAGAGCATTCCACCAGCAACAAATGCCACTCCTGACTCACGTGCCTGCCCCGGGAAATCAGGTACGTTTGACCACTGGGCTGTACGAAGATTGTAGGCCCACATCTTCCTTGTGTAGATGATCGTAGTATCTGTGGACTCTCGGCCGGTACCAACAAAGATGCGACTGCCTTCGCTAATGTTATCAGTGTAGGTGGCTACTGCATTGGCCAGTCCTGCTGTGGGGAGATTAGTCAATTGCTCCCATGTTTCCGAGGGATCAGGATTAAAGACACAGCTGGGTTCAGAGATAAATTGTGTGCCGTCTTCTTCGTAGGCGACCCCTCGCACTTGATAAGGAACACATAGCTCATGGCTGGACTTCTGCACGGCATAGGAGAAATTGCTGCTATTTTCTGTTGGACCGAGTACAACTTCATTTACTTGAAGGGAATCCAAAGATTCTATGATCATTCCTACCTCTATATAGTTGCTCCCGAGATCCATGAAATTGATCTGGATTAAATGGGAACCTGGGTCACAATCAATAACTGTGATGTTTCCTCCAGAGGCATCCCAGTCCCGCTCAGCCAGATCCCATGAGCAAGAACAGCTAAGACCAATGAAAACAAGCAACATAAAGAGAAGTATAGAATTTATTCGCATAGTCTTTGGTTTTAGAAGTTCCATCGAATCTGCATGGCATAGCTGGGCTGATTCATGGCATACGGTGAAAACTCAAAGCCCGGAGTAATTTGTAGTCTTTCGCCTACCGATTTTCCTTTGCGTTTGCGGCTGTTCTTTCTGCCTCGCATAGTTACTAGTACCACGTCAGTGGCAGTAATCGCTACGGCACTGCCTATCATGACCAAATAGGCATGATGGTATCTATTGGCTTTGTCATAGAAAGGCTGTGCTTCAATCTTATTGTTGGCCGTAAGGTAATCATTGTTGTATATCTGGTTTGATTTGCGCTTGCAGTATATTCCACCAGCGATTAATCCCCAATCAGCAAGTGTAAGCAGGTAATAAGGACGAACCTTATTGCGCACCATATAATCACCGGAGCCGGGAGCAACAAGCGAGGCAAATCCTGCCGCAGGACCGGCAAGACTAAAGGCGGAGGCCCTTGCCCTAAACTGTTTCCACTCCTTGTAGGTCATTCGCTTTTTCTTGCCAGATGAAATACTGGACTTTTGTGCTTCTTTTTCACTTGAATCAGTTGATGGATCATTTTGCAATTCTCCACCCTGCCCGCCGGTACCGCCCTTCGGACTCTTTTCTTCAGGCTCTTTTTCAGGGGACTCTTCAGGGGAAGGGGAGGGGTCGGCACTCTTTTCAAGCTCTTGGATTCTGGCTTGTGCATGTGACAGCATATTGCGCACTGCTTGTATAGACACATTGTCCAGGGCAGAGGACTCGTACAAAGGACTCTCTGCCAGCTTGATCACATCCTGATACTTTAGCAAGGCATCCGGACTCCGTTTCAGCAGCTCATAGGTGATAGCCAGATTCATATGTGGAGGCAGCCACTTTGGAGCACGCTGAATTGCTGCCTGAAAGGACTTCGCCGCAGCAAGATTATTGCCCAGCCGGTTTTGACTGATGCCCAATTCATTCAACGCGGCTGCATTGTCAGCCTGAAATTGTATTGACTTACCAAACTTCTCGACAGCCTGTTGGTACAAGCCAGACACCTCCTTGGCATCAGCTTCCATCCGGAGATTTAATCCCTCAAAGAAGAATTGGTTGGATCGGACTTTATTGTAGCTGAAGCTCTGAGGGTCCATAACTTCTCCTGCCTTTTCGAGATAATCGATGGCGTCGCGGACTTTTGACACAGGGACTTCCCGACTACCCACCATCATCGTGGATAAGCCCATCTTGTACTCACTCAACAAATCATTGGGAGGGTCCAGCAATGCACCGACCAGTTGGCGCTTCATCATATTGAGTAGCGAACGGCTCTGCCTTTTCTTGATTTGCTCCTGGTAATATTCATAGGCTGTTTGGGCTTTGTCATCGGTGCTACTGCCTTCCACAAGATTCCCGGATTCCAGCAGGATAAGAAAGCGGTCAAAAATCTCCTGTTCACCACTATCCAAAGGCAAGGAGAGCACTCCCTTATCTCTTCGATCTTCCGGGTTACCAGCATTCTCTCTACTGATGCGCTCACGCAAGGCAGCCAGGGCCATTGAATCCACCAATGCAATTGTTTGACTAGGGTTATCACTGACAATCATTGGGACTTGATCTTTCGGAGCAACAGCCTTCGGCACGACATCTTTCAGGAAGGTCTCCAATTCTAATAGCTTCACCCGTCCGTCATTGTTACGATCCGCCAATCCAGTCAGTCCATTCACCAGAAAATACGAGAAGGCTCCACGTCCATCTCCCCATTCGGTCCCTTCAACCGAAAACTGCTCCGGATAGCAAGAAAGAATCCGCACTTCATTGCCCCTTTGCTGTTGCAATGCAAGCGTAGTTTGACTTTTTCGTGTCCCCTCTTCTCCAGCTAGATTTCCTGAACGGCAAGCATCAGCCACCAGCGTTACATCCGCTTTCTTAGACAAAACCAGGTACTCTATATACTTATCAATAATAGATACTTCCTGAGCGGAGCCGTGATAGCCAAATCTGGGAGATTCATAGGTGAGTAAGTAGGCATCCGGTGTCAGGAACTTCTGTTCCGTATCGCCATGGCCGCTGAAATAGATGATAACCTTATCATCTTCGGTGACTTCATCGTAGAGCCAGTCCAGTCCTGCAGCAAACTGACCCGCTGTAGCGCCTTCATTGATTAGTTTGACGATATTCATCTCCGGTACCTCACCTCCTGCTGTACTTCCCAGGTATTGTTGGAAGGCCAGCGCATCCCGATGAGCAAACCTCAAATCATCTACATACTTATAGTCAGAGATTCCCACCAATACCACCAATGTTCTACCCTTCTTTCCAATCGGATCTCCGGCTAGAAGCGAGGCACTCATCGAAATGAGTAATAACATTATCAGTATCGGCTTGATTCTCATCTACAGTATCTATGGCAAACAGAAGATAGCCCTGCAAAAGTAAGGCTAATTAGATGAATGATAAAGGGATAGAAAGTAAATGCCCACTTTTGGCGCAAAGCGAGGGCATTCAGATGTTTATCTTAGACCTAACCCCAGAAATGGAGCGATTGCTTGCTGTTCATGGCTCTCTTTCGCTATTATCCATTACTGGGGCTTCTCAGGGCTAAGTTGGTATTCACATGCATATGGCCATAGTTTTGCTTTGTGACCCCCTTTCCTCCAAAAAAAGTCAAATTTCTCTTTTTTTGGAGCACAGCAGCCGTTGACGTGGCGATACCCGTCTCGT
>JAHDDV010000480.1 GCA_020629205.1 Chitinophagales bacterium | reverse complement strand
CTGACAAAAAGATAAGCTCCTCAAAGGTGTCACGTACTTTGTTCACGCAGCACCAGGTTGTATCTGCCAGGCGAGATGATCGCATTGGGATCCAGTACCTTCTTGAGTTCAGCCACGCTTTGCCAGAAGCTGTCATCGGAACTCAATCCTATATCCATGGTATCAATCCCATGGCGGTAACAGATAATTCCTTCAGATTGGTAGTATATGCAGACTGCTCTTACAGCCTCGATGGCCTTTTGTGCTTTGCCATGCACCCGGCGGTCGAAGCCGATGTTGATTACTCCACCAAGACTTTGTTCGGTAAAAGTATTGAGGGTGATGGCACATGAAAAGCCAAACTGATCGAATATCCGGCGGGTCGCTTCGATCATTGGTGGAATGCGCCGGCCATCAAAAGGGAATAGTGGCAAAACAAACTTCAGCCCTGCATTTGACTTTTCAAGCTCTTCAAATGAAGCCACTGGATAACTGACATTCCAATGTATGCTCTTCAAGGCGGCATTGGTGGGACGGCCTTCGATTACTCCTATCAAGGGCTCTACTGAGTATAGCATAGCTTCTTTTCTCTTCATGGAAGCCAGGAAACCTAGTCCTTTGCTCACACGATGTAGGGATTGCCACTTCTCTTTTGTGAAGAGCATGACCTTCCCATAGCCAGCCATCCTTTTCCTGATAGTATGCATTTTTGCAGAGAGCTCTTTCTTTGTGCCAGCCATCGCGCCAAGGGCGCTCCAGGAGTTTTTTACCTCTGCATTAAAAGTGTCCTCTGCAGCAATGCGAGCTTCATTCTTGTCAAGTCCTTCTTGCAGATAGAAGTCGAAGAGCAAAGGTAGTGCTGTAGTCTTTGAACGCATGATGTCAGCAATATGAATCTCCGTATTCCACACACCTTCTTTCTTCAGGTCAAAAATGCTGTCCAGAAAATCGCTTAGTTTGCTTTCCTTGTTCAATTTGCAGACGACAATTCCGTGCACCGGCTTCCTGGGCATTAAGCGAAATCCGGCATTGAGAATGACACCAAAATTTGATTGAAAGAATAGTCCTCGAAGATCTGGGCCCAATCCGTGCGGGTACAGGTATTCGGTTTGCTGATTTGCATAATGCCCAAAGCCCGTTTTGAATCTTTTGCCATTGCCAAGGAGAACCTCCATGCCGAGGATGTCGTCTGCCCTTAAGTCATAATAGCCATCACCTCTTTCCAGAGAGTTTCCCAAGAGGCTGCTAGCCCAACCGGAGCCCGTAGTGTTGATCAGATAAGGCGCATCAATCGCTGTCAAATGCTCGTACAATTGTCCTTGTGTTACACCCGGTTCTATTACGGCGTATCCATAGCGCAGATTGACTTCGCGTATTTTATTCATCTTTGAAAGATCCAGAATGATGGCTTCTGCCTGACAAGGGCGTTTGCCACCGAGACCCCAATTCTTTCCTGTACTTAAAGGATACAATGCTTGTTTATATCGATTGGCAATGTCAATGATCTGACTAAGCTGCTCAGCAGTTGAGGCCATAATGACGCCTTTCACAGATGGGCCATTAGTCTTGCCAATATACTGTGCGATTTCACTTTCATCGTAGAGAAAGTCATCCTGCATCAGTTTTTGCAACTCAGAAACAGCTGTATGTTTGAACATTTGGGCTAGCTTAGTGGGGTTACGGTAACAAAGCATGTATGATTTACATGTAACTAAGTTAGTCTTTATCCATCTGGAATGATAATTTTTTTTTGTTTGAATGGCGTGAACTCCTAAGCACTTGGGCAGCACTTCAGACAAATAAAAAAACGCAATTCCTCCAGTATCTCACTGGTGAAATTGCGCCCAAATATATCAGCTCAATATAGTTTATAGGGTTTTCATCTCCTTTTCAGAGCCAACTGTTTGTCTAATAGCTCTCTGACCTTTTGGTTGAAGTTTTCTTCCGTGATTCCCAGAAGGTCCTTAATCGTGGCCATGTAGGGGTCGATATTATTAGGAACTCTTCCGCAACTAATCATTTTTAAGACTCCTTCAATACCATGTTGTTGCTCTACCTCTTGACAAATGAGCGCAGAGATGGTGGAACGTGCAGATACTTCAGGGGCTAAAGGGCTAAAGGCTTTGGTGTTTTCTTCGAATATTTTCGTAGGAGTTTGATCGGGATTTGTTTTCATCAACTGATCAAGGTCAGCTAGTAAGTCATTCTGCTCGATCATTTCTCCGGCAGGATCGGTCCAATAGGCATTTCCCCATAGGTAGGCAATACCTTCTTCCGTAATCCAGTTTCGATTTTTGCGTTCGTAGATTTGTCCGGAGTAATAATGGAACACATCGTGGGAAAAATCTTCATTGTTCATAATGGCAAAAATGTGGTTTGCATCTACGCCATATCCATTTCTGTATTTGCTGATGGAACCCTGTTCAAAGTCATAACCCAGAAGCCGGTTGATTTGCTGGTAATCGAGCGACATATAGAAGTCGAAGTGCTCCGCTTCCAATGACATCTTTTCTGCTATTTCCCGATTCTTTCGATCGAAGATTTCCGCTCTTTTTACATTCAAAGGGCCAGAATGATGGTAGGTGATCTTACCCACTTCAGTTTGCTTCCAATATCTTGTTCGGTGTCTTAAGGGACAGGCAAACCGAAAATGACCGTGATCGCCCCTTTTAGCAGTAAGACTGAATAGCAATTTTATTGCTTCCGGACCGGCTGTCTCTGCAGACATAAAAGCGATTTGAACAAGATATTCACTATCGTCAATAGGGTAGAGGTTGATGACAGTGGCGGGATAGCTATTGTCTTGTTTTTCCGGATCTTCATGCTGAGTAGAGGCAATGGAGCCAAGCACCGACATGTGCAAACGAAGGTTTTCCTGACAAAGCAAATCTCCACTTATGGCTCCTCGATTGATTTGTGTGTAGAGACTGTCCAGATCGCGTTTGAGCTCATACTCAATTTCCTCACGCTCAAATTTGAGTCGTTCCGAAAACTGGAGTGTCTGCGCTTTGGAAGCGCCTGAATGTGCTAAGCTTAAGATCAACATTAATAGTAGTATTTTCATCACTGGGCTTTTGACAAAGCTATGACTAAAGAATTAGTTTAGCAACTAAAAAGATAGTTTTGTTTGCTTGCTTGATGCACTTTAACCTTTTTTTGCATCTACTGCTGTTTAGATTGGGTAGGCTCAGCGCGATAGAGAGACGGTGAAAGGGAGCCCCGGTCGCAGCGGAACGAAGTGCTCAGATAGCGTCGCGAAAGCCAGCCAATAGTGGCTCCGACGATAGGAGGAGACGCTAGTGCTACGCAATCGAAGTTCGCAACACCTTTAAGGGCTTCTATTTCTGTCATCCTTCGTTGCTCGTCGGTCGCGTAGCTA
>JAHDDV010000479.1 GCA_020629205.1 Chitinophagales bacterium | reverse complement strand
TATTTCGTCTTGAGCAAAAAACAGGAAGCCATGACA
The DNA here is from genome assembly GCA_020629205.1 of Chitinophagales bacterium. Taxonomy (GTDB): domain Bacteria; phylum Bacteroidota; class Bacteroidia; order Chitinophagales; family UBA2359; genus JAHDDV01. The sequence continues at coordinate 3,326 of JAHDDV010000479.1, read as the reverse complement.
AATTTATAGAGACACATTGCCTGCGTCTTAATCGGAAATATCAAGCCTCAAATTGCAAGGACATTCGAGCGCGGTTACTTCACCTTTAATGGCATGAACCTTGTCCCGTAGCGCGACATCGATATGTCGCTGAACCTCTTTTGATTGATTCATCAGTATCTAGCAGTTCGTCTTTAGTTTTGCGTCATCAGTCATCAATCATCAGTCTTGCCGACCACATCAAATACTAAACCCTAATCAACTGTATAGCATCCAATCTGACTCTGGCATTGTTGATCAAGGAGGCTAGTGCCTTTTGTTCTTCGATCGCTATTTGAATTTCTTCGGGTCGGATATTGTTGTTTTTTTCCTGTAGCGTTTTTAGCCGCTCTATCTCATGTTTCAAAGTCGAGTTCATGTGATGGAGACCCTTATTGACTTCTTCGACACTGATTTTCTTTGCCGCTGTTGTGGCCACACTAATCATCTTGGGCAAGAGGGTATCTACCAAGGTTTCGTTATCCAGTAGAGCATCTATTTGACCAGGAATTAGTTTATGCTCAATTGCTTCAACTGGATATTGATCTGTCACAGGCTTAGCGCTATGATCCACGACCACTCGGATAGGTGTTTTGGGAAGGAAGCGATCAATAGATGTGTTTGATCCTGTGGGTGTTTCAAGAACAAAGAGCAGCTCCAACAGTAGGCCCGGACTCTTGCCTCCTCTAAGAATCCCATAGCTGGCAGTACCTGTTCCCGAACTCAATATCAGATCGATAGAATCGGTGACCATCGGATGATCCCAGGTAAGAAAACTAATGTCTTCCCGGCTCAACGCATGTTTTCTATCGAATGTAACGGATATGCCGTCTAATGGTATAGAAGGAAAAGTTTCAGAGATGATGGAGGCTGGCTTTAGATAGTAGGTACGGGAAGCCAGGTCCTCCATTTCAATATCAAAGTGATTGAAGACTCTGGTCAGATAATTTTCCAGTTCTCTATCTTTGTCTTGATCTTGAATTTGTTGCACCAGTTTCGCCGCGACTGTCGGGCGAAAGGAATTCATTTCCAAAAGTCTATCATGACCATCTGCCAGGCTATTTTGAAGCTCTCTATTGAAGGCTGTGGTGTCACTGATCAATGCCTGCAAGTCTGTGTTCTTATCGACATTAGCAGGGGATTCTGCTAAGTCAAGCAGATCTTGGCTAAATAGCTCCGAAACTCTATTTCCACCCTCCAGATTCTTTTCGAAGGCATTTAGGCCCTCGTGAAACCACTTGACAAGCATATGCTGCGGACTGTTGACTAAGTACGGAATGTGGATGTGTATATCTGCTGCCTGACCGATTCTGTCCAAGCGACCAATGCGCTGCTCCAATAATTCAGGATGTAGTGGCAAGTCAAATAAGATGAGGTGGTGGGCAAATTGGAAGTTTCGGCCTTCGCTTCCAATTTCAGAACAAAGCAGTATTTGCGCTCCATCTCCTTCTGAGAACCAAGCCGCATTTCTATCTCGTTTTACGATACTGAGATCTTCATGAAATACAGCTACTTTCAAATTAGCTTGTGCAGTCAAAGCCCTTTTCAGTGCCAGCACCTTCTCCTTACTCTTGCAGATGAGCAATGCTTTTGCCGGGTGTAACTGCTTCAATTTAGCCAAAAGCCAGTCAAGTCTTGGGTCGCAGTCGAAGCTAAATTTCGGCTTTCCTTTCTTTGCTTTTAGCCCCAGATCATATGCAAATTCCTTCTTCAGTTTCTCAAGAAAGAAGGCTTGTTCATCTCCTGCCGTCAGGGGCACCAATTCTGCTATCCGCTTTGGAAAGCCCTTCATGGCAGACCTCGTATTTCGGAACAATACTCTTCCCGGGCCATGTTGATCCAATAGATTTTCAATCAATTGATCCTTCGCCAATTCCTCTCCCCCCTTGAATGATTGAAGTTCTTCTTTTGAGAGGAGAGCGCTCAAGGCTTCTATATCTTGAGCATTGAGATCGGAGCCCAGATACAATTTTTCCACAATGTCAGCAATGCCCTTATTGTCTGAAGATTCATGGATAAAGTCGTGGTAGTCGGCATATCTACTTGGGTCTAATAAACGTAGTCGAGCGAAGTGACTTTCTATGCCTAATTGCTCGGGAGTAGCCGTAAGCAACAGCAATGCTTTTGCCACTTTGCTCAAGAGCTCGACCGTAGCATATTCCTTGCTGACTTTGTCAAGAGACCATTGGAGCTTATGGGCTTCATCTACTACCAGCATATCCCAACCAGCCGCTAGCGCCTGTGACGTTCGCTTTTTCGAAGCAGCTAAAAATTCAATGCTACACATGATCAATTGATTGTCTAGAAATGGGTTGCCTTCTGGAGCACTTTCATCCAATGCGACACAACGTTCTTCGTCAAAAATGTTAAACCACATGTTGAAGCGTCTCAAAACTTCCACAAACCACTGATGCAGTAAAGTTTCAGGAACCAAGATGAGCACTCTTGAAATTCTACCACTCAATAACAAGCGGTGAAGGATCAGGCAAGCTTCAATGGTCTTGCCAAGACCCACTTGATCAGATAATAAGACACGAGGAGCATATCGCGAACTCACCTCATGTGCAATGTAGAGCTGATGGGGAATGAGATCTATCCTTCCTCCTACAAATCCATTGACAGCAGACAAGCACCGTTTATGTTCGTGTTCCAGTGTTTCTCTTCGCAGTGCAAAGGCAGAAGGAGTATCTACATCCCCCATAAACAGTCGATCATCTACCCCTTGGTTTGAGGATACATCGCCAAGTTCTGCTTCACTTATTTTACGGTCCTCGCCTTGGTAGCTATACAGATTATCCAATAATTCAACCTTTTCTATCCGCATCTCATGGCCCTTGGCATCCACTATCGTATCACCAGGCTTAAAGACCACTCGCTGCAGCGAAGCACTTTCCACGGCATATAAACGAGTTTCATCGGATAAAGGAAAGTGCAGTAGAATTTTACCTTTACTGAGTTCTGTCAAAATACCTACACCTAGCTCGGGCTCCCCTTTACTGGTGTATCTTTGATTAGGGACATAGGATTCCATAAATTCAAGTTTAAGTATTGCGAGCAAATGTTAATTTTCAATTAGACCTTGGTTTTTCCAACAATTTTCCTGACATTAATTGCAGAAATAGCGACCCATTCATATTTATCTTTTTTCGATTCTAAATGTACTCATTTTTTCTGTATTTGCCCAAATGCAGGGGTATCTATTCTTGTTAATGCCATCAAAGGTCAAGCGACCGTCCAGGCCTATCCCGTGTTTTGCACTTTGCGTCTTGCATCTTGAGTTGTTTGTTTGGTCTTAGTAAGAGCATTTG